>CAWVLM010000054.1:0-22475 GCA_963930145.1 Clostridia bacterium
ATTTATTTCAATACTCTTTATATGGGTTGCATCTTTGCCAATATACAATGCCCTTCTGCTGTCTGGAATACAATCATACAGCTTATAAACCATGCTTGTTGGAACAAAATTATCATTTTCTCCATGAATAAAAAGCACAGGCAGTTTTGAGTCTTTAAGTTTTTCGCATGCATCTATCGCTTTTAAATCTAAGCCTTTTGTATTTTTTGTGAAATGATAAAAAATTTTATAAAACCATTTTGACAAAAATTTGGTTTTGGAGTAAACGTGATAAAGCTCATTATTTGCATTATCATAACCACTATCTTCTATGCCGCAAATAACATTGTTTGGTAAAATTTCACCAAGAGTCATACAAACGGTGCTTGCTCCCATAGATATTCCATGCAACACTATTTTATAATTTGGTTTTATTGAAAGCATCTTGTCTATCCATTTGACTAAATCATAGTGCTCATATAAGCCCATTGTTAAAATTTCGCCTTCGCTTTCACCATGAGTACGCAAGTCCATTGCAAAAATATCATATCCTAGTGCTTCATAGATTTTTGCATAGTTATACATGTCAAAATGCGTTCCGCCATAGCCATGCACGAAAATTGCAAGGCGTGATTGACCATTATCTTTATAAAAGCCGTAGAGTTTTAGGTCATCACTACTTATAATAGACAGTTTTTCAAAATTATCAGAAGAAAAATATTCTTGCAAAGCGTTATCGTCTTTTTCTTGAATTTGATTTTTTAATTCAATTCCCCTTTTTAATTTACCTTTTCGAGAAAGTGAAAATCTGAAGGCTATTGCACCTATTATTAGATAAGTGGCAAAAATAACAAGCATAAACACAAGCAAAGCGAAAATAACAATCAAAAAAATTTTCATACTCCCCCTTATACTATAACCGCTTTGACACTTTCCCCACTATCGGCATCCTGATAAGACAGCCAATAGCCAAAACCTTCTGGCTTATTTTCGTCGAGCGGAAACCAAACAGGAAAGCCAGATAGTTCTCTTGGCGGAAATCTCTGGTAAACTCCTGGCACGCCATAGCAAATATATTTTAACTTGTCGCTCTCATATATAAGTCCGAGCACATAGTAGTCACCGCTTGAATCTATATTTACTTTAACCCATTTTGAATCTGGAATAAGTTTTTCAAGATAATCTTCATTTGGATTATTTTCAAAAAGGTTGTCTATTTGCCCTTTCATTTCTTGATAGAATTTATTTATTATAGGCTCATTTTTTTCTATTTCGTCAGTCTTTTCTTCGGTTTTCTCGCTCATTTTACGAATGTGCGAAAAATAATATTTTTTATATTCGCAGTTTTCACAATTTTTATTGCATATTTCGCTTTCTGCCATAGCCTGAGTTATAGAATTTTCTATTTCTTCTTTTTCGGCGTCAGCGTAATCTATATTATATTTATCAAGCACTTTTTCAACTTCTTGTGCGTTTTTGCTTTTTGATAGCGATTTTATCGCAGCGTCAAACACCTGCTCTTTATCTACATAGCCATCGCTACTTCCATAAAGTAGCGGTCTTGCCTTGCCGCCTACAAAATTCACAACCGCGCAAGAAAATTTTTCAGGTATCTTTTTAAGCTCACTTTTAAACGTAAAAAGCATGCCCGATGAGTGCGTTAACCCTGCCTTGATTATACTCTTTCCATCATTTATTCCAAGTGTGATTATTCCCTTTGGTTCTAAGCCAAAATTATAGAGTCTAAGCCTTCCGTTTATCATATCGCCATCACTTTCAAGCGTTAAAACTGCTCTCTCTGACTTATCTTCTACCCCATTTAAAACAATGCTCTTTTTATTTAACATAAAAACACCTCTTTATATATTATACTAAGAGATGTTTTTTAATGCTTTAATTGTTTTAAGATTTTTTGTTTGATTTTGGCGTAATTTATCGAAAAAACCTTTATTTGAATTTATGAAAATATGTGCAGCTACTAATTCTCGTCATGAGCAAGTTTTCTATTGATTTGTCTTATTATATCTTTTTCGTTAAAACCAGCTTTACTATAAACTTCTGCCCCATTCCCACTGCCCTGATAATTGTTTACCCCGATGACTAAACCATTGTCTCCAACATATTTATACCACTTTGTATCATTTGACGCTTCAATTGCAACGCGAAGATGTGCATTTTTTTGAAGAACTCTATTTTTATAACTTGTAGACTGCTCTTCAAATACTTCAAGACATGGGAAAGAAACTACAGAAACATCATATTTTTTGCTAAGTTCTTTGGCGACATTTAAAGCAAGTCCGACTTCGCTGCCTGTTGCGTATAGCACAATATCTACAGCTTTTTGAGCGGGCTTTAAAATATAGCCGCCCTGCAGTGCTTCTTTATATTTTCCATCAACAATTTGCATCTTTTGCCGCGACAAAACAAAGGCAACAGGTCCTTCTCCAGACAAAACATGATTGTAGCCTGCTAGAAGTTCGCTGGCATCACATGGTCTGAACACTTTAAGACCAATTGTAGAGCGAAGAAGAGAAAGCTGCTCAATGGGTTGATGAGTTGGACCATCTGCTCCCACATATATGCTATCATGAGTAAAGATATAATTTACATTTAATTTCATCATACTTGCAAGACGCACACTTGGAAGCATATAATTTGAAAATGCTAGGAATGTTGAGCAAAATGGAATGAAATCTTCATACAAACTTACACCGTTCATAATAGCAGCCATTGCATGCTCACGCACGCCAAAATGTATGTTTCTGCCGCGGCGGTTTCCCGTGTTATAGTTCCCTCCATTTTCTATATAGCAGCCTGTGGAATTTGTAACGTCAGCACTGCCTGCAACCACTTGCAAAAGTTTGTCAGCGATTTCATTAAAGACAATCTTGTTCAGTTCTCTTCCGCTTAACCCTTCCCACTTATAAGATATGCGGACAAGCTTCTCAAGGTCTATACGTTTTCTATCAAAGAAATTTACAAACTGTCTATAAAGTTCTGGATTAGACGTTGCATAGACAGCTAAATTTTGATTCCATTTTTCATGGTTAAGTTTACCCCGTCTAGAGCTTGCCATACAAAAATCTCGAACATCATTTGGAATATAAAAATTTTCATATACACCAAGTTTGCTATTGAATACCTTTAGTTCTTCTTTATTTAACGCAAGCCCATGGACTGACGAGGTCCCTTCTTTTTCCGTGCCTATTCCAATTGTGGTTTCAAAAATGATAATAGTAGGATTGCTCTGTTTTTTTGCCTTTTCAATAGCTCTTGAACAGGCGTGGAAATTGTTCCCCCTTTTGCATCTAATAACGCTCCAACCCATAGCTTTAAACTTTTTTGCAGCATTTTCTCTATTTGATAAATTAAGCGAGCCGTCCATCGTGACTTCATTTGAATCATACAAAATGATAAGTTTATTTAAATTTAAAGTGCCTGCAAGAGAACATGCTTCTTGTGCAACGCCTTCCATAAGGTCGCCATCGCCCGCAAGACAATAGGTATAGTTGTCGATAATAGAAAAACCTACGCTATTAAATCGCTCTGCCATGATGGAAGAAGCTAGAGCCATTCCCACTGCATTTGCAACTCCTTGCCCTAGTGGACCTGTTGAAACTTCAACGCCATCAGTTGTATGATATTCAGGATGCCCTGGCGTTTTGGATCCAAGCACACGCAGATTTTTTAAGTCTTGGAGCGAAACATCAAAGCCAAAAAGTGATAACAGTGTGTAATAAACAGGACAAGCATGCCCATTTGACATAACAAATCTATCTCTATTTAAAAAATCAGTGTCAGAAACATCAAAATTATAATGGTCCTTAAATAAAGCAAGCATTATTGCACTTGTGCCAAGAGCTGCTCCCGTGTGTCCACTGCCAGCATTTGAAATAGACTGGGCTGTTATTGATTTAACATAATTTAATGTTTTATCAATTATATTCATAATTCATCTCCTAACCTGCATACTATTTGTTTTGCAGCCGATAAAACTGCTTTTCTATCAAATGACAATGTCATATCCGAATTATTCTTTAAAAATTCGTCACGGCTTTGATAGGCTATCTTATTTGGTGGCTCTTTCAGCTTTAATTTGGGAAGTTCGAGATATACGTTATAGGAATTTTTAAAAAGTTCGGAGTATTCCTTAAATAATTCATAACTTACCGAGATAACAGTGTTTTCATAATCTGCACAATTTGATACAACGCCCTTTTCCCGTTTTTTGAAGTATTCAAAACCACATTTTTGTAAAATCTCTTCTGGATTTATTAGCTCATAGGCAATAAGCTCTTTGCAATCAGCAAAATACATATCAAGCATATCCGCAAGAGTTTTGGCAACATTTTTTGTGAATTTTTCATCAAGTGAAATTATCACCATATTTTTAGGATTTTTCTTTTTTATCATATAGATATGATATCATAAAATAAAAAATTGTACAATTAAATATTGGAATTGTTTTCGCTATTATCTCTTATAATATCCTTGCGGCGTTTGGGCTGTTCTTTTGGTCTTATTCCCCATGAAAAAATAAGTAAAATCACATATATTGATATTAAAAGGGCTATATCCATGTTTGGAATAGGTGCTATCGCATAAATGATGCCATCATTTTCAATTGTTAAAGCAATACTTCCGTTTGATGAGGTTGTCAAAATTTGGCTGCCAATATCATGAAATCTATTCAAAACTTCTACCGATGGCAGGTCCCTATTTTGTGCCACGCAAAAAATGGCATATTCTGGGTTGACAAACTTTAAAAATTCTTCGGTTGAAGAGCTAGAAGAGCCGTGATGAGCAACCTTTAAAACATCAGCTTTTAAATAGTCGCCATATTGCAAAATTAACTCTTCTTCTATCGCATCTTCAGCGTCACCTGTAAACAAAAACTTTTTTGTTTGATAGGTCATCATTATAACAGCACTTATATTATTTGTTGATGAATAATAACTGCTAATTGGAGACAAAAATTCAACGTGACAGCCACCTAAATTAAGTTCTATGCCTTGCTCGCTATAGATTACGTTGCATCTTTTTTCTGCAATAAGTGAAATCACATTGGCATATGTTTGCGTTTCTGAAATCATAATGTTTTCACTTGGCATATCTGCAGCTTCTTCAAGCGTATATACTTTAGGCCTATAAACTGTTGCAACATCAACTTTCTCAAGCACTTCTATCGCTCCACCTATATGGTCGGCATCAGAGTGCGTTAAAACCATGTAATCTAGGTTTGTCAGACCTTCACTTTTTAAAAAATTATTTACATATGATGCGACATTTTCTCCTTCACTAGCATCTCCAGCATCTATAAGCATTGTTTGGTCGTTTGGGAATTTTACCAAAATGCTGTCGCCCTGCCCTACATCTATAAAGTGAACCTGAAAATCATAGCCTTGAAATTTGTCTACAATAACTACATTGTAAAAATACAATAGCCCGCCACAGGCAAAAAATATGACAAGAAAAATAGCTGTGAAAAGCACTGTAAGGCTACTTCGCACAAGAATATCGCTTTTTATTTTTATCTCTTTTTTCTTTAGTTTCTTTATTTCCTTTTTCATTTAATTATTGTTACATCACTTGGAAAGGCCCTTAATTTATGCTTTCTTCTTTTATTGAACACTTCCATTATTCGTGGCATGGCGTCCACTGCCGCCTTGTAGCCTTCTTCTATCATCTCGTCCATGCCATCTGTTTTTGTAGACTTAAAACGCTTGGTCTCTGGTGCTATGATAACATCAGAATTAACATACCCACGAACTGCATTACTTTTCATAAGAATTCTTATTGAGCACATAAGAACGTCAAGCACCTTTGTTGAATCTGTGCCATAGGTTCGCGACTTATTTACATCAATAGATATCACATAATCGCAACCAAAATATCTTGGCACGTCTGCTGGTATTGTGTTTTGAAGCCCGCCATCACATAGAATCATGTCATTATAGATGACTGGCGTAAAAACGCCTGGAACGGCACAACTTCCCATGACCGCTTTGGCAAGATTACCCTTTGCAAGGCATATCTCTTTTGTTGACTTTATGTCAACAGCAACCGCAGCATAAGGGATTTTTAAGTCTTCTATATTTATATCCCCTAAGTTATTGGTTATAATTTCACCCACACCATCTATTTTAGATGGCGTGAATGGTATTAAATTCTTGCGAATGTCTTTTTCACGCAAATTTTTTACGATGTCATACATTTCTTCATAAGAATAGCCTGCAGCAACGAAGGCACCAACCAAACTACCAGCACTTGTGCCAGCAACAAAATCAAATTTTATGCCAAATTCTTCAAACGCTTTTATTGCTCCAAGATGAGAAAAACCTCTTGTGCCACCACCGCCAAAAGCTATACCTATCTTTACCTTTCTACCAAACATTAAATGCTCCTTTATGGTTTATTATAGCGTAAAAGCGGCTAAAAACAAAATAATTGAAAAATATTCATATAATAAACGCTAAAAACACTTGCAAAAGATGTAAAAATTTGCTACAATAACAAAGTAAATTCGGCCTCATGGTCAAGCGGTTAAGACGCCGCCCTCTCACGGCGGAATCAGGGGTTCGATTCCCCTTGAGGCTACCAACACAAAAAAACTGCGCTTCTGCCTAGTTTCGCATTTAATGCGAAGCATAACGGCGGTAGCGCTTTTTTTACAGTACTCTAAACTGCACTTTCTGTAATCTTTAAGACTTTTTAATCTTTCATTTCAAACCAACTTGCTATATGATGGATTGATATTCCAAAGTTTGATGTAATGGAAGCTTTAACTAGTTGGAGTTGTTTGTCCATATACTCCCTTCCTTCTTGAAAGTAGGTCACTATTTCATCTTCTTCGGTATCGCCTGTCTCTGCCCCTAAAACAACTGTTTTGTTTATAGATTTTGCGTATTCTAATTCTTCGTCTGCAACGCTGAGCATACCTTCGCCGCTATCGCGATAACTCATTATAAAAGTGCGATCTGCATAGTCAATAATATGTTGATATGCTGGCTTTTGAACTCCTTTATAAGTTATCTCGTCATCTAGCCAAAAGGCTATATCATAATCAAACTGCAACTGCGGATAACTTTGTTTTAAATTATAAATTAAGTCAATAAAATTATATAAAAGTAGTTGCCTTTCTTGGTCAAAATTATCATCTTGGTGCGGCTCAATATCAAGATGCACACCGCTATATTTTTGGCTGCTGGAGTTGTTGTATGAAATAAATCTTTCAATCTCATCATATAGTCCTTGCGGATTTCTCAACCATTCAACTTCGCCTATCAGCCAATAGACATCAATGTCTCTTTCATTGGCAGAAGCAATAAAACTAGCGGAGGTCTCATCTAAACTGCCTTCACAATAGTATATTTCATTAACGCCATTTTCTACTGCAAAATCTAAGTACTCGCTGCCTAGATGACTATTCCACCACCACACGCCCATGATTTGCTCTTGTTTGCCTGAACAACTGATGCAAAATAAAAAAGAAAAGCTAAGCATTAAAGCTAAAACCAAACCTTGCTTTTTCATATTTCACCCCTTGTTATAATCATTTTACACTATAACTACTTCAATTTCAAAGTTAAAATCAAGGTCTTCTACATTGAAATAAAGAATACAATCATTTTCTGAAAGCAATATAAAACTACCTATTTGCTTTTGCAAAATTGCACCATTGCTTGCACTATATTCAATGTCTGGATTTTGAATGACATCGCCTTTTAAATCATATAGTTCAATATTAAATTGTAAAGCAGTTGAGCTTGCGTACAAAATTTCATTTTTATACTCACAATTAGCAGATGGAAGAATATTAAAGCTATAATCCTGGCTTAAAACGGTTACAACGAAAGTATCTTTCGAAATAGATTCTTTAAACTTTGCCGTTAAGGTGACAGTAACGCTTCCGCTTCTTAGTGCCACAATTCTTTCATGATTTATTTCAATTATTCCTTCATAGTCTACATCTATTGTAACATCTGCATCATCAATATTTACGTCATAATATTTTTCACGCGTCTCGCCGCAAAACATCACTGCATCATTTGCATTTATTCTTAATATTATCTGTTCTGCAGATGAATTACCTTTCGACAAAATAAAGAATACAAGCAGTAAAATTATACTAACTGCAAGAATAACCAAACTTAAAATAAGTGCCAATAGACGCTTGCCTTCAATTTTTATTTTCACATAAAAATAATAGCAAATTTTGTCGAAATATCAAAATGATTTTTTATCAAAAACAAAAAAGACTTACTTTTTGGATTCGCTCTGAAGCGACCACCCGATTTAAGTAAGTCTTTTGTTAATTTACACCTTTATTCGGCTATTGCATCAGTTATCACAAAATCTTGACTTTCAGTTGTTTCATCCTTAACAACGATTGGCATAACTGAACGATATTTTTTGATACCTGTTCCTGCTGGAATAAGTTTTCCAATAATAACGTTTTCCTTTAAGCCTAAAAGATTATCAATTTTTCCTTTAACTGCAGCATCTGTTAGAGTTCTTGATGTCTCTTGGAAGGAAGCTGCTGACAGGAAGCTTTCTGTTGAAAGAGATGCCTTTGTTATACCTAAAAGTATTCTCTTAACAGTGGCAGGTACGCCGCCTTCTTGCAAGATTCTATCGTTTTCTTCATCAACTCTATATACATCAACAATTTCGCCAGGTAGAAGATTTGTATCTCCTGCATTTTCAACCTTAACTTTCTTAAGCATTTGACGTATGATAATCTCAACATGCTTATCGTTAACTTTAACGTCTTGACCGCGATATGTTGAAATAACTTGATTGAGAAGATACTCTTGAAGTCCTTTGACACCTTTCATTCTAAGAAGGTCTGAAGGATTTATTGCACCTGCAGTAAGTTGAGTCCCTGGTTCAACAGTTTCACCATTTTTTACCATAAGAACAACAGGTTTCTTTGCTTCATATTCAATATCGCCTTCTCTAGAGGCAACTGTGAAATAGTAATATTTTGCGTCTTGTTTGATTGTTAGTTTGCCTGCAACTTCAGACAACAGTGCTTCGCCCTTTGGTTTTCTTGCTTCAAAAATCTCTTCAACTCTAGGAAGACCTTGAGTGATATCAAGAGCAGAAGCAACACCACCTGAGTGGAAGGTTCTCATTGTAAGCTGAGTTCCTGGCTCACCAATTGACTGAGCAGCAACAATGCCAACAGCTTCGCCGATTGTAACCATATTTTTATTAGAAAGGTCTCTACCATAACATTTAGCACAAACACCATGTTTGCAGCGACAAGTGAAGAGTGAGCGAATTTGAACTTTCTTAATTCCAGCCTTCTCAATCTCTTCTGATTGTTCTTTAGTTATCATGGTATTGCCTTCAACTATAACATCGCCAGTTTCAGGATTTACTATATCTTCAACGGCTACGCGGCCGTAGATTCTTTCAGCTAAAGATTCTTGAACAACGCCATCTACAACAAGGTCGCTTACCCAAACGCCTTTGACTTTTTCACCTGCATCTGCAAAGCAATCTTCAGTCGTAACCACTACATCTTGTGAGATGTCTACTAGACGACGTGTCAAATATCCAGAATCGGCTGTTTTTAACGCTGTATCAGTTAAACCCTTTCTTGCACCACGAGCTGTTAGGAAATACTCGATTGGAGTAAGTCCATGAACGAATGATGACTTAATTGGAACATCAATCTTTTCACCTGATGCTGTTGTCTTAATACCTGCCATACCACAAAGAGCGTTAAGCTGGTCTTTAGAACCACGAGCACCTGAGATACACATAACTTTGAATGGATTTAGTTCATCCATACCATCAAACAAAGCAGTTTCAACCTTTGCCTTTGTCTCTCCCCAAAGTTGAATGTTGTTTCTAACCTTTTCATCATACGTGATAAGACCACGTTTGAAAAGTTTTTCATTTTCAAGTGCTTTTTGATCAGCTTCAGTTATAATTTCCTTTTTGCCTTTTGGTTCTTCAATATCAAAGGCATTTACAGTCAATGCACCTAGTGTGGAATATTTATAACCTGTTTCCTTGATAATATCAACAAGTTTAGCACAGGCTGTTGTGCCATACTTATCGTAAGCACGAGCTAAAATGGCACGCAAATCTTTCTTAACGACATTTCTATTAAACTCAAGCTCACAAATATTTTCTTCTTTGCTTCTATCGACAAAGCCTAAATCTTGAGGAATCTTCTCATTAAATAAAATTCTACCAACTGTTGTTTCAACGAGTTTAGAATACTTTTTACCATCAACTTCTCTTTCAATTCTAACTTTAATCTTAGCCTGAATATGAAGATTTTGAGTTTGATATGCAATGATTGCTTCTTCCTTAGAAGAATATACATTGCCTTCACCAAGTGAACCAGGCTTAATCATTGTCATATAAGCACAGCCAAGAACGATATCTTGTGATGGTGTTACAATAGGCTCGCCATTTGACAATTTCAAAATATTGTTTGATGCAAGCATAAGTGTTCTTGCTTCTGTGCGTGCGTCAATAGACAAAGGAACGTGAACTGACATTTGGTCACCATCGAAGTCTGCGTTGAAAGCTTCGCAGCATGCTGGGTGAAGCTTTATTGCCCTACCCTCAACAAGCACTGGTTCAAATGCCTGAACAGAAAGTCTGTGCAGTGTTGGAGCACGGTTAAGAAATACTGGATGGTCTTTAATAACATCCGCCAAGATATCCCATACCACAGGCTTCTCTTTTTCTATCATACGCTTTGCGGCCTTAATATTGTTTGATTTATTAAGGTCTACAAGTCTATTCATAATAAATGGCTTAAAGAGTTCAAGTGCCATCTCTTTTGGAAGACCACATTGATACATCTTAAGTTCTGGACCTACAACAATAACTGAACGTCCTGAATAGTCTACACGTTTACCAAGAAGATTTAATCTAAAGCGTCCTTGTTTACCACCAAGCATTGCTGTAAGTGATTTCAAGTCTCTTTGCTTTGAAGATTGAACGGCCTTGCCGCGTTTACCATTGTCGATAAGGTTGTCAACGGCTTCTTGAAGCATACGTTTTTCATTACGAACAATAACGTCAGGAGCTCCCAGCTCAATAAGTTTCTTTAAACGATTATTTCTGTTGATAACTCTTCTGTAAAGGTCGTTTAAATCGCTTGTTGCATAGCGTCCGCCATCAAGTGGAACCATAGGTCTAAGGTCAGGTGGAAGAACAGGAATAACATCAAGAACCATCCATGTTGGGTTATTACCACTTGCAAGGAAGGATTCAACAACGTCAAGTTTCTTCATTGCTTTGATTTTGCGTTGCCCTTTCAAAGTATTTAAAGACTCTTTTAAAGACTTTGACTCTTTTTTTAAGTCAACTTCGCCAAGAAGACGTTTGATAGCTTCTGCTCCCATACCTACTTCAAAAGCATCTGCACCATATTTTTCACAAGCATCTGCATATTCTTTATCTGTGATGACTTGTTTATATGCAAGGTCAGTCTTTTTTGGGTCAAGAACAACGTAGCATACATAATATACCACTTGCTCAAGAAGTTTTGGGGTCATTTCAAGAAGAGTGCCTATCTTTGAAGGTATATTTCTGAAATACCAAATATGAGTACAAGGAGATGCTAGTTCTATATGCCCCATACGCTCACGTCTGACTTTTGCTCTTGTAACTTCAACTCCGCATTTATCGCAAACTACACCTTTATAGCGTATTCTTTTATAGCGTCCGCATTGACATTCCCAGTCTTTTCTAGGTCCAAAAATCTTTTCGCAGAAAAGACCATCGCGTTCTGGCTTTTGAGTACGATAGTTGATGGTTTCTGGCTTTGTCACCTCACCATGAGACCATTCTCTAATCTTCTCTGGTGAAGCAATACCTATTTTTATGGAATCAAAATTGTTTAATTCAAACATAACATTCTCCTACTTTATTTTTCTTGCAGTTTCGCTTTTAATTTGCCACGTCAGTATCTGAAATTGATTTTTAAATATTGTGCTCATTGTTTTTATACAAGCGAAAATTTTAAATTTTATAGTCTCATTTTAATCGTCAAAGTCACCGAAATCGTCAAAGATATCAAGATTATCGAGCTCACTATTCTTTGTGCTTTCTTCAAACACATCTTTAAAGTCTTTATCTTCTTGCTCTTCGGCTGTAAGTTTGTTGTCATCTGAAGGCTGAGCATCAAAATCATAGATTCCTTCTTCAAGGTCTTTCTCTGTGTCTTGGGCAAGAGTATTTGGAGCATCAACCTCGTCTTGGCTGAGTTCATTAAGAGAAATCTCTTTATTCCCTTCAGTCAAAATCTTTATATCGAGCCCTAATGCTTGCAACTCTTTTACAAGAACCTTGAAAGATTCAGGTATGCCTGGCTCAGCAATAGGTAGACCTTTGATAATTGATTCATAAGTCTTAAGTCTGCCGTTAAGGTCATCCGACTTAACTGTAAGCATTTCTTGCAGAATATGGCTTGCACCATAAGCTTCAAGAGCCCAAACTTCCATTTCACCAAATCTTTGACCACCAAAGAGTGACTTACCACCAAGTGGCTGTTGCGTGATAAGAGCATAAGGTCCGATAGAACGAGCATGTATCTTAGAATCAACCATATGTTCTAGTTTTAGCATATACTTAACGCCGACAGTGGAAAGATTGTCAAATGGTTCGCCTGTTCTGCCATCGTAGAGCTGAACTTTTCCATCTGGGCGGAAATTATTTTCAACTAAAAGTTCTCTGATGTCTTCTGTTGTTGCACCATCAAATGCAGGAGTTGCAACCTTCCAACCAAGAGTTTTTGCGACAAGTCCAAGGTGGACTTCCATAACCTGACCGATGTTCATACGAGATGGAATACCTAGTGGGCTAAGCACTATATCTAGTGGTTGTCCATTAGCCATAAATGGCATATCTGCTTCTGGCAAAACTATTGAAACGACACCTTTATTTCCGTGACGTCCTGCCATTTTATCGCCGACTGAGATTTTTCTCTTTTGAGCAACAGTGACTCTTACCATCATTGTTACGCCTGGCTCAAGGTCATCCTTATTTTTCTTTGAGAACACTTGAACGTCTACTACAACGCCACCCTTGCCATGTTGAACACGAAGTGATGTGTCTCGCACATCTCTAGCCTTATCACCAAAGATAGCACGAAGCAGTCGTTCTTCAGGAGTAAGGTCTGTCTCACCCTTAGGAGTAACCTTACCTACCAAGATGTCGTTTGGATGAACTTCAGCACCAACTCTTATAATACCATTCTCATCAAGGTCTTTGAGTGCGTCTTCACCAAGATTTGGAATATCACGAGTTATAACTTCATCACCTAGTTTCGTTGTGCGGCACTTGATTTCTTGGTCATAAAGGGTGATTGACGTGTAGACATCTTCCTTGACAAGTCTTTCATTGATAAGAATGGCATCTTCAAAGTTCTGTCCTTCCCAGTTCATATAACCAATAAGTACGTTTTTACCAACGGCAAGCTCTCCATGATCGGTAGAATAGCCATCAGTCAAGACATCGCCTTCTTCAACCTTTTCACCCTTCTTAACACATGGACGTTGATTATAGCAAATATCATCATTGGCTTTTGCAAACTTTGTTAGAGTGTAGATATCTTCATCACCCTTATCAGTTAGCACTCTAATTTCGTCAGCAGAAACATATTTTACTGTTCCACCACGTTTTGCAAGAAGAACGCAGCCGCTATCATGAGCAGCAATAGCTTCCATGCCTGTTCCAACAACTGGAGCTTCAGGACGAAGCACAGGAACTGCTTGACGTTGCATGTTTGCACCCATAAGGGCACGGTTAGCTTCGTCTCCATTGACGAATGGAATCAAACTTGTTGCGACAGAAATCATTTGTCTTGGAGAAACGTCCATATAGTCAACTTTGCTTGCTGGAACTTCTTCCATCACAGAGCCGTGACGACACATAACACGTTTATTTATAAAATGACCTTCTTCGTCAAGTGGTTCTATAGCTTGAGCTATGTAGCTTTCATTTTCTACATCAGCCATCTTATATACTATATCTTTTGTAACCACTCCCCTTTCTTTATCTACAACTCTATACGGAGTTTCAAGGAAGCCATAGTCATTTACTCTTACATAAGTCGCAAGAGTGTTGATAAGTCCGATTGATTGACCTTCTGGTGTTTCGACAGGGCAAATTCTTCCATAGTGTGTAAAGTGAATATCACGGATTTCAGGATCTGCACGCTCCTTTCTGATACCGCCAGGACCGATTGCAGATACACGACGCTTCTGTGTTATACCTGAAAGTGGATTCTTTTGATCCATGATTTGTGAAAGCTGTGATTGTGAGAAGAAATCGCGAAGGGCTTTATTTACAGCCTTAGGGTTCATAATTTGAGATGGCGTTACTTCTTCAAATTCGCGACCTTGCAAGGTTTCTTTGATATTTGTTGCAAGTTTTGTTACGCCCTTTCTAAAGTCATTGCAAGTAAGTTCGCCAACAGTCGCAACTCTCTTATTCGAAAGGTGTTCAATCTTATCAATTCCCGCGATGTCTTCAAGTACGTCAAGGTAGCATGAGATTGTTGCAAGGATATCATCCATTGTGAGAGTTGTGATTATAAGGTCTTTTACGCTATTTTTGATAGCTTCAATTCTCTTTTCTTTCGTCTTATTGTCGGCTAAGATTTGTTGTAAAACTGGATAGTAGACATCTTCAAAGATTCCAAGTTCTTCTTGATTGCATGGGAATACTTCTGAAAGTGTTACGCGGTTATTGCCACGCATTAAGTGTTTTTTCCCGCTTACTTGCACCCATACTTCATTGACGCCTGCATTTTGAACCTTTGTTGCACTCTCCTTTGTAAATTCTTCTCCAGCACGAACAAGAAGTTCTCCATCAACAATGATGTCGTCAGCATTGATAAGCCCAGGGAGTCTGTTTTTTAGACCTAATTTCTTGTTGAATTTATATCTACCAACCCTTGATAGATTATAGTATGCGTCTGTAAAGAAAGAAACATTTAAGAAGCTTCGTGTGCTTTCCACTGATGGAACGTCTGACGGTCTTGTTTTTCTTGAAAATTCAAGCAAAGCTTCTTCTTGTGTTGTTTGCGTTTCTCTTTCAAGCACGTTTTTGATATAGCGGTTGTCACCAAAGCACTTTAAAATCTCTTCGTTTGTAAAACCAAAACACTTTAAAAATACGCCAAGACTTATTTTATTCTTTCTTTCAAGAACTATCTTTAAGTTTTCACTTGCTCCTTGTTCAATTTCAATCCATGCACCATGCACAGGAATGACTTGAGCACGAAGTGTTGCGTTGTTATCCTTTTCGCGAGAAAGATAAACGCTAGGAGCTCTTACAATCTGATTGATAACTACCCTTTCAATTCCATTATATATAAATGAACCTTGCTCTGTCATCATAGGTACGTCGCCCATGAAAACCTCTTGCTCTACCGCCTGTCCTGTTTCTTCAACCACAAAACGAGCCTTTACTTTTAAAGGTGAAGAATATGTTGCCCCACGACGTTTGCATTCTTTGATATCATATTTAGGTTTTGCAAAAGGCAAAATCTCTGTGATATATAATTTTGCTTTTCCAGAATAATCAGTTAATGGAAAAAATTCATCTAAAACCTTTTTTATCCCTTTTTCTAAGAAGTCTTTATAAGATTTCTTTTGAATTTCAAGAAGTGGTGGAACTTTTACAAGCTCTTCCGCATGACCAAAAGTATATCTTTCTGTTTTACCTTGTTTTACTTTTCTTACATTTACAGACATTTGCCTCTCCTTCAAATTGTTTATTTGCTGCTTTATTCAATTATCTAACTAACACAAAAAAGGACCTTATAGCACAAAAATGCTATAATAGTCCCCGCCTATTAAGTTATAAAACAATAATTTTCTTATTCACAGCCAATATTCTATATCATTATAGCTCATGTAGATAAAAAATGTCAATAGTTTTTTAACATTTTTTCAACTTTTTATACATTTTTTGGCGAACAAATAAGATTTTATTGATTTTTTGTTTTATTGCAAGCGATAAGGTCTTAGAAAGCTAGGAAAACTCCCAGCTTTCCATTTGCCTATCTGTTTAGCCAATCAAGTTCACTTTCAAATGCCAGCGTGCTGACGCCTGTTCTAGACGTATTCCAAACTGGTATTGTTGGAATGTCGGTGAGAGTCGCTCCGCTTGCAGTTTCAAATCCCCTTTCTGTTTGATAATATATTGTATTTGTGAGTATATTTCTATACGCAAGTGCTAGAGAATTACCTGTGCCAGCACGCACGGTCATCTGTTCAAAATTAGTGCCAGCACTATTTACAAGAACGGTGTTTGCAATTGTTTTTTCTATAAGCATTACTTTTTCGATTGATACGACTGTAAGACTCGTCTGTACCTGTTCATCTTTGTCTACCTCTCCCTCTGCATTCAATCTAAAGAAACCTGTTTTGTCATTGTATGTTCCATAAGTATATTTAGTACCGCTTGCTGTGATATATGCTATATCAAGAACACCATAATCAGCTTCTCCATACTCTAATGTTGTTCCGCCGTCAAAAGTTGTTGTGCAGGAATAAATGCCATTATTTTCATTGTAAGTATAGATATCTCCAGCAAGAGAATAACTATTGCTCATGTGATCATAAATAAGCTTGTCAGCCTTATCAAAATCAATTATTATTTTTTCTATTGATGTTGCTTCAATGGTTTGCTCATATTTATCTGTTGGACTTGTAAATCCTTCTTTCCAGAAACCTGTTCTGTCATTGTATGTACCATAAATATATCTATCATCGCTAGCTGTTATATATATTACTTTAAGCACACCATTATAATCTTTTTCAATATTATCAGCAGTTATTGTCTTATTATCTTCCAGTGTTTTCTTAAAAATATAAACTCCATCTTCATATTCATAAGTTTCTCCAGCAAGCGAATAACTTGTATTAGAGCTTGTATTAGAGTATGTAAAAAGACTTCTAGTTGTGCTATATATATCTGAGTACAAGTTATAGAAAATATCCGCAGTTGTGCCTGTTAAGAGTGTAGGACTTGTTAATGCAAAGTTTTGAGCATATTCTAAAGACGATGTGCCATAGTTGTTTATAGTTAAACCAATAGTTGCATTCAATACCTTTGTTCTATAGGTTATGCCATAACTCTCGCATGCATTATATGCAGAAAGCGAATTTTCGTCATTACCATTTATTGTTGTTGTGCTTGAATTATGACCTAAATAGTAAACATGACTGAAATTGCCTTTGGATGTATCATTATTTATAGCATAGTTAAATAGAGCCTTGTCATTTGTTTTTTTGCCTTCTTCGTCAAACATTGCACTATACGTGCTTACGGCGTCTATTGACCTGTTATCAACGACTGTTGCGTCAATTGTCGAGGTTGTATAGCAATACGCAAGGAATGGAACTCTTGAATTTTCCGTTCCGCCGACAAGACCACCAACGGCTGCTGCTGATTCTGAGCCCGACGTGCTTGTATTAACTGTAAGAAGCGATGTGCAATAGCTGTTCGTCATAGTAAGAGAGGCATTGTTTTCGCCCGACAATAACCCTACAACACCACCTAAATATGGATTAGCTGTCTGTCCTGTTACACTTAAGCTTGTGCTCTTGACTGCAATATTGTCCATAAACAGTACATTTTCAATAGAACCAACCGTGCCACCAAGAATTGAAGCTCCTTCAAGGTCTGCATTTACAATACTGTATTCAATGTATGATGGTCTGTTGCCAGCATTGGTTATAATACCAGCTATACCGCCCACATTATTTATAGTATTTGAAGAATTACTTACGGCTGTTGCTCTGAAGCTTTGCTCCATAACAGCGTTACTGATAGTCCCGCCTGAAAGTACGCCCGTGATACCACCAACAGCACTTGCTGCTCTTGGAACAACTGAGAATGTTGATTCCATGTTCCCATTGCTAGACACATGTGCATAACTTAATTTCCCTGAAGTCTCACCAGCGACATAGCCACCATAGTGATAAGCTCTTATGATGCTACTTTGTGCTACATCGACAAATACCCTTGAAATAGTAGCACTATTTCCTATTCCACCGAAAGCAAAGCCTACGCGACTGCCTTGAATAGACGAAACGCCGCTTACCTCTAGATTATAGGCACTACCCGTTCCCACAAAGCCAGCTATGCTGCCTGAATATGAGAATGATGTTAAATTATTTTGAGTTTCAGTGTATATTGAATCTAGAGCCGAGGTATAAGTTGAAGAGGTGTTGATATTGCTTGAAATATTCTTTATTGAATAAGAAGATATTGCTCTACCGACAACTCCACCAACAAAGTTTCTTCCTATGACTACTGCCCCATTTGTGCTACCAGTAGCACCAAGCCTACCATCAATAGTTACATCGTAGATATAGCCATATCTGAGTGTACCAGCAAGCGTTCCTACACTATTACTATTGGCAAATGCCACTTGAGTTGGCGTAATAGTCAAATTCTTGACAACGCCCGTGTTGTTTGCTGAATAACCTATTTGAGCAAATAGTCCAGCACTTGTTAGATTATCCATTGCTACAAGGCTAATTTGACTTATCTCCATACCATTGCCTTCTAGGTTGCCAGCAAAGGTTGTTTTATAGAGAACGGAAAGGTCTTCATATTCTGAATAATCGATGTCACTGATAATCCTATAATTAGATATATTTATATTTGAACCCGATGTTTGCTCTGAAATTTCGCTTTCCATGGTTTGAGCATCATAGATTAGTCTTGGGTTGTGTATTGAACCCCTATTTGGCGTGTTGCTATCATCAATATAATGATAGATAACTTCGCCTGTGTTTGCATCAAGCTCTGAATAACTGAAATTTCTTATAGAAAGAGCTATAACATTTGGGCTTACAAGCTCAAGCCTATTTAACCCAAAAGTCATAAGTTCTGTTCTATACATGGTGTTTGTTTGAACATTTCCATCTTCGCCTTCTATATCTACAGTTTCAGTTGTTGGAATATAATCGACATAGGTTGTTGATGTGTTTCCACTGCTATAGAACCACACGGCGTTTGTGCCCATAGAATTATGATAAGAATAATTTTCAAAATTTTCTGAGATGTTCGCAAAACCACCAGCATTCAGTCTTTCTATTCCATCATAGGTAATTGGAATTACTGATGTGTTTATATCTTTTTCTCCAGTTATAAATCCATCTTCATTCACAGAGCTAGTATTTCCGCCTTGATTTTCGTTGTCAGTCGAAGAACCAGCACTACTTATCTGCTCTTCATTATAGAAATAATAACAATTTTCAAATGTTCCTGTGCTGTTATCATAACTATTATATCTTGCAAAACCCGCCGATGCTGTCACATTATTTCTTAACACTGAAAGCGAGAAGGAGTTCCTTATTTCTCCGCCATTCATATAAGCAAAACCAGCCATGTCTGAAGTTGTTTGTGATAAATCTATATCAGTATAACAATCGCTGATATAGCCTGCATTTTGATAAACAAAACCAGCCGCTGCAATAGTTGACGCAATATAACTTTCGCTATCTTTGCTGTATAGCGAGGTGTTTGACTGCTGACCAGAAACATAGCTTGTTATTATTTGCCCAGCTTCAGTGTTTGTTACAGCAAAACCAGCAATATGTTGATTTTGTTGAGAGTTATTTACAAGCACGCTGTCTTTGAAATAACATGCCGCAATCTTGCCTGAATTTTGTCCTACAATGCCGCCCATATTGTAAGGCGTTCTCATATTAACTGAAACAGTGCAGTTTGTTATATAACCTGAGTTTGTTGCGGTAATCCCACCCATATAACTTAAACCATTTAATGCGTTGTCTGCCTTTACTACGACATAATACTCGCTACCGCTTACATTGTCTGAGCTTACCCTGCAATTTGTTATGGTACCTTGGTTATCTGCTACTATTGTACCATAATTAAAGGTGTCTGTTGTTGTAATAAACTTCACCGTTCTTAGTCCATACCAACCATAGTCATCATTTGGGTCTACATTTACATCTGAACCATCGGTGGCTGCTGTAAAGTTAACGTTAAGGTTTCTTATTATAGAGCCTTCTGGAAGAGATGTAAATAAACCTATTCTTGTTGCAGAGCCTAAATCATATGTTCCTGCAAAGTTGATTGTATGTCCATTGCCATCAAATGATTTAAAGGTTGCCTCTTGTGGAGTGAACGCTTCAATTCCTTGCGACTCGTTTGCCCTATTTGGAAGAGTTAAGTCGTTCAAAAGAATATAATAGCCGCCACTTTGCATATCAAGGAAATCATTGTAGTCATAAATTGGAATTGGACTTTCTTCACTGCTTGAAGAGTATACATTTAGCACAAATTCAGTGTGCACAGTTTGACTGCCAATGCTTACTGCACTATTATTTTCTTTAGGTCGGCTTGCAGTGTATGTTCCCGTTGAAGAAGAATAACTGAAATCTGAATAGAAGGTTATATAATAGAATCTATCATCTGGGTCATGTGTGCGAACAGGAGTTAAATTTAAGCCCGTATAGTTGAAATAGTAGTTGCTTCCTGAAAGTATGCCACCTGCAGCATCATAGCCCAAGTAATAAAGTTTTCCTTCATCATCTGCTTGAGAATAGTCAGGCAATTCATCATTTATAAGGTTGGTTGTCACCTTCCATATACCATTATGTGCAAGGTTAGCCATAAATTCATTTACACTGCTTACGACTTCAACATTTGTTAAATCATATTCAATATGACTGAAAATATCGACGCTAAAGGTTGTTTGCGTTCCAACTTGAACATTGATTTCACCGTTGCCCATGCCTGAGATTATATCTTCACTATTTCCAACAGACTCGCCGTTATATTCTACAACATATTCTTGTATTACCACATGGGTTGTGCTGCTTGACGACCGAACATTGTCTCCATCGATTTGTGTCGCCGAGATTGATATATTGAAGGCATTAGCATTGTTATCATAGCTGATTGTGTTTGATGAAATTTCAAGATAATACTCTCCATCTTCTTCAACAATAGTTGCAAAGGTATCGTTAGATAGAGTTGGTGCCGATATATTTGAAGAAAGATAGCCATAAGAGTTTA
This sequence comes from Clostridia bacterium, assembly GCA_963930145.1. Classification (GTDB taxonomy): domain Bacteria; phylum Bacillota; class Clostridia; order Christensenellales; family UBA1242; genus Caccovivens. Next base: position 21,025 of record CAWVLM010000054.1, read on the forward strand.
TGAGAAGGTGATATCTCATTCCCCTTGCAACATTATATGAAGCATAATAGCCATTTTCATTTGTATATGCTGGTGTTTTGTTTTCAATTTCTACCGAAACATAGTTTTGAAGTCTTACAGTCAAATTTTTTGTTACAGTATAGGCAGCCTCGCCGTCTTTCATAAGAGTTATTTTTATTGACGTTGTGCTCTCGTCATTTACATTTACTGATGTAAGGTCATAACTTATATAAACAACACCATTGTATGTGTAATAAATGTTTTGAATTTCATCATCTACATTTTCAGTTTGATTATATGTGCTTATTATATCATTTAAGTCAACTCTTAATCCCGTTGAGATTGCTGAGCCAACAATTGACTTATCATCAAATATGTTGTTTGTGCCTGTGGTGTTTGCCTTACGTGCAAGAAAACCAAAGTTTGCACTTGCATTTCCATTGTTATAATTCTCTGGAGCGTTTTCAATTAAAATATAATCAAAATCACTATCGTCTGGTGATATCGTGATTGCAAGAAGTCCTGTCGTGCCTGGATATGCATAATTTGATGTTGATGAAATACCTACTGTGCCTGTAGATTCCGCTAAGCTTGAATAATTATCTATAACTACAGAAGAGATATTCGTTTGTTCAAGATTTATTGTTATCGCTTTGTAGATTGCAGTGTTTGACTCTGCCAAAATATAGATAGTGTATTGTCCATAAATATTTTCAACATATCTATTTATATAAGCTTGAGAATTTTTGTTTAATGAAATTGTCAAATTAAATCTTTGGCTTGATAAGTTTAAACTGTTATTTATGTCTGAGACAAAACTTACATCAAACAAGAATTCACTGCCATACGTAGCAGCAGTATCAAGGTCGTAAAGGAAATTAAAACCTTGCCCTTTTAAACTTTCACTGCCTTGAATGTTGATATTATCATCACGAACAATATAGTATAGCGGTGTGTTTTCAACTGCTGTTGAATCAATAATAATCACGTCTTCAAACTTGCGGCTTGAAAGAAGGGTTACTTCATTATATTTTGTGTTATTGATGCTTGATGCTCCCTTCCTATAATTTACTGTGACATTATCAAGTTCTCTATTTACGCCTGAAACATAGGTAACATTAAACTGCTCTCCTGTTTGATTGTCAGTTTCTGAGAAGGTAAACTCAACGATAGGAGTTATTGCCAATTTATAGTCTGCTTCTTGAGTTAACTCATTTCTTCTTAAAGTGATAGTTTGTCCTGCAACTTCAATATCAAGTTCGTCTTTTGCATCAACATATTGCGTTGACATGCCGCCCGTTTCATCATCTATAACATCGCTAGCCCTTTGCACGCTTGTCACCTGTGCGGTTACAATTGTGTTTGTCGCTAAGTTAAACACAACATTATTTAGAGTGGCAACGCCAAGAGCATCTACATTGATTCTTGTGTTATCACTTGTAGAGTTAAGT
>CAWVLM010000055.1:0-3415 GCA_963930145.1 Clostridia bacterium
CAAACTAGAACTGCTCGGTGTCGCCCAAAAACTCTTCAGGAAGATTCTTTTTTAGGTATTCTATAAAACTATGGTTTACTTCATTTATTATTTGATAAATTCTAGCCCTTGTAACTTTGTAGTCCTTTGCTATGTCGACCACTCTTCCCACGCTTTGACCAAGCCCGTAATATCTTGATATTATGTCCTGAGTTTTCTTATCTGCAAGTTTTAAAAACTTTGTCATCTCTTGTTTGAGCATGGCAGAATAATTTTCGTTGACTTGCCTGTCGTTTTCATTATTGGACTTTGCGAGAAGGAAATTTTCGGTCTGTTCAAGTTCTTTAAGCCAGTTATAGTTCAAGTCTTGCTTTTTTGAATAGGTTTGACCACGGGTGTACCCCTTTTTTCTTGGAGCTCTCACCAGCACATGAATACGCTTAACGTGAATGTTGTAAAGTTTTCTTGACATCTTGGCTTTGCAAAGAGAGACAAACTCAGTGTAGGCCTTAGGAAAGGCTCCCTGCTCTTTATATTTATTTATCATATTGGTTAAAACACGCTCTGCTCTATACTCGAGTTCGTTTTCCCTAATATTGCCGATATTGCCGTTTTGGTAATAAGATTTTGCACGCTCGTAAATTGGCAAAAAAACTTCATCATAAAGTGCTTGCCAAGCATTCTTGTCGCCCGCAAGGATTTTTGTAGTAAGTTCTTTATAGTTTTCGTTTGTCATTTTTTTACCCCCATGTTATGGTGTCTATTATAGCCATTTTTAAATGTTTGTCAAGTGTTTTTTATAATTATTTGATAATTTTCTCTTGGGGGAACGCTGCATAGACGTCAAAGCACAAAAAAGCGACAAATTGCGTCATAAAAAATAACGCTTTAGGTTTTTAATACTATAAGCCGTATAAATTTTAAACATACCACATAAATTTTATAAATTTAACAAAAAAACGATAAATTTTTGATAAATTCTTGATTTTTTCACTTAAATTTATAAAATTATTATTTTTTTGTATTGCACAATGCAATTTTATAGTGTATAATTATCTTAATAAAGAAGGTAGGTTTTAAGGAGAAAATTATGTTGAATTGCCATGAATTTATTGAAAAAAACAAACTATTTAAGCGTGGAGAAGTGATTGGGGTTGGATGCAGTGGCGGCAGCGATTCCATGGCTCTTCTTCATTATCTTGCACTAAACCAAGAAAAGTTTGATATAGAGGTTGTTGCAATTCATGTTGACCACGAGATACGTGAAAATAGCTATCAAGACGCCGATTTTGTCAAAGAAAAAGCACGCGAACTTGGTGTTAGATTCTATAAGTTTAGAGTGGACGCCCCGAAAATTGCAAAAGAGAAAGGGGTAAGCATTGAAACAGCGGCAAGGGCGGCCCGCTATGGCGTTTTCAAATCGCTAATCCAAAAGGGGTTGATTGATAAGATTGCTCTTGCTCATCACACGCTCGACCAAGCGGAAACAATACTTATGCATATCTTTAGGGGGGCAGGCACGACAGGTGCTATCGGCATGACTCCGATAAGCGAAGGTATATATGTTCGTCCGTTTTTAAATGTAACAAAAGAAGAGATTTATGATTATCTTAATGAAAATCATGTTGACTACGTTGAAGACTATACAAATGAAGATATCTCGTATAATAGAAACTTTGTAAGAAATGTTATCATGAAAGATATTTGCTCTCGCTGGCCAAACGCGGTGCAGGCTATCGTGAATTTTGGTTTGGCGGTCAAAGATGATGATGAGTTTATAAATAAACAAATTTACGCTGAAGCTATCATCAATGAAGACAAAGCGGTGAAAATCCCTTCGTCATATTTCCTTTACGACAACGCTATTGTCACAAGAATCATCTTTAAAGCGGTTAAGTCTATTGGCATAACCCACGATATCGAGAAAAAACATGTTGACGCTATCAAAAATCTCGCTCTCAATGGTGAAAACGGCAAGAGAATCTCTCTTCCTTTTGAAGCGTCTGTCGCAAAAGAATATGACTATATAACTATCTTTAACAAACATGTGGAAAAACCAAAGTTTGAAGCTCCATTCAAATGTGGCGAGTTTGACCTTCCAAATGGCTATAAGCTTGTTGTAAAACGTGTTAAAGAATATGATGTAAAAGTGCAACCAGGGCAACTGATACTAGATAATCGCAAGGTGCCAAAGGATGCCATCTGGCGTTTTAGACAAGATGGAGACGTCTTTGCTAAATTCGGCGGGGGAAGCAAAAAACTTAAATCCTATCTTATTGATAAAAAAATCCCGCTTAGAGTCCGTGACAGCTTGCCTGTGCTTGCCTATGGCAATGAAGTATATGCTATTGCAGGTGTTGAAATATCAGATAAGGTTAAGGTTGAAAATGTTCCAACCGCATATCTTGTGGAATTGAAAAAATAATCAAGTTTTGACAAGAGTAGTAGAAAAAATACTACTCTTTTTTTTGATGTGTTGCTATGTTTTGCAAGCGGTTTCTCCGCACGCAGGGCAAGCAAACTTAGTTTGCATCACCGTCCGATAGGGCGTGCCAAAAGAATAAACTTTGCTTCCGCTCTCAAACCTTACGTTTGACGGCTGTCCGATATAGTGAGTTGGAAAGACATACCTTGTTTCCGCTCTCTTGGAACAAGGAGAATAGGCGTTATGGACAGACTTGACGATAGTAAGCGGACAATCCACTGGAACAAGTAAAAATAGACGTTTGGATGCACCAGTCGATAAGAAGCGGTTAAACCACTGCTAAACTAGGCATTATAGAAATGTAGCCGGGAAGGCTCAACATTAAGCTAAAAATTTAGAAAATTTTTGGCTGGGGTGGAAAGGGAGCTTTACCCACAAAATTTAAGAAATTTTGCGGGAGCCCAAGTTGGAAGGAAAACGCGGGGTCCCTTAAAATTGTTAATTTTAAGGGTATAGCCGAAATTTTAGCGGTTAGGCTAGAGAGCGGAGATAAAGTTTAAGTTTTTAATTCACTTAATCGAACAATCGCCAAGCGTAAGGCTTGTGTCAGCGTTCCCGTTAGGGTAAAACAAAATTGCTGGTTCAAACCCTGCAATTTTATTTTAAAAATTTTGGTGTTACCCCAATATAAACGATAAAAAGCGGATAATCCGCAAAAAATTTAAAAAAATTTAAAAAATTTGTTAAATTTGCTTGACACGCGTTGCGGGGGGGGGAGTAAACTAATAGCATGAAGATAGACGCGATAGCGGCTATCGCGAGCGGCTTCGCCGCAAGCCCAAGCACTTGGGCTTGTTTCAAGAGAGCGGAGACAAAGTTTATTTTTCTAACACGCTTTATCGGACAGTGATGCAAACTAAGTTTGCCGCGAGAGCGAATGTACAAACTCCAACGGAGTTTGTGAAAGGCTAACGCCTTTGGTAAATTTTTGCAGGGCAAAAATTTACACAT
>CAWVLM010000056.1:0-16168 GCA_963930145.1 Clostridia bacterium
TTTTTTCAATATTTTTTACACTTTTTTTATCTTTTTTATTCCTTTCTATGATACGCCAAGCCGCGTTGTGGGTGGCTTAGCCACTTATTATCGTTAAGCGGGTCTATAACGTATAGTTTTTCAGATCCGTTTTAGGCACTTACTGTCGTTAAGTATGTCAATAACGTCGAGTTTATCAGGTCCGCAGGTTACCCGCTTATCATCGTAAAGTGTATCTATAACGCATAGTTTATCAGGTCCATTTTCGGCACTTTCTGTAGTTCAGCGTGTCTATGACGCCGAGTTTGTTTGCTCTGTTTTTTAAATTCCATCCTTATTATCTCTTCACTCTTCACCTTTCACTTTTCACTTCCGCTTTAACGGTTTGCCGCTTTCGCGGCGGCTATAAAAAAGTAATATTATTGTATACTAAATACACCTTATTTACCCCCCCCGCAACCCTTGTCAAGCAATTTTAACAAATTTTTTAAATTTTTTTGAAAAAATTTTGTGGCTTAGGCACTTTTTGTCGTGTGGGACATCTAAAAGCCCACTTTTTTGTTCCAGAGCGGAAATATAGTCTATTTTTTAATACACTCCATCGGACAGTCGCCAAGCGTAAGGCTTGCGGACAGTGATGCAAACTAAGTTTGTCCTGCTTGGGTTTTCTCCGCCGCAGGCAAGCGAATGAGTGATTTTTCCAAAAAAATCACAATAGGCAGTGTTTTGCCTATCAAAAACTCGCAAGAGTTTTTTCATTCGCTTGCCTGCGGCGGAGAAAAAATATATGTTTAAGCGGACTATCGTAAGATATTAAAGGTTGACGAAAAATGTTTTTTGTTGTATAATTTCCTTTGTTAGGAGTTAAAAAATGAACGGCAAAGAATATAGACATCTTGAGTTTATTGGAGAAAATGTTTCGCTTGAAGATAAAAAGTATTACCGCTCTTATATTTATAAGGATGAAAATGGCGGCATGGTGGTTGATAAAAAAGAGATTAGTCACAAAACATTTAAAGACACAACTGAGAAAAAATCGTTTACAGGGGTTTTGCATTCTTTAATTATGGCTGCACGCAATTTATTTGATAGAGCTTATAAAGAGAAAGATTTGAGTATAATAAAAAATAAAGGCAAACAACTTAATTATTACCTTGACAAACTTGTATTTTATGCTGAAAAAAATAATATTTGCAAAGATGAACTTTCTCAGCTTTTAGTTTCCGCCATGCACGAAGCTTTGCAGATGACAAAAAAACATTGTCATAACGGTGCAGAACTTGAGTTTTTACAAAATGCCTTTAGCGAGATTATAAATAGTAGTGAATTGAAAAATTTTTATAATATACCGAACATTGAAACAGAAATTGAATAAAATAAATCTTATTCCTATTCAATATTGACATAAGGGCTTAATTGTGGTAAACTAAATGAGTAAGTTTAAATTAAGGAGCAAATTATGCAAAAACGTAAAAAGAAAGATTTTTTTGTCTTAGACAGCTATGTAGAAGAAAGGAATGGGAAACTTTATAAAATATTTTTGTTTAGAGATAAAAAAGGCGAGGCACAAATTTCTAGCACGCTTTATAATCCTGGGCAATATAAAATAGAAGATAGGAATTCGCTTAAAGGGCTTTTGACATCAATAGAAAAAGGCTTTGGCTATTCTATGAATAAGATTATTGAAAATATAGACAGTCCTGATGATGCAGCTAGATTTATAAAACAGCTACAATCTTATACCGAAAAACTTGCCAAGACATATTCTAGATTCAATAAGAAACTTAGCGATGATGAAATTGAAAGTATGGTAACAGAAAAGTTTGCCGAACTTGTGTCTCTATACTTTGACGGCGGGCTTAATGAAAATGGAGAAAAAGCTATTGAGATGGTTATTGAAAACACGAACAATGAAATTTTGAAAACTGCATTTGTTTGTTTCCTTTCAGAAGAGATAAGTGCAGAATAGATAAAAAACGCTAGGAAAATTATGCAAAATTATATCCTAGCGTTTTTATTTTGATTAAATTTTATTATTTTATAAATTATTTTATATTAACAATATTATCAATTTTTTACTATTTATTAAATTCATTTTTTTTGCTATTTATTAAAATAAAAAAGAGACAAGACGTCTCTTTGAATTTAAATTTAACTTAAATATCCATTTCTTGGTCAATAGCCTTTTCTTTGCCTATTTTCCCATTAAACACTTTTTCTTCAATTTTTATTTTAGATTTATTAGCGATCACCACGCCATTTAAATTAACTTTAAATTTTATTTCTGCCATAATTTATATTCCTCCGCTAACTTGGTTTTATAATAACACATTTTTTCTCTTTTGTAAATACCTTTTTTAAAAAAAATTACATTTTTTCTGGAATGTCTATTGCAAGCACATTTAAAGCTTGAGAAAGTTTTTGTTTTACAAGCAAAAGAAGTGAAATATAGCTTTGTTTTCTTTTCTCGTCCTTTTCACTGATAACATTATAGTTATTATAAAAGGTTGAAAAGGCACTTGCAAGGTTATAAACTGCAAGGCATAACGGTGAGAGCGTTTTGTTCTTGTAGCAAAGTTCGTAGGATGAATTAAGTTTAATTATACACTTGATAATCTCTCGTTCTTCATCATTATCTATGATAAAATCGCCTTGGGCGGTAGATTTCGCCTTGTTTAAAATAGAGTTTATTCTTACAGCGGTATACTGAAGATATGGACCTGTTTTCCCTTCAAAAGAGAGAAATTTATCAAGGTCAAAAACATAGTCTTTGTCAACATTATTGATAAGGTCGCCAAATTTCATGGCAGCAACGCCTATCTTAAGAGCAAGGTCGCGGTCAAACTCAACGCCATTTGACTTTAATTTTTCGCCCGCCTTTTCAACTAGCAAGTCGATGATATCTTCAAGCTTGATTGTGTCGCCTGAGCGGGTCTTGAAAGGCTTGCCATCTTTGCCGTTCATGGTGCCATAACCTATATGCATAAGTTCTTGTTTATCAGGTGAAATACCCGCCATCTTACACACGCGGAACACTTGAATAAAATGGTTTTTCTGACGCATATCAACGATATATTCAATTCTATCAACCTTTTCAAACATCTCGTTTCGCATAAGAATTGTGGCAATATCTGTTGTGGCATATAATACTCCACCATTGTATTTTTTTAGTATAGCTGGCGGCATCGGATTTTTATAACGCTGTTCTTCGTCTTCACTCTTCTTTAGAAGGGGAATATTTTCGCCGTCTACAGCAACGTCAACAACAAGTGCTCCTTCGCTTTCTCGAATAAGTCCCTTGTCTTGAATAATCTTTATCGCCCTATCAATATAAGGTGCGGCATCACTTTCGCCATACCATAGGTCAAAGGTGGCTCCAAGCTCGCTATAGTGCTTTTTAATCGCGTTGACAGAGACCTGTCTTATCTTTTTGTAGATAGCATTATACGGCTCTTCTCTATTTTGTATTTTAAGCGTCCACTCGTCAGCCATTTCTTTGAATTTTTCATCATCCTTTTTTCGTGCACTCGCCTTTGGATAAGCTTCGTTTAGCATATCAAGAGTTATGACTGGTTCTTGCCCTTTGCCATTAAAATAAAAATCAAGCACTCCGTCTTGATATAGCTGAAGCTCGGTAAGTCCCATTTGAAGTCCCCAATCACCAAGATGAACATCTGCTATAACCTCGTCTCCCATAAGCTTATAAAGCCTTTTTAGACTTTCCCCAATAATTGGCGAACGTAAGTGACCTACATGCAGTGCTTTTGCAACATTAGCTCCGCCATAGTCAAGAATGACCTTTTGTCTCTTTTCATGGAGTGGAAGCCCGCCACGTGCATCTAAAAGATAGCCTTTTGCAAGCTCTTCTAGTTTTTTGTCAGTAAGTTTTATGTTGATAAAAGCAGGTCTTGCCGCTTCTAAAATAAAGCTAGCATTGCTTTCAACATTGCTTACAATATTCTCTGCTAGCTCAAAAGGGTTTTTGCCTAGTTTCTTTGCAAGTGAAAAACAGTCGTTACATTGAAAGTCGCACATCTTTGGCATATTTGAAAAAGTGACGGAAAGTTTTTCATTATATCCCGCCTTTGCCGCCGCAGCACAAAGAAGTTTTTCTATCTCTTCAAAAATCATTCTATCTCCTTAAACTATAGTATATCATAGTTGTTTTCGGTCTTCAAGAGCCTTTGAAAGTGTGACTTCGTCGGCATATTCAAGGTCGCTGCCCATAGACACGCCTTGAGCAAGTCTTGTAACCTTAACCCCAAGCGGCTTGAGTAGTTTTGCTATATACATCGCAGTTGCATCACCTTCCACGTCAGGATTTGTTGCCATGATTACTTCTTGAACGCCATCTTCTTGCACTCTATTTAAAAGTTCTCTTATCTTTATATCATTTGGTCCACGCCTTTCAAGCGGACTTATTGTGCCAAAAAGCACATGATAGACACCGTTATAGGTTTTAACCTTTTCCATTGAAAGAATATCCTTAGGCTCTGTGACCACACAAACAATTTTTCTATCACGAGTGCTGCAAATTGAACAAATCTCTTTATCTGTGAAATTGCCACAGACCTTGCAAAAGCCTATCTTCTCTTTTGCTTCAAGAATGGCATTTGCAAACCGTTTTGCACGCTCGGCTTTCCCTTCTATTATAGAAAAAGCATAGCGCTGAGCAGTTTTGTAGCCCACGCCTGGAAGCGACCTAAATTGTTCAATAAGTTTTTCAATTAAATCTTCTTGCATAAAATTACTCCGAGTGCGACACACGGACGCCAAGCAGTCAAACGCAGTTTGACAAAAAAGTTGCCTTGCAACTTTTTTAAATTTTTTATTCTAAAAAATTTTTGCTTGGCGTCCGCCCCTGTCTTTTAGATACCCCTTTTTACATCATTCCTGGCATATTTGGCATAGTCTCTTTTTCTTTTCTTGAAATCTGTCCTAAACAATCATTAACAGCCGAGACAATAAGGTCTTCAAGCATTTCAACATCATCAGGGTCAACAACTTCAGGTTTTATGGAAACTGCCTTTAAAGAGCGGTCACCCATCATCTTAACTTCCACCATGCCGCCACCGACCGAAGAAGAAAACTCTGTTTCATCCAGCTCCTTTCTAGCCTTTGCCATGTCTTCTTGCATCTTTTGTGCTTGACGCATAAGGTTTTGTATGTTTGCTCCACCAAATCCACCAAAATTATTATATCCCATTTTATTTATCTCCTTTTATAACTAATTTATCCCCAAATAGGTTTTTAAGTTTTTCAACATCTTGCTCTTCGGCTGACTTTTCAACTACTTTGACACTGATAATAACATTCAAATCTAACCCCTGCCAACGAAGAGCACTTTCTATCTCGCGTTTCCCTTCGCTGAGAAGATTTTGCATCATGCCATCTTCAATATTTATTATGAAATTATTGCCGTCAAGTGCAACATCAGTTATATCACCACAAGCAACATGGAGTGCGATTTGTCTGTGTTCCTTTAGAAACAGCACAACCTTCCCCCACACCGTTCTTGCACTCAGCCTACCCGTGTAAGCTTGCATCTTCAGTTTTTTTTTACGTCTTCACCGCTAGCACCGCTTATCACAGAAAGCGACAAAGTTTCAAGCAAAAGCCTTGGAGACAAGGTATACCTAAGCTCGTTTTCAGCACCACCGAAGATTTGCATATAATAGATAAGCGTTTTTTCGTCAAAGCCATCCGCTTGCGTTTTAAATCTTTCATATTCTTCTTGCGGAAGATTTAAAATCTCATTCGGGTTTTGACAAGACTTGCAGATAAGTAAATTTCTTGCATGCTTAGATAGCTCCTTGACAAAAACTGAGATATTCTTGCCAGAGCTGTCAACCTTTTCTGCAAATTCTAAAAGTCCGCCTATATCTTTATTCTTTAGAAGCTCAAAGTAGTCAATAAGTAGGTCATAATCAGTTGTGCCAAGCACCTTTAAAACGCTTTCCTTAGTTATCTTGCCTTCTGTATATGCCACAATGCAATCTGCGATTGAAAGAGTGTCTCTTACGCTGCCTTCACCTGCACTTGCAATAAGCCTTAAGGCATCGTCATCATAGCCGATATTTTCTTTATCTAGCACATTTTGAAGAAGCTTTGTAAGGTCGCTTGCCGACACAAGATGAAAATCAAATCTTATACATCTTGAAAGTATGGTCGCTGGAAGCTTGTGAGCTTCTGTGGTTGCCAAGATAAATATCACATGTGCTGGCGGCTCTTCAAGTGTTTTCAAAAGAGCATTAAAGGCACTGTCAGAAAGCATATGCACTTCATCTATGATATAAACCTTATATTTTGTGCCAACAGGCAGAAATTTGACTTTTTCTCTGATTTCTCGAATATCGTCAACCCTATTATTGGATGCAGCGTCAATTTCAATTATGTTGATATCGTTTTCATTTTCAAGTCTTTTGCAGGTTTCGCATGTGCCACATGGCGAACCGTTTTTATTATGTTCACAATTGACAGCTCGGGCAAAAATTCTTGCAATAGATGTCTTGCCAATTCCGCGTGAACCTGTAAAAAGATAGGCATGCCCTATTTTGCCACTCGCAATCTGATTTTGTAGTGCCCTTGTGATATGCTGCTGCCCAATAACGTCGTCAAAAGTTCTTGGTCTGTATTTTCTATAAAGTGCTAAATGCTCCATAGTTCTCCTTAGATATAGTTATATTATACAAATTAAGCATTGTTTTAGCAAATAAAAAATCGGTATATTACCGAATTTTTAGCTCTTTTAAATAACTCCATTATCTGCAATCAAAATGTCCTTATCAAAAACCTTCATGCTCATCTTTGTGCCAAGTGAATTACATTGACATTTCAGCGTGTACTCTTTATCATCAATTTTAAATGTGAAAGTTTCGCCCTTAATGAGATTTGGCATATAAAAGCTTTCGCTCACTTTGCCATTGACAAAGACCTTTAAATATGCACCCGCATTTCTGATAAGCACGTCTTTATCTTCAATTTTAAACTTGAATGACTTTCTAGTCACAAGATAGGTTGTAAGCACTGCGACTAATAAAAGTGCAACAAAAACAATAAAAGCAATTAACATATTCCCTTCCTAAATTTTATTCTACCCATGTGAAATTCTTGCCGCCACCAATTTCAAAGTGATATTTGACTATTCCTAAGTCTATCTTGGAGTACTCACCGCCTAGGTTTGTAAGTTTAACCTTGCCGTCCCCCATATATTCAAGATAAAATCTCTGTTGATTTCTTGCGGTCGGAGCGATAGACGCAAGAGCGACACCATCCTTAAACCACTGCGGGCTGTCTGGCTTAACATTACTAAGCACTTCCACTGACTTGCCGCTATGAGCGTTTCCATTATCAACGCCATAGCCGATTGAGATTATACTGACAAGTTTCTCACCTTTTAAAATCTTGCATCTGTCCATAACGCTACGTTTATTGAAAGTAAGGGCAATCCAACAGCTATTAAGACCAAGCTCTTGAGCCTTAATCAAACACTTTTCTCCATAATACCCCGCCTTTTCTTCAAGGTCTGGCGTAGTCTTCCCGATAAGTGCTATATAACTATTGACACCATCAAAACTGCCATAGTGCACCATTGAGCCATCAAACGCTTCTCTATCATTTAAAACAAGTTGAAAGTTTAACCCGCTTTCTTGATTACACTCGTCAATAAACTCTTTAAGCACCAAAGCTTTTTCTTTTTCAATATCTTTATTTTTATAATGACGCACAGAGTGGCGAGCTTTTATTACTTCAATTAAATCCATATATTTCCTTCTTCTAATTTCAACCTAAAATATTATTGTGCTTGCCTAGGCACCACAAATTCTAACTTTTATTGTGGAAATTGAACTACAGGAGCTGTTATCATTGGTCCAATTTGAGAGTGAATTGTAAGCTCTGAAAGCACACAGGCAATATTGCTTGCAAGCACTCTTGCGACTGGGCTTGTTTTGAAATATTCCACAGGGTCGTCAACTGTTTCATATTCTGTTGTATTGATGATAACCTCAACACCCATTGACACAACTATTGAAAATATGCAGCCAGGTTCTGGGTTTACATTTCTTGTCAAAAAAACTTTGACAGCATCCGAACGCAATCTTTCAACCTTCATTTCGTCCCATACACGCATGTTGATTGTTGCACTTGGTTGCGGCTCTGAAAGTCTTTGATAGTCAACTTTTTCTAAGATTGGTTTAAAATTCATGTTTCTTATAACGTTTGCCATAATTATCTCCTTTTTCTATTTTACTTTAAATTAAGTTTATTATACAAAATTTAAATTGTTAAAAAAACCTTTTAACAACTGAAATTCTACATGTTTATTTTAGCATAATAAAAAAATTTAGGCAAACATTTTAATGCTTATCGCTATAAAAATTTGCCTTATTTTGTTTAAACTTATTTATGTAATATTTTTTATGCAGCTCAAGCTTAACTTGCTCGGTTATAATTGAGATAAGCTCGCCGCTTGAGTACTTGAAATTATTTGTGTAGACTATAATATTATAAAAATTATTTATATTAAGTAGCCCGCCATTTTTATAGGCACTATTTATTGCAAACCTTATGCAACGCTCTATAACGCTTGGCTTAACCGAAAATTTTTCGGCGACTTTTTTATATAGTTTTGTTGTTATATTATTAAGAAGTTCCTGCTCATTCAAGCATAATTTGACTGCTTCTCGCATATAGTCAAACCCAGCCATCTTTGGATAGATTTTCAAATCAATAAGTATCGATGTTATTATATCTTTATTTGACTCGCCCATATATTCCCCTTTTGACACAAATTATAAATAACAAAGCAAATTTCTTTTAATTTTACAAAAAAACGTGCCGCCTATATTTTCAATTGTTAGTACCATTCTTTAAAGGCAAATCTAACTTTATGATAATACAATAGCACGATTTTTGATTTTTGTAAAATGTTTTACAAAATATTTTTGCTGCAATTTTATATTTTTTGCAATAAAAAAAGATAGCGTTAGCGTTTTTGCTTTTGCTATCTAGTTATTAGGCAATGCAGTCACATAGATTGCTATTGCGAGAAAGGCAAGAATCATAAGAATAGATAAAATAGTAAATATTATTCCTATCGTCTTTTGAACTTTGCTATCTGATTTTATAACAAATGGATGCAAACATAGTGAGATTATAGAACAAACTGCTCCAGGAATATAGCTTATCCAACCAACCGACAAGATAAAGACAATAAAGGTTACCGCCTTTTGTGCGTCGTTATCTGAGCTATAGGTGTCAACCAAAAAATACACCGTGAAAGCCAAAAAACACACAGCAAGGAAAAATGCGACTAGCCCGCCAATCATAAACCCTGTTTTTAAATTTTGCGGACTGTTTTGGCTTGTTCCTTGTCCTTTTGGCGTCTCTTGATTTTCTAAATTATTTTGACTTTTTATATTCTCCGCATCAATAACATTGATTTGATAATCTTTTTTGCCCATATTCCTCCTTTAATCTATATAATTATGATACTAACTTTTGCCTGCAAATGTCAAGTATAATAGTGATAAATGTTTGACTTTATAATTATTTATATAGTATAATCAACTAAAGGAGAATTATTATGGGAAATTTAAGTGGTCTTGAACTTGCTATAATGATAGTATCAGGACTTATTGTGGTTGGGCTTGTCGTGGCTCTTATTGTGCAAATTGTTTTAATTGTCAAGTATAAAAAATACAACAAAACACCTTTGGCAAACGGGCTTACATCTCAACAAACAGCAAGGTCGCTGCTAGACGCCAATGGGCTTCAAAATGTTGAAATTAAAAAACTTGGCTTTTTTAGAAGAATACTACTCTTTGGCAATCATTACAGCGTGATGAAAAAAACAATATATTTAAGAAAAAATATTTTAGACTCATCTTCTGTGACAGCCGTTGGTATTGCAATTCAAAAAGTTTGTCTTGCCGTGCAACATAAAAATAAAGATAAAAGTTTTATTTTTAGATATGTGCTTCAGATTTTAACTTTATTTACCCCACTGCTCTTCTATGGCTCTGTTGCGATAGGACTTATTATAGATATAGTCACCAAGTTTTCAGGAATTCCTACTATCATTGGTTTAATTGTTGGTATTGCTTTTTATTTCCTTACTTTTGTCTTCCAACTTGTGAATATCAAAGTGGAGAAAAAGGCAAATGAGCAAGCTGTGGCAATTTTGCAAAGTGCAAATATCTTCAACGAACAAGAAATCGCAACTTTTCAAAGTTTATTGAAACTTTATATTGTCGCCGATGTTATAGTTTTAGTTCTAAGCATATTAAAACTTATTTTACAGATTTTAAAAATACTTGCAAAATCAAAGAAGAGATAGAGACTCAAACTCTTTTTGGTTAAAAATAAATTTTATGTAGAAAATATAAAAAAATATAAATATAATAAAAAGGAAAAATTATGAAAAAATTTTTAAGTTTATCTCTTGCTTCCATTCTTATCATCCCCGCTATATTCTTGCTTTCCGCCTGCGGAGATAAAAAGCCAAACACGCCAGCCCAGCCTGCTCCTGTTGTATATGAAGGCTTTGTCTTTGATGACAATAAAATGCTTGGCTATATCGGAGAAGATACTGATATTACCATTCCGTCATCATATTCAATTCAAACCAACTCTAATGTTTATTTAGCTGAGTATAATATCACAGATATTATAAACTATGGCGATGAATCTTCGCTTGACTATGAAATTTGGACAAAAGACATGTCTGATTATGATAGGTTTATATTAGTTGGCGGTATGTATAATGTCAGCATAAATAATGGCGAGAAACAGTATGTTAGAGTTGGTGAAGCTGAAGAATTTTTCACACAGGTAAAAAAAGACTATCAAGACCCGACAACAACCATCACATTAGAGCTCACCGACTATGTTTTAACACCTGAAGATAAAATTGATGAGAGCAATTTTACCTGTATTACCCGTCCATTTATAGAGATGGTGGCTGGAAAACTTGAGTCATTTTCTTTGACATATAATGGTGAAACCACAAACTTTACAAAAGAAAACTATATGCAAGAATTTTCTATCTTTAATGAAATTCTCAGTGCTGGTGCCTTAACAAGCGATATAACTTACAATATTGGAAATTATATTGAATATGTTGAAGGAGATGACTACCAAGTTGACACTATAAGTTCTATGTCTCCTGATTATTCTTTGGGCAGTGGACTATTTACAGCTACAAGTCTAACAAAAGTATCAATTCCTTCTTCAATCACAGCTATTGGCGATGACGTTTTTACTGATATGTCTACTTTGACAGACGTGGTGATTGAAAGCGCAAGCATCTATAACTCACTAACAGATATTTCTGCATGCGGAAACTTAATTGCCAGTGCAACCAGCATAAGCGTTTTGAAAACGATTGTTGATAACACAGCTAATACCAACGAGTTTTTGAATACTAGTGATATCTACACAAAAACTGAAACAGAAAACTATTATGTTTATACAAAATAACTAAATAAATATAGTAATATTTATCTAAAAACAAAATAGAAAATCTTTTAACAATTATTTATAAAACTAAATTCAAAAATACAAAAAAATATAAACCTAATCTATAACAAAAAATACAAGAATCATTCGCCAAGTCTTATGCGTATTCTTGTATTTTTTTGTCAATTGTTTTAAAACTAATTAAGCAATATTATCTTGCAATATCATTTATCCTTATATTTTTTCTTTAACTTTTGCTGGTTTATCCATGTTGACATAACCATTTTCTTCGGCAGAATACTTACAAGTCTCACCTGACTTCTTGCAATAAACCCGCAAATTGAAAGTTCTTTGCCTTTGCGGCTGTCTTTGATTGCCTTTTTAACAACATCTTCTGGCTTATACATTGCAGCATAGTATGAAACAATCTCATCCTTTGCCTTGGTATCTGTTGCCCTATCAAAGAAAGCTGTCTTTGTCCAAAATGGACACACGCAAGTGACCTTTATCTTTCTTGACTTAAGCTCTTGATTTATGGCACGGCTATAACTTATCACAAATGCCTTGCTTGCCCCATAGACTGCCATATATGGTATTGGTTGAAAGCCAGCAACGGATGCAATCTCTAGGATTCTTCCACCTTCCTTCATATATGGAAGCACATATTCAGTCATTTGCATAAGTGCCTTGCAGTTAAGGTCTATCATATCTGACGAATCTTCAATATCTATCTCGTCATATCTGCCGAATTTACCAAAACCCGAGCAGTTTGCAAGAAAGACTACATTTGGTTTTTCTTGCTGCAATTTTTCTTTTAATTTATCAAAACTTTCTTGTTTTGTAAGGTCAAGCTCTAGTGGAACAAAGTGAGTTTGTGTCTCTTGCTTGACAGCGGCTAGTGCTTCTTCTCCTAGCCCAATACCCCATATCTCTTCATATTGACCATCAAGTTGACGAACAAATTCACGCCCTATACCAGATGAAGCCCCTGTGATAATTGCAATATTTTTCATAAATTTTACTCCCTAACACAAATAAAATTATTATTTTTACAATTTTTTAACCAAATTAAGCTAATTTTTACTAATTTTTCTAAATTATATTTGCAAATTACTTTAAAAGTATATCTTTAAGTTGCGGGTCTAGGAAGCTTTCTGCCTTCTCTTTTAATTGGTCTGCCACGCCATAAAATTGCCCTGCTATTGCACACGAAATAGCAGCAAGTGTGTCACTGTCGCCACCTATTGATATAGATGTTTTCACGCAATCTTCAAAGTCCTTTGAAATCAAAAAGCAGTATATAGCTTGTGGAACAGTGCCTTGGCATGTGACATCGTAATAATATGACGAAACCAAATCTTCATACTTGAAATCAAGTTTATAATAGTTGTCCTCTATGTATTTTTTGATTTCTCGTTTGCTTTTGCCTTTCTTTGCAAGATAAATTGCAACCGCTGTGGCTTCCGCTCCCTTCAAGCCTTCTTCATGGTTATGTGTGATTTCTGTCACCTTCTTTGCAAGCTCTCTTACTTCATTTATACTATTTGCAAACTTGCTTACCGCACTCACTCGCATGGCGGCACCATTGCCGTAACTATTGTATGGCTGCGAAGAATAATCGTCTACAAGCCATAAATAAAAGTGTGTTCCATAACCGCAATCTAAGTATTTTCTTCCCACCTTTTTCATACATTCAATGGTTTTTTGAGAAAGATTTTCATAATTTCCGTTGCACTCTTTTAAAGCCTTATAGACAGCAAGCGTCATAACAGTGTCATCTGTAAAGCAGCAATCCTCATCAAAGAGAGCAAAATCTTTTGTTTTTATATTGTTAAATTCATATTTTGAGCCGCAGATATCACCTATTATTGCACCAACCACCGCATTGATATCACCAGCATTATCTTTGTCTTTTTTCTTGTCTATCTTATAGTCAGCCATAGCCTGTTTATATGCATGCTTTTCTTTCTCTTGCCGCTCAATATCATTGTCACGCAAAAGCATGTCTCCAACACGCGTTAAAACAGAGCCCGCAACAAGCATGATTATAAAAGGTATCGCAACAAACCATGCTGTCATCGCCTTGTCAGTTTGATATTCAAAAAAGAGCACCATAAAAGTGATAAACGAGCTTACAAAGCCAGCAAGCCCAAGCCCTAACGTCACTCCGCCTGCAATAAGAAATCTCTTCTTTATCTTTTGCCCGCCTTTTTCGTCATGCTTTGCTCGAACATTGTCGTTGATTTTTTTGATATAACTTTCCATATTTCACCTTTAAACTTTAAATTCTCAAGATAATAATATCATATAAAATAAAAAAAAGTAAACTAAAATCCTATTTTTAAAAATTAAAATAATAATAGTTAATTTATTAAAGATACACTTTTTAAGAATAGTTTAAAATAGCAATAAAAATCAGTTTTTAAAAATTTGTTTTTATGATATATTTTTAATATATTTCAACTGACTATATGTGTCAAATTTTTGATATATTTCAACTGACTATATGTGTCAAATTTTTGATATATTTCAATTTACTATAAAAGACTGAAAAAACTAAAATTTAAGGAGGAAGTTATGAAAAACAAAGATTATATTTATATGTTATACACTATTATTGCATTCCTTGCTAGTATTATAGTCTATGGTGCTGCAAAAATTTGGAATTTAGGTTTTGGATTACGATATATCAGTTCAACAGCAATGATGGTCTCTGGAATTCTACTGCTAGTGGGATTATGGGATGTTATAAAAAAGAAATACTTTAATAAACAAAAAAATAATCAGACAAACAGCCAAGACAAGCCAAACCAAGACGATGAATTTGAAAATATCATAGAATATAAAATATGTGAAGTTGATAAAACTTTTTATGACGAAGATGAATGGTGGAAGGAGTTTGCCCCTATAATAGCAGAGATTGTTCAAGATCAAATAGATAAAGTATATAAGAACAAGACCATAAACAATTCCTATACTGACGAAGTTTTAAAAAATATAATTGATGATAGCTTTAAAAATGTAAGCTACTATCCAAAGGGGTTAAAAGAAAAAACAAAAGAATATTTCTTTAAGCTAAGAGATAAGAAATTTGAAACTGGGTCACTTCACAAAGATGAAGTTTCAACACTTATTAAAAGTGTATTTGAAAATTGGTCAGAATTATCTGAAACTACGCCACAAAAACAAGATGATAATGAAATAAAGGAGCTTATGCTGGATGGCTTAAAGGGAATTGACTATAAAATGAGACCTCAACTTGAACATGACTTTACAGAAATGTTCAATCAACCATTTAATCAAGTTATCAGTAAAGAAAAATTTAGGATAAACAATACAAATTGCAATTTATACTCCTTTTCGCCAAATTATATACTAAATTGCAAACTAGGTGGATTTTTATGTATGATTGAAATCGTCTCCACGCCTAAGCGATATTTTGCTTGCGAGCTATCCTATGGCACTTCTTTTGAACTATGCGAATGGGTATTTGATGGTAAAAAGAATATCTGCCACTTGACTTATGGAGAAATTATAAATTCACCTACCGACTTAATAAACTTTAGGCAAAAATTAAAAGCCAAATTAAAGAGTATACTGACAGAAAATCACTCATAGTCAATTTTTGCATAAGCCTTTAATCAAATTATAATAGTCGTTTTATAAATTATTTATTATTGATTTTACTTCGTCAAGCAATTTTGCAATAAGGCTACCATCTATTGCTGCATGGTTAACTTGAAGAGAAACATTGACAAAACGCTGCCCTTTCTCATTTGTCTTCATTTTGTCAAAGCTTACATGCGGCACAAAAGAATTCCGTTGAACATCTTGCGGATGCGTTATATGAGTAAACTCAAACCAAGGAGCACAAGACATATATGCAATAACTTGGCTTCTTCTTGCGCCAGAAGGCAAGGGCTCAGTGAATGTAGTTTGATTTTGCAGTTTCTTTTTAGTTTCTTTGCAAAATTTTTCGATGTCTGAATAATATCTGCCTGTTACTATTTGGAAGATTTCCGCATCTGGCTTCATTGCGCAAATATCAACATATTCACCATCTTCAACAACAATTTTGCCATTGATTGAGCGTATCATATATTCTTCAATTTTTAAAAGTGCGGTATAAAAAACGTGACACAAGCAAAAATAGAAAGATAAACCTTTTTCCTTTGCAAATTTATAGACATTTGTCACTTCTATTGGCGTGCAAAGAGAAATTTGCGGTATATCAAATTGATAGTATAAATTAAAAATATCTTTTCTCTTCCATGTTTCTAAATCAAGTTCCCTCATAAAATCTCCTTTTCAAATAATATACAATAAACGCAAATTTTTTCAAACAGTTTTTAACAAATAAAAAAGAGCGGATTATCCGCTTTTTATTGTTTTGTGCAGCCATAATGTACATTGTATTTGTTCCAAGAGAGCGGGCGGCTTAGCCGCTTACTATCATTTTGTCTGTCTATAACGCCTATTTTTTCTTGTTCCGAGAGCGGAAATAAAGTTTATATTTTCTAACTCACCTTGTCGGACAATGATGCAAACTAAGTTTACGAGAGCGGAAATAACCTTTACTTTTTAGTTTGCTCTGTCGGATAGTGATGCAAACTAAGTTTGCTGGTGCAACAAGTGATAAAGCATCCGAACCGACTACAAGTCCAAGTTGGTGTTGGTTATATCAAACTAAGAGTTAAGATAAATTAACTTGTCTTATAAAATTATTATA
>CAWVLM010000057.1:0-16148 GCA_963930145.1 Clostridia bacterium
CTATGACACAGAAGGGCTTATCATACTCACAAATGACGGTGATTTTGCCAATAAAGTGGCACATCCTAGATATCATATGGAGAAAGAGTACCGCGTCACAGTGGAAGGCGAAGTAAAGGAGAGCGAACTTGCCGTTATGCGTAAAGGTGTGGTAGTGGACGGCGAAAGAATGCCAAGTGCCAGAGTTGAACGACTTTCTTTTGACGGCAAAAACACCAAACTTTCAGTAGTTATAGATGAAGGTCAAAACAGACAAATAAGACGCATGTTTGAAGCAATAGGGCGAGACATGAAACTTCTAAAACGTGTCCGCATAGGCGAAGTTAAATTAGGCGGCTTAAGTCGCGGCGAATATAAAGACCTAACAGAAGCCGAACTCAACAGCCTTGCGAGGTCATGGTGAAAGTTGCAATTATTGGTGGCGGCGCAAGCGGACTTTTTGCGGCGGGTCTTCTCACAAAGGCAGGAATAGAGACCTTTATCTTTGATGGCAACGAAAAACTTGGCAAGAAAATATATATCACAGGTAAGGGCAGATGCAATGTAACAAACAACTGCGATAAAGACAGCTACTTAAAAAATGTTGTGCATGGACAAAAGTTCATGTATTCAGCAATAAACCAATTTGACAGCCATGATACTATTGAATTTTTTGAAAGTTTAGGTTGTCCGCTCAAAACCGAACGCGGCGGCAGAGTTTTCCCGTGTTCAGATAAGGCAAGCGATATAACAAAAGCCCTAGTCAAAAATATAGATAATAGCTTCGCAGAATTTCACTTAAACGAAAAGGTTATATCAATAGAAAAAAAGTCAAACTTTATTGTAAAAACAGAAAAGTCAAAGTACGAATTTGACGCGGTTATAGTTGCAACAGGTGGAAAAAGTTATAGTGCAACAGGCAGCAGCGGTGATGGCTATAAATTTGCAAAAACATTTGATATAGATGTGGTTTCGCCGTCAGCGGCACTTGTTCCTATCAAGATAAAAGATAGTTTTTGCAGTGACCTTGAAGGTCTATCACTTAAAAATGTGTTACTAATCGCAAATATCAATGGCAAAACAAAAAGCCTGTTTGGCGAGATGATGTTCACGCACGACGCAATCACAGGTCCGATAGCCTTGTCGCTATCAAGCTATATTGGCAGCAATAAAGATGTGTCTCTTTCTCTTGATTTTAAGCCGGCTCTCACAAAGGAAAAATTAGAAGAGCGTCTCCTTCGCGACTTTGAAAGCAATAAAAATAAGGATATTTCATATATAATAAAAGGGCTTTTGCCGCATAGACTTACCGAAATATTTTTAAATCGCTGCGGCATTGATAGACATAAAAAAGTCAACTCAATCACAACTGCCGAGAGAGCAGTGATAGCCTATAATCTCAAAAATTTTGACCTTTCCTTTGGCGGACTATATCCAATAGAAGCTGGCATTGTCACTGCAGGGGGAATAGATTTAAAGGAATTAAATCCTAAGACTATGGAGAGCAAAAAAGTACCAAATCTTTTCTTTATAGGCGAAGTGCTTGACATAGACTGCTTAACTGGCGGCTATAACCTTCAAACTGCTTTTTCAACCGCAAACGCTGCCGCAAATTCAATTATTCTAAGAGCAGAGCAAAATTAAATTGGAAAAGTTTGATAAGTTTTTAGATAAGTTTGTATTTAATTACAATGTCAAACAAAAATATAGATAAAATCTTAAAAACTTTGCTTAAAACTAAATTAAGTTGTATCATAATAAAAAGGGGAAATTTATGTTTCATTTTGTTCAAATAGTGGCGGCACTGCCAATAAGAATGTGTTTTCCTACTAAAATTATAGGGAAAGAAAATATACCAAAGGGAGCCTGCATATTGTCTTGCAACCATACCTCAAATATGGACGCCGTTATGCTTGCACTAAAAACTTGGGAGAAAAAGTATTATCTTGCCAAGAAAGAGCTTTTCAAAAATAAATTTATGGGCTTTTTTCTAAAAAAGTTTGGTGCCATACAAATTGATAGACAGGCAAACGATATCACCGCCATAAAAAATTGTCTTAAAGTTCTTAAAAACAATAAAAAACTTGTCATCTTCCCAGAAGGCACCCGTGTGCATAATGAAAACATGGAACTTGGCGAAGTTAAACACGGCGTAGCTATGTTTGCTATCAAGGCGAAAGTTCCAATCGTTCCTATTTTTATCATAAAAAAGTTTAAGATTTTCAGACGCAATAGAATCTATATCGGCACTCCATTTACCCTTGAAGAGTTCTATGGTAAAAAGCTCACCGAAGAAGAGATGAATAAAGCAGGCGAGATAGTTACAGCCAAAATGAATGAAATAAGAGAATTTGCATTGAAATCTTTGACAAAGAAGAAATAAAATGATAAACTTTTATGTATAGGGGTTTAAACATGGAAGAAAACAATAGACACGCAAAACCTGCTGATGAAAAATTTGATATGTCTGCGATAGATAGAACTTTCACAAACTACAAACGCGGACAAATCTTTGACGGTGTTGTAGTGATAAAGCATGACGATGGTTGCATCTTTAATATAGGTGGCAAGAATGACGCCTTCTTGCCTAAAGAAGAAGTTGACGACTATGACAACTTGAAGATAGGTGATAGATTTAAGGTACTTATAACAAACAACAAAACAGATGACGGCATGCTAGTTGTATCAAAATCTATGGCAGATGGCATAGCGCTTGCAACACAAAATGCAAGCCGATTGAAGCTTGGCAGCAAGTTCACCTTTGTTGTGACAAACGCAGATAGAGCGGGACTTTATTCAAAACTTGGTGAATACTCAGTATTCGTTCCGATTACAGAAATTTCTCACACAACAAAAGATGTAAAAAGGGTAGTTGGCAAACAATTTGAAGCGGTTGCAACAGAAATTGATAAAGACAAAAAGTCAATAATTGCAAGCATAAAACTACTTGAAGATAAAATTAAAGAGACTAATGAAACACTATTTTGGAATTCAATTTTTATAAATAAAGTTGTCCGCGGCAAAGTTAAAAAGATACTTCAATATGGAGCGTTTATAGATGTCGGCGGCGTTGATTGTTTTATTCATATTTCAAATATGTCATACTCAAGGATTGGCAAACCTGACGAAATTATAAAGGAAGGGCAGGAGTATAATTTCAAAGTTATTGAAGTTGATAGAGAAAATAAAAAGGTTGCCTTAAGCCTTAAAGCACTCCAAGAAAGCCCACGCCTTCTTGCGATAAAAGAGCTTCATGTTGGTGCAATCTATAAAGGCGTTGTAATAAAAATATTGCAGTTTGGAGCCATTGTAAAACTTGAAAATGGTGCAACAGGTCTTCTTCATATCAAGAATGCAACAGACGCAAACAATAAACATATCTACGAGATTGTCAAACTCGACCAGCAGGTGGAAGTTGAAGTTCTCTCAAAGGACGAAGAGGAAGAGCGAGTTTCCTTTAAATTGGTATCTGCCTTATAAATACAATATATACTGTCTAATCTGTAAGACATATTACTATATATGGTGCAAAATGCACCGTATGCTAACGTGGCTCAGTCGGTAGAGCAGTTGATTCGTAATCGACAGGTCGCGGGTTCGATCCCCGCCGTTAGCTCCAAAAAATTAGTGAGAAGATGCGAGCTGGAGAGGAGCGAGAAACTAAGACGCGACCTGTTGAAAGGGCGCCCGTAAATTTAAATACATCTGAAGTAGAAAAGCAAGTTCACGACCTATTGAGACACAATTTTAGAAGAGGCGTAAATGCAAAAAGAAAGTAATACTGCAATATTCAATTTTCAAAAAGAGGATGAGGACTTGATAGAAACCTTGTCTAATTTTTTAGACAAAAATGCTCAAAGAATTTATGATTTCTTTGAGATGACACCAAAAGAAAAAGTAGTAATCAATATTATCCCAACCAAAAAGGAATATGACAATTTCATAAGAGAAACTAGAAGGCTTGATGCCGATTATTGTGTGCCGAGGTGGATGATAGGAACTTGCCAAGATGGTGTTATAACCTATCTTTCACTAAACGATTTTAAAAACACTTCTCACTCTTTTGATGGTGATAAATGTTGTGAGGCGCTGGACTACTATAAGAAAACCATTCTCCACGAATATGTACACTATGTTAATGAATGTTTTAATAAGGCGCATAACTGCCAAGATACCGAAAAATATTTACAAGAGGGTATTGCTACATACCTAAGTGGACAATATGATGATAAATTGCTGTCACTCAATGCAACAAAAGAACAACTGCTTAATGAGGATGAGTACTTTTATGATGATTATTATTTGATAACAAAATATTTAGTTAATAATTATGATAAATCGCTTGTCTTAGAGGCTTTTAAAAACAAGGAACAGGCACGCAAACTTTTGATTGATAACTTATTTGACCAAGTGCAAAACTTATACAAACATTAAGAAATGAAGTTTAATGTAAGATAAATTAATCAAAATCTAACATTGAATTTTTAAAATTTTATTTTGTTTTTATTTTTGTCTATGATAAACTAAAACTAATATCAAAATACAAGGGGAAGAAAATGCAGATTGCAGTAACAGGCATAACAGGCAATATGGGACAAGCCACACTTGCAGAGCTTGTCAAACTTGATTTTATAGATAAATTTAAGTTTTTGGTTTTGCCAGAAGATAAAAGAATAAGAAAGCTTTTAAAAACATATAAAAATTATGCAAACAAATTTGAAATAATATATGGCAATCTCGCTGAAAAAGATAAGTGTCAAAAACTAGTGGCAGGGTGTGACTATTGTGTTAATTTGGCAGCTGTGATTCCGCCGCACTCAGACCAATTTCCTGAAAAGGCGATAGAGTGTAATGAAGTGGGCGTAGATATGCTTGTAACTTCTATAGAAGAGCTTGACTCTCAACCTAAATATATACATATTTCAACGGTGGCACTCTATGGCAATCGCAATTACAAACATCCGTGGGGACAGATAGGCGATCCGCTTCTTGTAAGTCCTTATGATATATATTCGGCAACAAAACTTAGGGGAGAGTTTAGAGTTCTTGAGTCTAATATAAAAACATGGGTTGTTTTAAGACAGACAGCCATGCTTCATAAAAATATGCTTTCTGATAATATGAGTGATGGTCTTATGTTCCACACATGCTTCAATGCACCACTTGAATGGGCAACGGCACATGACAGCGGAGTGCTTATCGCGAATATTTTAAAGAAAGATAGAGAACAAGACCTATCAAAAGTTTTTTGGAAGAGATGTTTTAACATAGGCGGCGGACAGGTCAACTGCATCACTGGCTATGACACACTCAATGACGGCTTTAAAATGATAGGCGGCTCTTGCAAAGACTTTTTTAAGCCATACTACAATGCATCGCGAAATTTTCATGGCATGTGGTTCTATGACGGCAATCTTTTGAATGACCTATTTGACTATCAAAAGCAGACCACAGACATGTACTGGCAAGAGATAGCAAACTCGCACAAAATTTATGCGGCTGGCAAAATAGTTCCAAAAGGGCTTATTTCAACCTTTGCAATCAAACGTCTTTTTAAGAGCAAAAATTCTCCAGCTTACTGGGTAAAGCATAATGACGAGGCCAAACTGATAGCTTATTTTGGAAGCAAAAAAGCCTATGAAGACTTAGGTAAAGCTTGGTCAAAGTTTAATCTGCTTGTTGAAAATAAAGATGAAAATGGAGATTTTATAGACTATCAAGCTTTAAGACAAAAGAAGAACGCAAAACTTATTGATTATTATTACGATATTGATAATTATGATAATATAACTATAAGCGACTTGCAAAAAGTGGCAGAAGCTCATGGCGGCAAATTTTTATCAGAAAGTTTCAATGGCAATTTGTATGAAAAGCTAGAGTGGCTTACACAAGACGGTGAGAAGTTTACAGCGTCTGCTTTTACTGTCGTCAAGGCTGGGCACTGGTATAATCCAATTTATCGTGAAAATGTATGGGATTTCGATAGACTTTCAAAAAAAGATAAAGTCTTCGCTCAAATTTGGCTTGATTCTCACAGGGTAGATGAGAATAATAGATACTATTTTGACGAGAATTTCATTGCAAAAATTGACAAGAATTAAGGATAAAACAATGAAAATTTTAATTTGTTATTTTTCAGGCACAGGAAACACAAGAAAAGTTGTCAACAAGTACGTTGATTCTTTTGTACGCAATGGCTGCGAAGTTGATGTCTATAAAATTGAAGATAATAATTTTACCTTTGACGAAAACGCTTATGATTATATAGGAATAGGCTATCCTGTCCACGCTTTCAATGCTCCTTCTATAATTTTAAAGTTTGCCGAAAGCTTAAAGGAAACAAAAGGTAAAAAGGTCTTTATCATAAAAACATCAGGCGAACCTTTAAAGCTTAACAATATTTCTTCTATAAAACTTAAGAAGATTTTAACTAAAAAAGGTTATATTGTTACAAATGAGTATCATTATGTTATGCCTTATAATATAATTTTTCGTCACACTGACAATATGGCGTATAAAATGTGGACAACGGCTCAAGAAGTCATCCCAATAGACTGCAAAGAAATTTTGCAAAATGTCCCTGCAGAGCTTGATAATGTTTTTATGGGAAGTTTTATTGCGTGGCTCTTTCGTATAGAGTTTTGGGGTGGAAGGTTTAACGGCAAACGCTATAAGGTTAACGATAATTGTATTCATTGCAATAGATGCGTCAACACTTGCCCGACTCATAATATCACAGTTGAAAATGGGGAGTTTCATTTCGGGAAAAATTGTATTATGTGCATGAGATGTTCCTTCTTCTGTCCAAAGAGTGCTATAAAGATTGGCTTGTTTGAAAAGTGGAAGGTTAACGGTGCGTATAATTTTAACAATCCTAACGACTATGAAGATGAAGTGCACAAAAAATATTGCAAGAAATCTTACATGAAATATTTTGCTAGGTGTAACGAGAAAATAGCTGCAGCTCATGGTGGGGCTCGTCAAAATCAAGAACAAGAAGATGAAGAAATCGTCAAAGTTTAATGCGGTTTGACTGTGCGACAAAATCACGGTCTCTTCGTGAAGAGACCGTGTACGCCCACTTTGCATGTGCAAAATGGGCGTGTTTGCTTACGCAAACAATTTTGTCGCACTTTTCCTACATAAAAATAAAAAAATCACTAAAAACGCTTGCAAAAGTAATTCAAATTCAATATAATGATAGTAACCATAAAGAGTGTGCGAGGGACAGCCCCGTTGACCACACAGCAACCTAAGTTTAACTCAAGGTGCTAAAGGCTGACTGATGGCTAAATATCAAAACAGAATAAATTGATAGAGTCCATCAGAACGATGGACTTTTCTTTTGCTCTCTTTATGGAATATAGAATATAAGGAGAGAAAAATGAAAACATTAAAAGAAATTTTAGAACAAGAGAAAAACATTCTTTTCAAGGTTGAAGAATGTGATAAGGAAGACTTTTTGAAATTTGCAAAAGCAAATGGCTGTAAATGGATAAACGGGAGCGAAATAGAAATTCGCAAAGAAGACTGCTCAACTTTTATGGGGATTGGCAGTGATTTAGCTCTTGGGAGTGTGTCTGCGATGTGCTGGACATATTCAAAGGGCAAGACAAAAATGCTAGAATATAGCAAAGTTAAGGAGAATATATGGAAAAGATAATAACAAGCGAAAGTGTAAATATAGGGCATCCAGATAAGACCTGCGACTATATTGCGGATGCTTTTTTGGATGAAGCGTTAGAGCAAGATAAGTTTAGTCAAATGGCAGTAGAGTGTGCAATCAAAAATGACAAACTTTTTATATATGGCGAAGCAACAACTAAGGCAAAAATTGACTATGAAAAGATAGCCAGAGATATATTAAAGAAAATAGGCTATAACAACGAGTTTAAAATTGTAAAAGAAATAAGCGAGCAAAGCCCAGACATCAATCAGGCTGTCAACAAAGAAGAGCTTTGTGCCAATGACCAAGGTATGATGTATGGCTATGCAACGGACGAGACAGAAGAATATATGCCGCTTCCAATAGTTATAGCACATAAACTTATGAAAGCCTATGAAAGTTACCGCAAAACAAATGGCAATTATTTTGCTGATGCAAAAAGTCAAGTGTCGGTTAGATACATTGATGAAAAGCCAAGCGAGATAACCACCATAATTATTTCAGT
This sequence comes from Clostridia bacterium, assembly GCA_963930145.1. Lineage (GTDB taxonomy): Bacteria > Bacillota > Clostridia > Christensenellales > UBA1242 > Caccovivens. The sequence continues at coordinate 8,151 of CAWVLM010000057.1, forward strand.
TTCGCATAGTGAAGACTTAGATAATACTCAAATTTATCAAGATATCAAAGAAAATGTAGTCAAAAAAGTTTTAAAAGATTACGCTGATAAGGTTTGTGATAGCACTGAAATTACCATCAATCCAAGCGGTAAATTTACAATATGGGGTTCATTCTCAGATAGTGGCTGCGTGGGCAGAAAGATAGTGGTAGACAGTTACGGCGGTATTGGTAGAGTTGGCGGGGGATGCTTTAGCTCTAAAAATGCAACAAAAGTTGATAGGTCAGGGGCGTATTATGCTAGATATGTCGCAAAAAATATAGTTGCGGCAGGTCTTGCAAATAGGTGCGAGTTGCAGGTGAGCTATTCTATTGGCAAACCAAGCCCGATAAGTTTATATATAGACTGTTTTCAGACCAACAAAGTTCCAATGGAAGAAATATATCAATTTGTCGAAAAGCATTTTGATTTTTCGCTTGAAAGTATAATAAAAGAGCTTAATCTTCTAAGCCCTATATACAAAAAGACAGCTTGCTATGGGCATTTTGGTCGGGATGAATTTACATGGGAGAAGATAAAATCTTTAAATAAATAATTGACTTTTTTGCTAAATCGTTCTATCATTATTATAGAGTACTATTCATAGCACTAGCGAAAGAGGAAATTATGGATTGGAACGCAATTTGGGATGATATTGTAAACTTTTTTAAGACAAACGCTTGGAATATTGTAATATTCTTCGCGGTTTTGCTTATCGGTATTATTGTAGTAAAACTTTTGATGAACTTAACAAGAAAACTGCTCAATAAAACTCGTATGGAAAAGATTACAATAGGCTTTATTTGTGCAATTTTAAAGATATGTTTGTATCTATGCTTAGTTCTCATACTTTTAAGCATTATAGGAATAGATATCACAGGTCTTTTGACAGCTTTAAGTGCCCTTGTTCTTGCTATTGGTATGGCACTCGAAAACATCATAGCAAACGCTGCAAACGGCATAGTTATAGTGTCAAATAAGATGTTTAAAAAGGGTGATTATATCGAAGTTGATGGCAAAGAAGGCAATGTTGTTCAAATCAACTTTCTTTTCACCACAATCATGACATCAGACAATAAGCGTATCACAATTCCCAATTCGACCATTGTAAACAGCCCAGTCGTTGACTATGCTGCAAGCAAGACACGAAGGGTTGATATAAAGTTTAATGTAGCCTATGAAAGTGACGTTGAAGAAGTCAAAAAGCTTATTATTGAGTGCATGAGAAGCAACGGCAAAGTACTATTAAATCCTGAACCTTTTTGCAGACTTAACGCACTTAATTCAAGCAGTATAGAGTTTATAGCAAAGTGTTGGTGTGACGAAGAAGATTATTGGGATGTATACCATGACGTTCTTGAACTTGTGTATAACGAGCTTAAGCGTAACAATATTTCTGTTCCTTATGACCAAATTGAGATAAGAGAGCGTAAGGATGTGGTTAAATTGCCGGTTGATTTCAGCGGAATACCGAAGCGTGTAGAAAAAGAGAGAAGAGAGTCAAACTCTATAGACCTTGAAAACGCTGATTTCACTGAGATTTTTAAAAGACAAAGCAAAAAACGTAAATCAAAAAAGCTTAAATTGCAAGCTTTAGAAAAAACTTTCACCGATAAAGTCAATGCGGCTTTTGATAAGAAAATCGCGATAATAAAATCACAAAAGAGCCTAAAGCGTAAAGCTAAAGCAAAACGATTAAAAAAATACTATAAATTAAAAATATAAAAAATAAATGGTGGAATTTTAATGTTTCGCCATTTTTTTTGGTGAAGGCGATAAAGGACAGTGGGCAATCTTGGTTCTCAAGGCGGGTTTGACAAACACCACCTATGGCTATATCAAGTGGACTAAGTATATAAAAACGCATAAAAATAAGATATCTGCTATAAAAGATAGTGCTACAAAAATCAAAATTATACCTTAGAGAATAAACTGCTATGTGTGCAAACCGACATAAAATCTAGCAATGTATCTAGTAATGCCAAAGAAAGCGAGCCAAGAAAGCACGCTTTTCATTTTTTTTGCTTTCAAAATTATTGACAACCATTATTTTAAGTAGTAAAATTATAATAAGGAGGGAATATGATAGGTGGCATTATAGCTTTAGTTTTTGGAGTTCTTGCGATTGTTATGTGTTCTCAGCCAGTCATTGGCATCTATGGTGAAGCACTTGATGGTTCATTTAATGTTGAAAGTTCAAAAGCAAGCGTGTTTGACTTTATCAATTTTGAAGGCGGAACGTATCAAACGGCAGCAAGCGTGTTTATAATACTTTCACTAGTTTTTGCAGGTATAATGTTGCTGCTAACACTTGTAAATCTTATTGCACGTGCTTCAAACAATAAATCATTTATTGGTGCAAAAGTTGCTGCTCTAATGTTTTTCTTGTGTATGCTTGTAACTGTAATTATGGTTGGAATGTATTGTATCAATGATATGTTTGCAATATTTGGTGAAGGCGGCAAAGAGATATGGGACGGACTTAGAGAAACAGGAACCTATGTAACTGTTGGCTGGGGGTTACTCGTAGCTTTTGGCTCATCACTACTTTGCCTAATCTTTGCACCACGCAAGAAAAAGTAGACGAAAAGATACTTAAATGACCTAAAATCTCATTTAGGTATTTTTTTATGAATAATTTTTAAATTTTTTTTAAAAAACTATTGACTCTCCAGTAGGCTGTAATGATATGATGGGGTCAGTAAAGGAGAAGATATGTTTAAGATAACTGAATTTTCTAAGATAACAAAAGTGCCTGTAAAGACAATAAGATACTATCAAGAGCTAGGTTTGTTGAAGCCAGCAGTAGTAGACGAGATGACAGGTTATAGGCGTTTTGACGAGAAAAATATTGAGGAATTATTGAAGATTGTTTATTTAAAAGAACTTGGTTTCAAGCTAGCAGAAATCAAAAACTTTAATAATCAATCACTTAATATAAAACTCAAGGAGTTGAAGCGTGAAGTTGTCAAACTAAAAAACAATATATCAAACATATCAAACCTTTATAAAAACAATAAAGGAGAGTATATTATGAAAAATTTTATCAATGACGAAAATTTGGTGGGCAAATGGAAACTTATAGGGCTTGCAAACACTGAAGAAGAATTAAAAAGTGGTAACTATCATAAAGAAGATGGATTTGGTCTCAATAACTTAACTTTCCTTCCAAATGGTGAAAGTTTTTGGGTTATAACTTTTTGGACAAAAGGCTATATATTTATCAAAGACATTCCAATGAAATATTTTTATCAAGAAGGAAAACTTGTAATTACGTTTGACTATGATGTTTCTGAAGATATTGAATTTTATGCGGTTTATGAAAATGTAGATCATAAAAAATATACAATAGATGAAGTTATGATAAAGGATGACATAAACAAAGAATTTATAGACGATGAAAAGCTAAAAGGAATATGGAAGGCTTGTGGCTTTGTTAAAACTATAGATGATTTTGACAAGGATTTTGACTATACAAAGAAATTAAACTTATGGTATAAAAATCTTGTTATCTTGGATGACGGCAATGTTATTGCAACATTCTCTAACGGAAATTCATCTACTAATGTCTACAAATGGACAAAAGGCTGTATTATGAATATTGTCGATAAGGTAGCCGCACATTACACAATCAAAAATATTGATAGCAGCGATTATTTGTTTATGGAGCATAAATCAGGAGATTATTCATTCGGTGGGATGCAACCATATTATTACGTATTCAAAAGGGAAAAATGAAACTAAATTTTCAAACCTAAAAAAGCGAATCATTATATTTGTTTTAGAGTGATGACAAATTCAAATTTAAAACTTGCTATACTAATATATGCTGATTTTAAAATTAAAATTTTAATATTTAGTGAGTTGAATATGCAATAGTTTAGTTTTTCTACAGCCTGAGAGGATGAAAATCATTCTCTTTTTTTGTTGGTTTAATAGAGAAGCTACTTTACGCGATTGAAACTTAAACAAATAAAAGTGCTTATAAAATAGTAATAAGGCTGATGCAATCAATATTTATTTAATATTTTAAAGTTGAGATGGGCTTTAAATACGATGAAAAGAGATGCTTCATCTTCTGCTTTTTATGCAAAAATTTATTTTATTAAAATCTTTTCTTTCCATTTATCTATATCAAACCTAACATTTGCTGGGCTTGTTGATGGCATATAATATACAGGAATACCCACATTAAAATTTTTCATAAAAAGGTTGAACGCAAGCTTGCCGTTACATAGTATAATCTTAATAGCAGGGTGGGATTGCAGAAGCTTACTAATGTCAGCGACAATATAATCTGATTTTTTTAAGCTTATATCGCTAGAACCTTGCAGGTTGGCTCTTATCACAACATCCCAAAGTGCAATTTTGTGTTTCTTGCAAAGTTTTATTTTTGCGTCAGTGCTTTGCGGCACTTCTTCTTCAAAAATATATGCCAGCATCTTCCAAAATCTATTTTGTGGATTGCCGTAATAGAAATTATTTTCTCTTGACTTTATTGAAGGAAAAGAACCTAATATCAAAATTTGACTATCATCAAAAACAAGCGGCTCAAAGCCTTTAAAAGTGTCTTTATGCGTTATATTTTTAAGTTGATTTTTTGTAATATTTACCATGCAATAATTATATCAAATGTTTCATGCTTGTCAAAGCTTTTTAGATAAGTTCTTATCAAATCTTTTAAAAGTTGCCGCTTTGCTTTAAACATTATGCTTTGTAGTCACTTGGTGCCTAATAGTTAAATTCAAAAATGTATATAGATTGCCTTTTTCAATTGGTTTAATTTTAAGCTATATTTTTGTTACGGTTAAAGCTTATACTAAAAACTTTTGTAAGAAATGTGCTTTTATTTGCCAATTTGTTTTACAAAAAACATGAAAATAGTGTATACTAAAAAAGGGTGTTAAAATGATAAATATAGCAATCGATGGGCATGTTGGAAGTGGGAAAAGCACACTTGCAAGGGGACTTGCCGACAGACTTGGTTTTAAGGTCTTTGATACTGGTGCAATATACAGGGGGATTGCATGTGCCTTTAAAGATAGCCGCTATAGCTCTGTAAACGAAGAGAGCATAAAAGACTTTCTAAAAGACTTAGATGTTAAAATATTTTTTGAAGATAAACTACAACATGTAGTAGTATGCAATATAGACTACACACCATATCTACGCTTAGAAGAGATATCAATGCTTGCTGCCCAAATTTCACCATATAAGATATTAAGAGAAAAAGTTGTTTCACTTCAACGTAATTTTGCAAAAGAAAATAATTGTATTATGGAAGGGCGAGATATTGCAACCATTGTGCTTCCGAAGGCTGATGTTAAGTTTTTTATAACAGCCTCAGAAAAGGTGAGAGCAACAAGAAGATACGAGCAGATTAAAGATAAGCCTAATAGTCCAACTTATGACGAAATTTTAAAGGATTTAAGAGAGCGAGATTATAAGGACGAACACCGCAGTGTTGCACCACTAAAGCCTGCAAAAGATTCAATCATCATTGATACAAGCAATATGAATCTAGATGCAACCGTTGATTATTGCTTAAAAATAATCAAGAGTAAAGTCAAAATCTAATTTGCTATTGAAAATATTTTAGTCGTATGATATACTCTAAGTGCGTTTAACAAAACATAATTAACATAATTAACATAATTAACATAATTAACATAATTTAGAAGGAGAGAATTTTATGCGTGGAATATTATATTATCCAGCTGCAAACGAAGAGAAAATTCTTCAGCAAAATATGCAAGATTTAGAAATAAGAAGAAGAGACTTTAAGAGCGACACGTTTCATGGGAAATGGGATGAAATAAAAAAAGGCTATTTTGCTGATGAAAAATTTATTGTACATAAAAATATGCATGAAAGCTGTGCTAAAACAATAGCGAAAATTAAAAGCGGAGAGTATAAAAAACAGGATTTTATGTATAACTCTTATCGTTTATATGAACTTATAAGCGACTATACCTATATCACGACAACCTATATGGCCTTTCATAAAAATAGCGAAGAAAAGTTAGATTCAACAACTTTGATAAAATTTGTTGAAGACGTGGCAAAGAGCGGTGCAAATCTCGAAGAAGTCAAGATGCAAGTATTGTCTAGCATTTTCTTTAATATAGACCCAATGCTTGATAGAGTAGACGAAGACCATGATATATTGGAAGCCAAGATGGAGAATGCTATGAGAACTGTTAAAGCGATAAATAGGCTTGAACTTATGTCTCCTTACGAAGAAGTTTTTATTTCAGCTAAGGTCTTTCAAGACGAAATGAGAGAGAAAAAATCAGGCATCCCAGAGTTTGCAGAGTATTGTCGAATTTTTGACGAGTTTGACCCTGAAATCTTGGGTTATATCGCCAGATGCAAAATGAAAAGTTACTTTTTACTTGCAAGTATTAGAGTGAGATTTGCGGAAAACATGGATAATGCTATGAAAAATTCGCTTGTTAGAGAAATATATGAGAAGCGTCAACCTTATGAAAATAATATGAAAAAAGCGTATGGCGTTTTTAAGTATTCAATAAGAGAAGATTTTAAAGCTGCAATGGACGCTATTATGAAGGAGAAAAATAAAAATTTGCAAGATAATTTATCAGATGAATTCCACCATTTTAGACTTACTACTGATAGAGAATACGAAAAATATTATGCGGCAAATCAAGTGGAATTTACGTATAAAGAAGGGAAATCTCGTAGAAATGAATATCAAGAACGTCAGTAATAGCAACAAAATCACAAATGAGATGAAAATAAAAGAATATGACTAAAAGCGAGAAAAAAGTATTCAAAAAACTTTTGTGCCATGTTCAATAGGTTTTATTTTGTTAAACATCTTTTTGTGGGGACTAAGTTTTGGGGTTTTGTCAATGATTGTTTTGACATGCTGCAAAATTATAGATTTTGGCACTACTTTTGATTATAGCGGGTGTATTGTGTTAGCAATAGCTGATATATATTTATTTTTTGTTACAATAAATTTTTCATTTGGCTTTAATTTGTCTTTGCGTGAAAAAGATGTCTATACTCATGGTGACTTTTACCCGAAATTTATAAAATTTCAGTATAAGTGCTCGGCAGATTATAAAGATATAATAAGTGCAAAAATTGTATTTACGTCTTTGAATTCAAAAAGGCAAAAGATATTTACTGGTTACCCTTCTGCAACGTTTAAGTTTTTAGAATTAACACTTGATAGCGGCAGAAAAAGAAGATTTGTGGTCAACTATTATACAAAAAGACAATTTTTAAAAATGTTAAACATAATTAACTATAATATACGCATGTCAGGTAATAACAAAGTTTTAAATATAGATGAAATTTTGATGGATTGGACTAGCTTGTTAGGTAAAAAGAATAAAAATCTTGACTATCTGTTATAAATTTTATCAATATGCTTAAGGTAATAATTTTCCCCACCGCAGGCAAGCGAATGTGTGATTTTTCGATGAAAAATCACAATGGGCAAAACAAGTTTTGCCCATCAAAAAACTCTTGCGAGTTTTTTCATTCGCTTGCCTGCGGTGGGAAAATTTATAAACTGAAATGCAAAAGAAAGAGCTTCAACTCTCGCGGGAGTGAAAAGTGAAGAATGAAGAGACAAAAGGGAAGGAACTAAAAAACCGACCTAATAAAGCAAGGCCCTATTGACACACTTTACGATGATAAGCGGGTAAAGTGGACTAGATAAACTAGGCTTAATAGATACACTATACGATAAAAACTGGCAAAGCTGGACCTGATAAACTAGGCGTTATCAACTCACTAGACGATGATAGGCGGGTAACCTGCGGACCTAATAAACTCGACGTTATTGACATACTAAACGACAGTAAGTGCCTAAAACGGATCTGAAAAACTATACGTTATAGACCCGCTTAACGATAGTAAGTGGCTAAGCCACCCACAACGCGGCTTGGCGTATCATAGAAAGGAATAAAAAAGATAAAAAAAGTGTAAAAAATATTGAAAAAA
>CAWVLM010000058.1:0-11089 GCA_963930145.1 Clostridia bacterium
ATTTTATCAATGAGTTCCTTTCGCTTTTCCCTTCGTACACCGCTTGATATCAAGATATCTTCCGCTTCAGCCGAGGTTAAGCGCTCATCTATAAAATGAACTTTTACACCAGAATAGGAAGCAAGTTTTTCACCGAAAGCTCGATGTAGTTTTGCCCTTTCACCTTCTGTTCCATCCATATTTAGCGGCAATCCAAACGCAATTTCATCAACATTATTTTCTTTGATAATTTGGTCAAGGTGCTTTATTGCGTCTTCTTCGCCACGATTTTGATAGACTTCGTAAGGGCTAGAGATTATACATAAAGGGTCGCTTAAAGCAATACCAATACGCCTATCTCCGTAATCCACTCCCATTTTCCTATGCTTTTGCATCACATCTCCATAATGAGTATACCCTTTTATGCAAAATTAGTCAAACAAAATAAATAAGTTTTTTCTCTATTATTTTATAAAAGTTAAAATTGAACTTAAATCATTTGTTTGCTTGATAGTTTCCTTCCAATATAACTTGTTTTCAAAATGAGCATCTGATGGGTTGATACAAATGGTTTTTACTCCAGCTCTGTAAACTTCTTCATCATTTTTCCCATTCCCAAAAAATAGCACATCTTTTGCTGTCAATTTTAGTTTTTTCATCATCATTTGAACAAATTGACTTTTATCTTCTATATCATGCTCAAGCGTGGTTATACCGCTTAGTTTTCCCTTGTCATCAAATAAAAGTTCTTGTGCTTCTATTTTATAAACATATTTTTTGTAGTGTTGCAGGGCTTCTTCAATTATATTTTTAATACCGCCTGATAAGATTATTATCTTTATATCTTTTTCATAAAGATATTTTAAAACTTCTTTTGTGTTATCTAAAAGCTGTGTATCTTTTGATATTTCTTTTAATAATTCTTGATTTACTCCTGCATCTTGGTAGACTTTTATGACTTCTTTTGCCCACTCTTTATAGTCAAGCTCACCACTACAATATTTATTGTATAGAATCTCGTCATCTTTTTCTCTCCCTATTCTATTCCAAATCCTTGCCCAGCTATTAGGAAGAGCACTAGGTTTACTTAACGTTCCATCAAAATCAAATATGATAAGTTTTGTCTTCATTTGAGTCTCCAATTTATTTGCAATCATATAAGCTGTCGCCTTTTCCCATGGAAACTATTAGCGGAACTTTGAGTTTGACAACATCTTCCATTTCAGTTTTGAGTATGTTTTCAACCCTTTCTTCTTCACCAGGATATACGTCCACAATAAGCTCATCATGGATTTGTAAAATAAGTTGGCTTTTTAAATTTTCATTTTGCATTCTACCATAAACTTTTATCATTGCAAGTTTTATAATATCTGATGCCGTGCCTTGAAGTGGCATATTCATGGCAACCCGTTCGCCAAATGCTCTAGTATGATATTTTGAGGATTTAAGCTCTGGAATTTTCCTAATTCGACCAAACTTTGTTATCGCATAGCCATGTTCTTTTGCATAAGAGACATTGTAGTCCATAAATTCCTTAACATGCGGATATCTTTTAAAGTAAGATTTGATATAATTCTTTGCTCTTTCAACTGAAGATTTGATATTTTGTGAAAGACCATAGTCGCTTATACCATAGATAATTCCAAAATTGACAGCTTTTGCTTCTCGTCTTTGCTCAGGTGTAACGTAAAGCGTTGGCACCCTAAATATCTGCGAAGCCGTTAAAGTGTGTATATCTTTGCCATTTTTGTACGCTTCAATCAAGTCTTCTTCGTTAGACATATCGGCAAGAAGCCTAAGTTCAATTTGGTTGTAATCAGCAGAGATTATCTTGCCATTTTCAAATTTAGACACAAAAATCTTTCTTAAATTTTTGCCAAAATCATCTCGAGTTGGAATGTTTTGCAAATTAGGCTCGCTGCTAGATAGTCTCCCTGTGCTTGTTAAAGTTTGATTAAAAGTTGTGTGAATTATATCGCCATGCTCTTTTATAAGTTTTTTGTAAACATCAATGTATGTGTTTTTGATTTTTGCAAACTTTCTATACATCAAGATATTGTTGACAAGTGGTATATATCTAAGCTCATCAAGCACGACAGCCTTGGTTGAGTTGCGTTTATTGTTGTACGCCTTTATTCCAAGTTTTTCAAAAAGAATATAAGCCACCTGCCTTGGAGATTTTATATTAAACTCTTCTCCCGCTTCTTGGTAGATATTTTTTGTAAGCTCATCAAGTTTTTCGCTAAACTCTCTATCAAGTTCATCAAGTCTATCTTCATTTATTCTGAAGCCATCTTGCTCCATGCTGAAAAGTATTTCAATCAAGGGCTTTTCTATATCATTATAAATAAAATCAAGTTTTTGGCTTTGCAATTTATCTCTTAGCTCTAAATAGCTATTGTAATAATTTTCAAGAGCAATTTCTCCGCCCGACTTTATTCCTGCATTTATAATGTATTCTGCAACAGATAAATCAAAGTAATTATTCAGTTTTATGTTATATTCTTCTAGATAATGCATATCAGATTTCGCTGAATAGGTTATCTTAAGAATGTCCTTATCTTCCAAAATATTTTTAATTTGATTTGAAATTTCGTCAAAACCTATTGAGTCAAACATGCTGATATTCTTTTCAAGATAATAAATCTTGCCATCAATTAAAAACTCCATTTTTTGAAGGTCATAACAAAAATATTTTTCATGAAAATTTGATAGATTTTTTATTGTCTCGCTATCAAAAACCTGTCTTTCAACTTTTTTTACATCAATCTTTTCGACTTCGACATCGTTAAATAAGGTTTGATTATTTGCAAGAGAGTGAAAGTCCATTTTTGTAAAAAATTTGTAAACTGAATAAGTAAACGGAAATTTTAACTTGCAATCATCAAGCTTAAACTCAAACTCGCAATTTGTCCTTATTGTTGCAAGGTCTTTAGAAATATAAGCCATCTCTTTGTCTAAAGCAAGTTTGTCTTTTAATTTGCCCTTGATGTTGTCAATATTTGCATAAACATTGTCAAGAGTGCCATACTCATCAATCAAAGTATGAGCTGTTTTTTCGCCAACACCCTTAACGCCTGGAATATTATCAGATGCATCACCCATCAAAGCCTTTAATTCTACAACTTGCTCAGGCACAATATTATAAAGCTCTTTGAGTCTTTTTTGGTCAACCTTTTCAACTTCGCTTACGCCTTTTTTTGTAAGCCAAACCATAGTGCTATCATCAATAAGCTGCAAAAGGTCTCGGTCTCCTGAAAGAATAAATTTTTTACAACTGTTATTTTTTGCAATAGTACCTATAATATCATCAGCTTCAATACCCGAAATCTCTACTGTTTTGATTTCCATAGCCTTCAGCATTTCTTTAATAAGTGTAAATTGAGATATAAGTTCTTCAGGAGTTTCCTTTCTTTGCATTTTGTATTCTGAATAAATTTGATTTCTAAAGGTCTCCCTTGCGTGGTCAAAAGCTATAACAATATGCGTAGGCTTTTCTTCATGGATAACCTTTATTAAAATATTTGCAAAACCAAAAACTGCACCCGATGGTTGACCTTGCCTATTAGATAAAAAAGGAAGAGCATAAAATGCTCTATTTGCAATACTATTTCCATCAACAATCAACAACTTTTCCATAATTATCCTTTAAAAGCCTTAAGCATTTCTAGCGGTTGATTTTCAACAACAACGCCAAACAGATTTCTAAACACGCCTGGCATAGCAATAGTTAAAATAAGCACAATCACGGCAAGTATTAAAAGCACGAAAAATACTATTTTTAAAGGGTTTCCAAAGAAGTTTATACCTGCATAAAGCAAGGCGATAACAAGTCCACCATAGACTGATATGTACTCAATAACAGCACCTGTTGGCTCTACAATATTGACATAACACAAAAAACCTATGTATACAATCGTTAAAACCGCTAAAATGAAATAAATTATAGATTTCATAACTATCTCCTATAGTTAATTTTAGCATATTCACACAATATATGCAAATAAATTAAATATTTTGTGTATTACTATCTTTTCTTTATGCAATAGAAATATTATCTTTTGTTTCTTTTTTTCGCTTTATTTTACTCATTCTAGCATCATGTTTTTCTTTATTTTTTAATGGCTTAATTTTTTTAGATTTTCTTTCTGCACGTTTTGCCTTTCTTTTTAATTTTCTAGATTTTTTGACAAGTTTCTTAGGAATTGTTCCATCATCTGGCATGCTCGATAAAAGTGTTTCAGGATTTGATAAAAGGTCATTGCATAGTTTTAAACTTTTGCCCATATAAAGTCCGTCAGCAACGCGTTCATCAAGGCTCATGCCAAGGTTCATAAATTTGCCAATTTTTATCTCTTTATTATTCTCTATGTAAGGTTTCATTCTCTCTTTACCCATAGAAACAAACAATGTTGTTGTCCCAAAGTTATAAAGATGATGATAGATATGCCCAAGCTTAATGGATTTTAAGTTAGTTAAAAAACAACTTGTATGAAATGGGCTTGCGTCAATCAAGCTTTTTGTAAGCATTCCGTGCTTGTCAAGCCATCTAATTATTGCCAAAAACCAGCGAAAAATAAAGTCTGGCAGCCACGTGAATTTCCCAATCGTTTTTGTAGTTTTGTGAACAGAATTTGTTTGCATATTTTCAGCAATCTCTTTGTCAACGATTTCTTTTACTTCTTGAATGCTTTCACGCCCTGAGAATTTCATCTTTAGAGTCACACTTTCGCCTTCATCTTCAAGTTTTTTCTTGATATCCATGGAAATACTTATATAATTTCTTTGATAGATGGAGCCACGCATAATAAATCTATTCAATTTTTTTCTTATATAAAGCACTCTCACAAGTGTTGCAATAACAATATGCATATAGTTATAACTTGCACCGTTGCGTCTTTCACGTGCAATAAACTCATCAAGCTTTGCACATGGAACTTTTACCGTTGTATAATTAACTGCATCTATTCTTTGCGGCATAAAAAAAGGTTCAGCTCTATCAATAATATTCATACCCTTTACTTTTTTACCGTCACTTCTATGACCAAACATATCTTTCTCCTATTATTTCCCATTTGGAATATCTGTTCTAAATTTTTTTCTAATTAAATTTTTTTCTCGACCATTTTTGTTTGGCGAGTAATAAATTCTATCCTTTAGCGAATCAGGCATATATTGCTGCTTGACATAACCACCGTAGTCATGCGGATATTTATATTTTCCATGTCCATCAGCATTTGTACTTGGATGATTTTTTAGATGACTAGGCACTTTATTATCAGTGAAATTCACTGCATCATCTTCTGCTTTATGAAGTGCCACAACGACTGAATTTGATTTTTCAGCTTCACAAACATAGATTATCGCATGAGTGAGCGGAATAAGTCCTTCGGGCTGTCCCATCTTTTCCACAGCATACATTGCACTTGTGGCTAAAAGTAATGCATTAGAATCTGCCATACCTACATCTTCGCTAGCATGAGCAACAAGACGTCTTGCAATAATCATTGGGTCGCAACCTGCCTTTATGAGCCGCTGTGAATAGTAAAGTGCAGCTTCAACATCACAGCCACGCAAGCTTTTACAAAATGCCGACAAAAAATCATAATACATGTTTTCGTCCATAGACAACGCTTTTTTGTCAATAGATTGCTCAGCCGTAAGCCTATCAATATGTATTTTTTTATCTTTTGCTATCGGCGAAGTCATAACGGCAAGCTCTAGTGCATTCAATGCCGAACGCAAATCACCGCCACACGCATATGCAAAATAGTCAAGAGCATCTTCATCGCACTCAACAGGCAAATTGCCAAGCCCATTTTCATTATCCCCAAGTGCTCTTATCAAGGCCTTTTTAATGTCTTTTGATGTTATCGGTTTAAATTCAAACACCCTACATCTTGACACGATAGCTCTTGTCATTGATGTATAAGGATTTTCAGTTGTTGTGCCAATAAAAAAGATTGAGCCATCTTCAATCGCTTCAAGCACGCAATCAGACTGTGCTTTATTCCACCTATGGCATTCGTCTAAAATAAGAAAAGTATCAGTGCCAAGCATGGTTTTATCTTGCCTTGCCCGTTCAATTATGGCTTTAGCATCACTTACACCGCTAGTTACCGCATTGATTTTAACATAATTTGCTTTAAGAGTGCTAGCTATGATATTTGCAAGTGTGGTCTTCCCTGTGCCCGGTGGGCCATAAAAAATACAACTACCAAGCGTTCCATATTTGATAGCCCTATAAAGCAAACTATTCTTGCCGACTATATGTTCTTGCCCTACAAAATCCTCAAATGATTTAGGACGCATTTTTTCAGCAAGTGGTATTCTAGCATTTCCCATGACAAGGCTATTTTACACTATCAATCGGCAAAAGACAAGTAAATTTCATTATTTTTATTAAAAATTTCATTTGTAAGCAAAGTGAAATTGAAATATTTGATTTTATCAGCATACATATATCGAGCATTATTGTGAACTATAAAAACTCTCTTCCACGCTAAATTCCTATATATTTTGACCTCTTTAAGCCCTTTAAATTCTTCATTTATTTGAAGCCCTTTCTTACAAGATTTTATAATTTTGTTCTTAATTTTTAACCACTCATTTTCGCTTTTTTCGTCAACACCATTTTTTTGCCACATTTCCCATATTTTATAAGGCAAAGAGAAATTAAAAGTTTGGTCAAATTGCTTGTCGTGCGTACTTACTTTTACATCAAAAATTTGATTGATTTTTTGCTGTGAAATTTCAAAGAAATTTTGCATATCAACTGGCGAATAAAGACAGTATTTGTTGTCTCCATAATTAAAGTAGCACTTCTTGCTTTGTCTAGGCAAGAGAGTCACTTCCCCCGTTACATGAATACAAGCAAAGGTGCAACTTTCAATTCCATTCATATTTGAAAATTGAAAAGAAATATTTTTGAAATGAAAATTAAAATAAGCCTTTTGTCTACTGGTCAGGTTTTCTATTTCCACAAAGTCTGTGCCTTTTTTAAAGATATAATACCCCCTTGGAAGAGGTAAATTTATCTCAAAACTCACCTTTTTGGTTTTATTGCTTGTGTTTGTTAAATTTAAAATATAATTCTTTCCGTTTAAAAGGAAATTTGTTGCTTGAAATATCACTCCATCTTCCATAATTTTTTTGGTATAGTAAAAGGGAACAAAATCAAATTCAATTCTTTTCCCGTTGAAAGAAAGATACTCGCCTTCTAGTTTATTAAAAAAATCACTGTGAGATAAATAGTTTATATTTAACCCTTCAAGTGTGTTTGATAGAGTTGCCCCTAGCTCATTTTCTAGAATTATATGGGTATGTTTTAATAACTTTATTTTTTTTGTTTTTAAGCTTGGCTGTGACGTTAAAATTAGATTAAAATCAACACTTTTCTTTGCATTAAAAAAGGCTTTATAAAATAATCTATCAAGTGGCTTTTTGTATAAAAAGATAGGCAGCTTGGTGTCTATACCAATGGCATCTAAAAGCTCGTAATCTATACTATCGCTAGCCAAACACGGGGCATGATATTTGATTCTATTTATAATTAAGTTTTCAACCTTTTCTAAATACTCTTTTTTCTTCATGTTTAAATTATTGACAGTTTTTAGAGATTTAGACTTTATTTTTTAAATGTATCTTTTCCATTTAATTAAAATTGATTTTTCATTATATCTATAAAACAAAAAACCAGCCCTTTACTAGCTGGTAAGTTATGCTATAAGCCGAGTTCTGTATTAAACAATCATCTATCTAGCCTTATTGTTGCCAATAAGTTCAAGCGGTTCGTTCAGGGCGTGAGAGAACAAGCACATATGCCCTTTTGACCTTGCATCAGGTGGAGTTTACAGAGCCTTAACTATCTCTAATTAAGCGGTGGTCTCTTACACCACCTTTCCATCCTTACCTAAAAATAGGCGGTTTATTTCTGTTGCACTATTCCTAGAGTCGCCTCCGCTGGCCGTTAACCAGCACCCAGTTCTCTTGATGCTCGGACTTTCCTCATCAAATTTTGACGCGATTGTCTGCATAACTATAGCCCTATTATAGCAAACATGTCACATTTTGTCAAGCACGGAATAAGAAAGGGTAAAAAAAATAATTGCAACAAAATTGCTTAACAACCTGATTATTAGCAATAATATGTTGAATTTGAAAAAAAGCTGAAAATATAGCTCCAGCTTCTTGCAAATTAACCAACAGTAAATAGCACTTTGACTTTTCCGTTCTTTCTGTCAGAATAAAAGGCTTTCAAAATACCATCTTGAGAAATCTTAATTGCAATGCCATAACGAGAAAGCGTTGTTGCAGCAGCCAGTCTTCCACCGCCGTCACTACCCGCTTCAATTTTCAAAATAGCACCCACTGCAACAATTGTTCCATCGCTATCTATAACCGTTGCACCATCCATACCCACAAGTTCTTGCCTGAGCTTGCGGCTTAGTTCATGGAAGGGTTTACCTGAAATTATCTTTCTTAAACATTCGGCTTTTATGCAGCGTTGCTGCTCTAAAAACGTTTGATATGGCACATTAAAAACAGCTTCTACAGATGATAAAGTTTGAAGATTGTAAAGTTTTCCAGCATTTTCAAGCTCTTGCCTTTTCTTAATTTCAAAATAACGTTCATCAAGAATATCATGTGCATTGATGTGGGTTAAAGCACCTTCAACCGTGTCTTTATTTAAGTATATGATGCAGCCACCACTGTATGCAAAAGATGTGTCAAGAGCTGTATAGTAAACAGCACGCCTTATATCTTTCAATGAATAATTGCCGCGGTATGAAAGAAGCTGAATTACCTCTTCATGAGAATAAACATTCCATCCGCCAGACCTTTTTGAGAAAAGAAGCTCTCTATTTTTAAATAAAAGAAAGTCTCCATTTTTTGTTAATACTATGCCAATTCTTTTTTCATTGCAGAACCTTGCAACCATCTCAAATTCATAAGGTGCAATAGCGTTGACCTTTTTAACCTTGTTTAATTGAAGATAACCAATCAAGTTACCTTTTCTATCAAATTCCACATAAGAATCAACACCATCAGAAAGAAGGGCAAAAAAATCCTTGTCCATCATATCAGAAAATGATATCGTTTCTGGCTGGTCAGAATTATCTATGCTTGTATTTAAGATGATGCCAATTGCAATTTTCCTTCCTTCATAGGTCCTTGCCGCCCATTTTTCAAGCTCAGTTAAGATACCGAACAAGACATTTGTTGTTTCATTTTCACATATACTTGCACATATAGACCTTTCAATAGCATTATTTTGAAGCACTGTAATATAACTTTCGTCATTTAAATTCAAAGCGGAAATCCTATCAATTTCATTTAAAACATTTCTTAGAAGGTTGACCTCAAAAGCCTGAAATGGTTGTCCCCGTTTCAAAACAAGCCTGTATTCATCAGACTTGGATGGTTTTATCAAAAGAGAGTTGCGTTTCCCAAAAGCCACTTCGCTATCACGTGTTGAAGATTCTTCTTCGCCTTCTATATAAGAACCAATAAATAGTGGTAAAATCAGTTTATTTACAACTTTATAAAATTCCGCCTTTTCCATATGCTCACCCCAATTAAATGAGAAAAAATATAAAAAAATTATTCATTTTTTATAGTATATAATTATTTTTTTTAAGTATCAAGGTTTTTTAAAAATTTTTTTCTAAATTTTTTTCATTTTCTTGATTTTTTTCATCTTCTTTTATTAAATTCTTTTGCAAAACCTTAATTACCTTTGATTCTATGCGTGAAATATACGAACGTGAGATATTAAAAATCTCCGCCACTTCCTTTTGAGTTTTGATATCATAGCCACAAATTCCATAGCGATATTTGATAATTTCTTGTTCCATTGGCGTTAAATATTTTTTCATGGCTTTTTCTACATCCTGCATAAGACAACCCACTTCAACTTGGTGAAAGACATCTTCTTCGGTCTCTGCAGGAATAAGGTTTGCAAGCTCCATCTCGTCACTATCAGTTTTAGGTGAAAGCATGGAATTTAATGAAACTATATCTTTATGCTTTTTATTTGCCCTAATAAGCATTAAAATCTCATTTTCTATACATCTTGACGCATAAGTAGAAAGAAGCACGCCCTTAGAGTCGTCAAAACTATCTACTGCCTTTATAAGACCAATAGTTCCAACAGAGATAAGGTCATCCGCTTCTAGCGAATTATTATATTTTTTCACAATATGAGCAACAAGTCGCAAGTTATGATTTATTAAAAGTTCTCTAGCATTTTGGTCGCCTTCCTGCAATTTTTTCACAGCTTCCATTTCTTCTTCTTTTGAAAGTGGTTTAGGAAACCCTTGAATACTGCTTACAAATGATGTAAAACAGCAAATTTTGCTTACAAACTTCGCAAAACTTTCATAAATCACATTGCACCGCCCTTTAAAGTGAAAATAATTCACAATAGTATTTGTATATGTTGAAAGTTGTCGAAATTTGCTTGTCTATAACAAATAAATAAAAAACATCTCAAAGAATTTTATCTTAAAGATGCTCTTAAAATAATTTATAAAAAATTTCCTTTAACTTATATAAGCTAAAAAATATCTCTATTTTCAAGATTTTTAATCTATTTGATACTTGCATGCTTATAATTTATAAAATTGCTGACACGAAAAACAATGATGGTAATAAAATCATCAAATATTATCTAACATAAAAATAAGTTATATTTTTACTTTTTAACCCTTAAGTCCCTGTGCTTGGCGTGGCATATTTTCAACCACAATATCATAAATTTCACCTAAGGAAGCACAATACTCAAGCACTTTCCAAGGTGTATTGGTGTGGAAATGAAGTTTTAAAAGTTCGTCATCACCAACAACTAAAAGGCAGTCACCTTCAATATTTTTTGTGATATACTCTCTAACTGCATCGTCAGATAAATCCTTGCCTTCAAGTAAAAGCTGTGTATCAAATTTATAATTGATTTCTTCAAATTCTTCGTCGTCCATAATATTCTCCTTTTAATTATTTTGGGCTTTAGAATAAGTTTTCTATAAAGTCGTTATAGTCAAATAGTTCAAGGTCATCAGCCCCTTCGCCAACACCTACAAAAACCACAGGAAGATGATATTCTTTTTCTATG
>CAWVLM010000059.1:0-4721 GCA_963930145.1 Clostridia bacterium
TGTGACTACAAAAACAGATACAAGCGAAGATACAATCGCAGAGTTGAATGGCGGTCGTCTAATAAATGATTCAATAGACCTATCAGGTATAGAATTTGCAGCAGGTGAGACAACTCTAACAATTTCCATGACATCATTAAATGCAAACTATATTAAAAATATAGTAAGTTACGACTCAGGAACAGTTGACTATAGCACCACAGGTACAAGTGGAACACTCTTTGTTCACTCAACAAGTTTGTATCTACCACAGAACGCAAGCGGAGAGCTAGCAAGCGGAGAAAGCAAAGACCTTACAATCTATGTAAATAACAACACAAGCTTAGCTACCACAATCTCAGGACTCAAAGTATCCTTTGAAGAGAAAGAAAGCTTGCTTCAAAAAGACACAGAGAATGAATATTGGTATGTCGAGATGGGCACAGTGATGGGACAGACACAAAGTGAATATATTCGCTGGAAATATATCGCATCAGTAGACGACAGTAGCGGCAGTGACGTAGCAACAAAATATACAACCTTTGACGCAGACACAGCTCCAACAGGAGAAGGTTATTTCTATCTAGAAACAAACGTACTCTCAGCCATAGGCAGAGACGGCACAAACAATATGATAGAAGTGTCATTTAATAATGAATATCTTTATGTAAGCTCTAGCAATGCATACCATCAAACAACAGGGTGGGAAGATATACAGGCAAATGACTATGCAACAAGCAATGTTAGAAGATATATTAATGGTGTAGATTCATATGATAAAGCTAAAGAAAGCACTCCATCAAGTGGCAGCGATATATTATACGAATATGGTGATTACGAACCTGACGATATAAATGGTAGATATTCAAACATGTATAAAGATTTAAATATAAATATAGAAGATGCAGTATTTGATAAAATAGTGGCAAGGTCACTTGGGGAGCTATATAAAAATAATGACTCATCAACTGGCGGAGATGTAACTTATCCACCAGCCTTAAAAGACGGAGATGAGTACTATCAGGAATGGCACGAAGATGCTTTCTGGCTGTTATCATATGATGAAATATATAACCTTGTAGGAAGCTCAAATTCAGACAGAGTATGGCCGAGTGATTCTGCTAATTCTTATTGGATTCGTACGCTTTATTTGTATAATATATCTTATGCATGTAATATTAGCTGGAAGGGCATTTATAGTAGTAATCCTGTCGGCAGCGACACGCTTGCCGCTCGAGCAGCTTTCAAATTTTCGATATAGGTCTTAATCTTCTTAAAATTAAGCGAAAATTTAAAAAATTTGGACTTTAAATTAAAAAAATCAATAAAAAACTTGTGATAAATTAACAAATATATCAAAAAAATCTTAATAAGTAAAAAACAACAAAAACATTCTAAATGCTTTTTGCAAATAGAATGTTTTTATTTTGCGTTGTTTTGAAATTTTGGTATAATAATTTTATGAGAGTGACGGCAGGTAGGTTTAAGGGTAGAACGCTAATCGACAATAAGTATCAACATATCAGACCAACAGCTGATATGGTTAAACAGGCAATATTTAATAAGCTTGCATTTTCTATTGCTAATGCAAAAGTATTAGACCTATTTTGCGGCACGGGTGCTCTTGGCATAGAAGCACTAAGCCGCGGTGCAAGGGAAGTTGTCTTTGCCGATAGTGATAGCCGCAGCATAAATCTTACCAAAGATAATCTCAAAAAAATTGGTGTAGACTCTGGCTATAAGCTGATAAAATCGAGTTATGAAAAAACTCTAGCTCTTTTAGCAGGCGAGCAGTTTGATATAATAATATTAGACCCACCATATCAAAGCGGTGTGTATGAAGATTGTTTAAAAAAGATAGCAAACCATAATTTACTTTCGCCGTCGGGTATAATTGTTTGCGAACATGATGCAAAAGACACCTATGACTATTCGCCCTTTGTCGTGACAGATGAAAAGAAATACGGCATCAAAAAAGTGACTTATTTACAAATATCCAATTAAAATTCAAAAAAATAATTTCAGCATTAAAAAATTGCAGCCTTATCACTGCAATTTTATTTTAAAATGTTTTGTTGCCCCACCAACTATATTTTTGGTTCAAAGCCTTCAAAAATCACATTATCGCAATATTTCACAACTTTCAAATATTCGCTTTGACTTGTGATTGTCCAAACAAGAAGTGGCAACTTTTTATATTTTCTAACAAATCTATTAGGCACACGTTTTGCTTCATAACTGATAAAATCAGGCTTTGAAATTTTTTTATTAAGAAGCATTCTTTTTAATGCAAATTTTTTGATAAAAGAAAGTTTTTCGCCCTTAAAAAATCCTGCAAGCTGACCGCGTGGAATATTTGGTGCATGTTTATAAAAATATTCAAGCACATAGGGGTTGAAAGATTGGATAGCATATTGACCCTTATAATCTTTGAGCATATCAATAACTTTTTTCTCTAATTCGCCAACCTTGCCTTGATTTTTGATTTCAATTAGAAGTGGCACTCTTCCGTCAACAAATTTTAACACCTCTTCTAAAGTTGGGATTTTTTCTTTGCTGTCTTTAAAAGTTAAGATATCAAGGTCTGATTTATTTAAAAATTTGATATAGCCATCGTTATCAATAACTCTTGAAAGGCTTTCGTCATGAAAAACCACAACAGTTCCGTCAGCGATAAGTTGAACGTCAAGTTCAATAGGGTAGCCTTGGTCAACAGCCCGTCCAAAAGCTGAGATAGAGTTTTCAGGGTGGTCCTTGTCATGCAGACCACGATGAGCTATAGGAGTTTCAACTAGCCACGAATTAAATAAATCCATTTTTACCACCTTTTAACAATATTTTATGCAAAACACGAAATTAAAATAAATAATATTAGTATATTAAAATTATAACATATAAAAATTAAAAAACAAAATATTTAACAATAAGTATTATTGCAATTCTTCATTTTCCGCATCGTAATTTGCAACAATATTGTTATTTTTAAAATAAGTTTCAATGATCTCGTTTTCTTTTTGCGAAGTAAGCGGGTAAAGCTTAATTAACTCACTAGTGCTTACTCCGCAACGTTTGCTAAAAAGGATTTCACTTTCAGTCGCCCTATTTGCTTTAATCTTATTTTCATTTAAGTATTGATATCTTGCATAAAGCTTTTGTTCATTTAAAATAAAAGTATTTCTACTGAAAAATTTTCTTTTTTGCATGCCTTCGTTCATACAAATTGCGTATCTAATAAGCAGCTTATTATTAGGAACTGCAAGAATTTTAGGATAAGAAATTATATCATCTCGCGTAAAACCAAGAGTTTCTATATGGTCAATTTTATTGCTTATTGTTTCAAGATTACAGCCAAGTATTGAAGGATTTTTAAGCATAAAAACCTTAAATTGAGCTATATTTAAATTAAGCTTATTTATATAGAAACTAGCTTTTTGTAGCACTGATTCCTGGTTGTATTCAAGAATTGCAGGAAAGCTTACAAAGCAGTTAATAAATTCACTTTTGCTTATTTTGAATTGTTTTTCATAAAATTCAGTTTTTTCTAAAATAAGTTCTTCGCTTAAATTAAATACAGTTGGCATAAAGGAATAAATTTTATTGAACTGCTCTTCGCTTATGCCAAAGTAATCCATAAAAAATTTTCTTTTATTCAAAAGAAGTTGATTTTTAACGCCTATTATAGACGGAGAAAGTAAAATATGTTTGCCAATTTTTTCAATATTAGAATCAAATTCATTTATAAGCAAATCAATTTTTTTCTCAACGTATTCAATAGGGAAATTTATAATTGCGGGAAATCTTTTAAAAATTTTAGATATCTGCTCTCTAGAAAAATTAAATTTTTCCATATAAAAATCAATTTTAGCTTTTATCGTGTCATGTTTTAACCCTAATATAACAGGATTTAATTTTAAGCTTTCATTGAATTGTTTGCTATTTAGTGCAAAAGAAAGTTTAAAATAACTAACCTTTTTTAAAATATTTTCATTATCTTTTGCTAAAATTTTAGGCACCTTGATAATTGTTGATTTTATATCATTTGTTGAAATATTAAGATTATTTACTAAAAAATTCACCTTTTCTTCGATTGTTTCAGGTTTAAATAATAAAATGGAAGGAGAAAGGGCAACCATGTCCATTACTTTTTTATCGCTTAGTGAAAAATACTCTTTAATAAATAAAAGTCTTTTTTTAAGAACCTGAGCGTCTAAAGAGGCGGGCATTTTTTCTAATAAAATTTTTTCATCGTTTGTAGTCATTAAAATCTCCTTTAACTATTTTTAATTATTATATACCAAATTGTTAAAAAGTCAATAGTAGAAGGAAAAACCGCAAAGAAAAAGTGATATAATAAATTGATTTTATAAAATAATTGATTTATCTATAAAAAACATGTATAATTTTAAGCATGGAAAGAATAGAAAAAATAAGAAATTTTTGTATAGTAGCTCATATTGACCACGGTAAGTCCACACTTGCAGATAGGCTTATAGAACGCACAGGCACGCTTGCCAAACGTGACATGCAAGACCAGCTTCTTGATAGTATGGATTTAGAACGCGAAAAAGGCATCACAATTAAGCTGACACCAACACGCATGAAATATCACTATCAGGGCGAAGATTATGAGCTTAATTTGATAGATACCCCAGGTCATGTCGACTTTACTTATGAAGTTTCTCGCTCACTTGCCGCCTGCGAAGGTGCAATCTTGATTGTTGACGCCTCTCAAGGGGTAGAGG
>CAWVLM010000060.1:0-33381 GCA_963930145.1 Clostridia bacterium
CGTCAATAAGCTGATAAGTTTTTTCGTAAGGGTAGTATCTTAAAACAACCGAGCCAAGTGTCGAGCCGTTGTCAGCAAGTGGAATAAATGATATTGTAAGTTCTTTGTCGGCGTTTACTGGTATGTAATAGGCAAAACGGTAAGTAAGCTCGCTTTGAGTAAGGTCAACGCCTTCCATTTCAGTTAGGTGAGTATAGAACCTTTCGCCATCTTCATTATCATAATAATAAAGATTTCCTGTAAGGTCATAACTTGCCCAGTCAAGCATTGCTTGTTCTTGACCGCTTCCACGATAAACCGAAAGTTTGGAGTCATCACTTGTCACATTGAATGTGACGATAGCACTAGGATTATTCAAGAAATCGCTTTGTTCATTTCCAGTAATGAAGGTGTTAGACATATCTCTTATTAGGATTTTATATGTGCCTTCTCTAGCCTGTCCGTCATCATCAATGAAATCAATTTCATAACTATTGATACCTTCGTATCTATTATAGGCACTCGATATTTCACGAATATAACTTACATCATCAAGGTCTATAATAAGGTAGTTTCCGTTATAACTTGATATGCCCGTTGTGATTTGCCCGTCATCAGAGCCAGAAGTTATAGCAGAAATACTGATGTTTGTGACACGCGTTATGTCATCATTTGACGAGCTTGAGAAGAACTCAGACAGCACTTTGCTTAGGTTTGCACTAGTCTCGCTATAATTTAAAGAGTAGGTGTAAGGAGTGATTGAGCTAAAAGAATTTAGGTTTTCAAGGTAAATAGCCTTACTATTAGACCATTCAACCCACATTCTAGTACCTGTTTCAGGAACTGATATGCTTTGAGAGCTTGTCATAACCTGTCTAGTTTCGTCATTATATGAAACTCTAAGCACGAATATAGGGCTTGAGTTATCAATCATATAAATTTCAAAGGTAGAGTTGCCAGCTTGGTCATAAATTTCAAGTATATAGAAGCCCGCATTTGATTTAACATAAGTTGCATCAATGGTTGAAGAAAATTGGTTGGAGTTTCTATATTCAGTCCAAGAAGAAGCCTGATTCAAGTCAACTTTATAGGAAACAGGAAGAGAGCCTTGTTCAATCCAATAGTCAAGAAGTTGAGAAACAGTTGCAGAATTAGTTTGAGATGAATAATAGTTTATTGCACTCATAGGAATATATTTAACATATCCATAGGTTGTTGCACCGCTTGCCTTTTCATTCCAAGAGAAGATAAGCGGTCTATTTGTGTTGTAGGAAGAGATGACATCGCCTATTCTATAAGTTGTGCTTGATGAGTAGGAAACATTTCTTGCCCTAACGCCACTTATTTCATTGGTATCAATAGTGAATGTTCTGCTGCTTGGCACTGTAGAGTTTGCAGACAAAATTTGAATGGTAAAGAGTGCATTTGCAAATCTATTTGTGTTTTCAATGAGTATTCCATATTTTCCAGCAATATTTGCGTTGTATTGTTCGTAGTTTTCGCTGTCAGGTGTTGCTTCTTCAAACAATTGATATGTGATGCCATAGTTTGAAAGATTAGTTATATTTTCATTTTGGAAAAAATAGCTTCCAGTTGCATAATTATATGCTGATAGGTTAATCACAACCTGAGCGTCATAGACATTGTTTTCAGCGTCATTTAGAATATAAACGCTCTTATTGGTAAAGCCAGAGGTATAAACTTCGTTAAAATCACTATCTAGCACTGTGACAGAAGGTGTGGAGTTTGTGATTTCAAAGAAGAATATCTGATAGTGATAATAAGCACTTTGAAGGGTTCCTGTTGTTGACATATAATTTTCGAATTGATATTGAATAACATATAGATAAAGTCCGGGTTCATTCTGATTAAAGCCTTCAAAGTTTGTAGTGTTTGTAATTTGATATTGTAATTTTCCGTCAATTTCAGCTTGCGAAAGTTCATAGATAAAACTGTTTGCTCTAGAATTTATTGAATTTGTCAAAAATTTGATAGGTGTTTGATTGGTGGAGACTGGCTCAATCAGTTGGTTTTCACTTCCATTATTAAGATAATTTAATGTGGCAGTTTTAAGCTGTGCGTTACTAAACACTCTATAACTTGACGGGCTTGCTTCACTTGCGTGATTTTTTATATCTTCAAGGTTTGTTTCAGCAGTGCCCACCTTGTCAGGATTAGAAACAATATATTTATTCACAGCACTCGTGATATCAGCACTGTCGGTATATACAAGATTATCAAAATCAAAAGTTTTAAGTTCAACAGCTTCAGGTTGATTTGTGTCAACATTGATGTTTGCGTAATCAGAGTAAACAGTTTGGTAGCCATAGATATAGAGCCTTTGATTTTCATTTTGCAGGGTGGTAGTATCAAGATTATCAGCAAAAGGGAGTTCAAAAATAGTTTCCATGCCATTGACATTTGCTTTATAAAGGTATTGGAAGGATAGGTCATAATAGCCAACGTCTAAGAAAATAAGTTTACACTCTCCATCAATTATATAAGGAAAAACAAAATAATTTTCTTCACTAATTTGGTTCCCGTTTTCATCAACTTGGGTTATCAAACCATTGCTATAAATAACAGTTGCAATATGAGAGATTTGATTTAAATCGGTATAGTTTATCGTAATTTGATATCTGTCAGGGTTATAAGAGAAATAGGCAAGACTGTTTATTGAGATAACAGTATCACCTGCAAAAGAGTAGTTATAGAAATAGTATCTTGAGAAGGTATCAGAAGATGTAAGAGATGATTGTTGTATGTTTGAAGATGGAATAACGTTAGGCAGTCCTGTTGTGTTATTGAAATATGTATTAGAGCTAAACAACATAAATGAGTAGTATATTGTTTGAGTTCCAGGAGTGAAGGTAAGTCCGCCATTGTTTGTATAATAATAATTGACATTTATCACAAGGGTATAGATACCTTCTTGATTTAAAGTAACTTTATTTCCACTTAGGTTCATCTTTTCTAGGTTTGTGTCAAGAGAAAAGGCGATTTCAAGTTTTTGCGGAGTTATGCCAAGCCCAGGCACTGCAAAAGCGATTTCACCATTGTCACTATTTGAGGATGCGTAGTTTGTTATAGGTTGCCCATAGAGAAGGTTTTCTCCAACCTGACCATCTTGCACTTGAGAGTTTGAAAGATTGTGATATAAAGATAAGCTATTAGAGAACGCAAAGTAATAAAACTCTTGTGGATTGTCATTGGTGTTTACAGTTGAGTTTGTAATATAGGCATAGTTTTTTTCGGTAGTGCCTGTAACTGTTTGGTTGGTATTTTCAACCTTATCATTTGCGGCAATTGTTGCTTTCACTTGGCTACCGCTTGCACCGCCTTGCATAAGAAAGATTGTGTCGCTTGCCGATCCTGCCACATTTTCAAGCATAGGTGGCTCAAAATATTCAGGTAGGTCATTTGCAATTTGTTGATAGGTTGGCGGCTCAGCCAAACTAACCAAGCTATCATTTTTTGGCAGGAAAAAGCCAATGCATAAAATCCCTATCACTGAGAAAGATAGGATTAAAGAATTAAACAATCTTTTAATTTTAAACATACGTCACCTCTTAATAATTTTGTATATTATGATTTTATCATAGCTTAGAAAAAAATCAAAATATTTTGACGAAATATATAAGATAATATATAAATAAATATATATCTATTTAGTTATTTGCAATAAAAATAAAAATAATCAGTTTGCAAATTAAATTATAAAAAAGGGTAAATTAAATAATTTATTAAGTTAATTTAAAATTATACCAATTTTTAAAATAATTTTATCAATTTTTGATTTTTTTTCATAAAAAGTATATATGAAAAGTTTATCTTTATGCATGATTGTTAAAAACGAAGAGTGCTGCCTTGAAAAATGCCTATCTTCGGTCAAGGATGCTTTTGAGGAAATAATCATTGTAGATACAGGTTCAACTGACAAAACCAAAGAAAAAGCGAAAAAGTTTACAGATAAGGTATATGATTACACTTGGCAATACGACTTTTCAAAGGCAAGGAATTTTTCATTTGACAAAGCAACAAGCGAGTATATCATGTGGCTAGACGCAGATGACATCTTATTGCCAAAGACGGTGGAGAAGATAAAGGAGTGGAAAGAAAAGGGGGAAGCTTGTGATTGTATGATGTGCAAATATATCACGTCGTATGACGAAAATTTAAAGCCGCTCTTTGTTTTTTATAGAGAAAGAATAGTAAAAAACAGCCCGAATTTACGATGGAACGACCCCATTCACGAAGTCATCACTCCAACAGGCAAGATTATTTATAACGATGATATCATGGTCTATCATGACAAGAAAAATAAACCATATACAGATAGAAATCTAAACATTTATAGAAAAATGATAAAAGCTGGCGTAACTTTCACGCCGCGTCAGCAATTTTACTATGCAAGAGAGCTATATTTCAATAATTTAATTGACGAGGCAATTCATGAGTTTTCAATCTTTTTAGCTAGCGGGAAAGGGTGGAACGAGAACAATATTGAAGCCTGCCTAAACCTTTCAAAATGCTATCAACTTAAAGGTGAAAGGCAAAATGCAATCACATCGCTTCTAGGCTCTTTCGCATATGACATACCCCGCGGCGAAGCACTTTATCAGCTCGGAAGAATATTTGAAGACCAAGAAAAATATGATATGGCTATTTATTGGTATAAACAGGCGTTAAGCAGCAATCCAAATGTCCAGGGTGGCGGTTTTATAAATATTGATTGCTATAGATTTTTGCCAGCCCTGCAGCTTTGTGTTTGCTATTATAAAAAAGGTGACGTCAACTTATCTTGGCATTATCATAACATTGCAAAGTCAATAAAACCTAATGATAAAAATGTTTTATATAATGAAAAATTTTTTAATAATTTAAATAAAAAATAATAATTATAAGAATAATTTTTCACCTTTATTTATAAGGCAAATAATAAAAAAGAAAACACAAAAAAATGTTTTCTTTTATTTTTTATTTTTTGTTTTTTTATCTAATATTTTTCCTATTTTTTTAACTTTATTTAAATAAAATCTTAAAAATTGTTCTCTTTTTATTTTAACAGTTAAAAGCACATGCCCTTTTTTGTCAAATTTAACAAAAGTCTTTCCAGGCACATCATCAAGGTCAACATCAACTTCAACACGCTTGCATTTGAAAAGGCTTGGATAGGCGAGATAAAGATATGCACAGGTGTCGTTTGTTGCAATTCGCTTGTCAGGGAATTTAGGCTCCCAGTATGTACTATACATTTGATACAAAAACATCCCAAAATCATTTACGTCACGGAGCCCGTAAACAAAGTCTTCAGGTAAATATGCTTCTCGTCTGCCCATGTCATAAGGTATCATGACAAGCGGAATCTTGCTTTCAAGCACAATTTTGAAGGCTTCAGGGTCAGATGAGATATTAAAGGATATATGGTCAGAGAAGCCAGGGACTCCATAAGGCGAGCCGCCCATAAACACAATGCACGGGATTTTACTTGCAATATCAGGGTGCTGCGTCAAAAGCCTTGCAATATTTGTTTGCGGACCCAGTGCTATTATGGAGATATCGCCATTCCCACTTTTAAGCACTCTATACATAGCTTCGATCGCATCTTCCTTGATAGGGGTATGATGAATCTCTTTTGGTGGCATATATCCACCCATGCCAGACGCAGAGTGTATATATTCAGCACTCTTCCGCTCCCTTACAAGCGGCTTGTCGGAGCCCACTGCAACAGGAAAATCAACATCGAATTTGTCAAGTAAATGCAAAAGATTTCTAGTAACAAATTTAATATTTACATTACCAGAAACAGTGGTTATAAGTTTAATGTCAAGTCTTTTGTCAAAGAATGCAAAAGAAAGGCAGGCACTATCATCTACGCCAGGGTCAGTGTCAATAATTACTTTATGTTTTTTCATAGCCAATCCTTTTAAGCGGTTGCAAGCCTATAGACGTAAGGCATATAAAGTATTATATTCTAAAATCAAAATAAAACAAAACGAATTTGTCATTTTAGTTGATAAACAAACAAAAATATGATAAAATAAGCCTGTGTTGAACAAAGATAAATCAAAAAATTGTGATTTTTAAAAACATTTAAGTTAATAAAGTGTATTATGTCTAATAAGTTAAGGAGACGTACCGAAGTGGTCGTACCGGGACGCACTCGAAATGCGTTTGTCATTCACTTGGCACGTGGGTTCGAATCCCACCGTCTCCGCCAACAATTCTTTTAACACGCTAAAGACTTTTTGATGCGTTTTTTGCTAAAAGGAGTGAATATGAGTAGAAAAATTTACCATGTTTCAAAAATTCCTGGTTTATCAATAATCGAACCACATATTTGTGCTCATGATAAGGCATATGTCTATGCATCATACCATTTAGAAACAGCGTTGTTATTTGGTGGTGCACTTTGGACAGATTGGGATTTTATTTATAAACGTAATTACGATACAGGTGAATTAACTTTTAGTGAGACATATCCTAATGTTTTTCAAAAAACTTTTAAGGGAAGAAAATGTTCTATATATGAGCTTGAAGACAGTGGTTTTTTAGAAGGACAAACAAATATGTGGGATGAAATTGTTAGTCAAAATCCAACAAAAGTTATTCTAGAAATAAAAGTAGATGATTTAGCAAATGAAATTAGACGCCTTGAAAAAAATAATAAGATAAAGATAGAGTTATATTCTGAAACAGAAGAGTATAAAGAAAAAATAAAAAATCACATTAAAAATTTGCAAAAGTATAGCGATATAAGAAATCAGAGAAATTCTAAGGATTTATTAGAAAATTTTAAAGAATTTATAGAATTATAAGTTCATTTTTCTAATCTATCTCTACACAAATCACGAAGTGATTTTTGTCGCGACCTGTATAGGAAGGAATAGAAAATTGTTGTTTTTTTAAAAAAGCGTAGCACTGCCTTCTAACATTTATTTAGTAAAGCCGAGAATTTACATTCTCGGCTATTTTTATTTAGCTTATTTTGATAAAAGATTACCAAGTAAGTATTCAATGCTCACATCAAAATATTTTGCTAAGTCTATAAGATTGATTGTTTTAGGTATTAAACCATCACACCAGCGATAGTAACTATACTCACTCATTTTTAGGTTTTTCATAGTTTGTGCAATACTTATTCCGCTAGATTTGATTAAGCTTTTTAAATTTTCAAAAAATGTCTTATTGTTTCTATTTGAAAAATCATTTATATCGCTAAGTCCAAATAAAAAGTCGAGAGAACAATTAAAATAGTTTGCCATTTTTATTGCTATTTCAATATTAGGATAATATCCATTGTTAAAATAACCATTTATTGTTGTTGAAGAAATGTTTAAAGATTTTGCAAGTTGTAATCTTGATAGGTTATTTTCCTCTAAAAGCTCTTGTAATCTTTCTTGAAACTCGTTCATAATTAAAAACTCTCACTACTTTCTATGATTTTATGAAAAAACAATGATAAAAACTTGAATTAGAGAGTTGTGAGAGCATGAAATATTATATCTCTAAATATTTCTCGTATTTAATAATATTGACAAATCGCCAAAGTTTTTATATAATATATACATGAATAGCACAATTTTAAAATTTTTAGAAAGCCATGATTTTGATTTAAGTTTAATCAAAAAGAAATGTAATTTATCTGTACGCTCATCAAAGGATGTAAACCCGATAATTGCTAAATTTTATATTGGAAAAGGAGAAGAGCGAAAGGGTATTTTTCTTGCTGACATTGTGGGTTATGATTATCGTTATATGAACCTAGACAAATCAAATATCATAGAAAACATGTCGCATTTTTATAATGAAGACGGCGATGGCTATCAAACTCGCTCGCTCTCACTTTTAGATATTTCAACAGATGAGATTGTCTATAGGCTTATGCCAAGCTTTAAAAGAGACCCCATGTATTTGCAAGAAGCAGATAAAGGCAAATATGTTATAGATTGCAACGGGCTACATAGATTGCATATTTTAAAAGCCCATTATTTAAAAGAACTTTCAGAGCTTGATGAAGATGACGCTATAGGACATAAAGTATTGGAAGATAAATACACAATTGAAACGGTGGTTCGTCAAGTTGACTACTTGAAGACCTATTCTTCATTTTTATTTCAGCAGATTTCAAGGTGTTACGATTGTAATTTTGATATAATACCACAGTATGATGACTATGGCGAGCTTACAGGCAAAGTGACGATAGAGTTAAGGGGGAATAGCGAAAAGCTTATTTTAAACGATAGACAATTTATAAAATTAGTGAAAGACGAAATAAAATTTTTCTTAAAGGACAATACAATTTCTAGCGAAGATAAAGACCAATTTTTGACTTATGTAGGTCAAACAATAGAAAAATACGGCAGTTTTAAAGAATATATTAAGCAAAATTTGCAAGAAATATATAATGAGTATTTTTATGATGAAGTGGAAGTTAGTGGGCAAAGGAGCTAAATTATGGAATTATTAAAATGCGAAACAAGCGACATTGAGAATAGCGAGAAATATATTTTAAAAGATGGCGAAAAAGAGCTTGGCTATGGTTATATAAAGGGCACCGAAATAAACCCAATAGAAATTTTTATATATGAAAAAGAAAGGTCATATGGCTATGGCAAACTTTTATTTTCCAAGCTTTTTGATATAATAAAAGAGAAGACTGATAAGGTGCTTGTTTTTGAGCTGCCTGAAGAACAATATAGAATGATAAATATTGTAGCTTCTTTTGGCGGACGCTATATTTCTATAAAAGATGGCATTAGAAGATACATCTTGCCTATAAAACATCAATAGATTTTACTTGTTTTTCATTAAATTTAGAAAAAAACACGCAAAACTAAGAAAATTTTTGAAAAAATGTGATTTTTTATTAAAAATATGCTTCCAAACTAAAAATACTATATATCTTTAAAGAAATATAGTATTTTTTTGTTAGTCCACACGCGTCAGCGAAGCCCAAGTGTTAGGTCCTACTATGCCGTCAACTGTAAGATTGTTTGCCGCTTGAAATGCTCGCACGGCTCTTGCAGTGCGTGAGCCAAAAATTCCGTCAATATTACCAACAGGAAAGAGTTTGCTCTCGAGCAGCTGTTGTAGAAATTTAACATACGCACCACGATAGTTTTGCTTTAAAAGTGGATAGGTTGGAAGCGTCAAGAGTGTCTTCCAAGTATTATTTCCAACAAGCCCATCAACAGTTAGTGAGTTCACGCGTTGGAAATCTTTGACGGCATTAAGCGTATTGTTTCCGAAAATGCCGTCAACGCTCAATTTGTACCCATAGTCGTTACTTAAAATAAATTGCAAAAGGTAAACAAAATTATTGTTGCTGCCATTTCTCAAAAGCGGATAATTATCTAGGTTGTTGCGTGGAATATAGTTTACATTTAGATAGTCGCAAACACCATGACAAGCCTCTTCGCCAACTTCAGTAACAAAAAGTGGATTTATCATAAGAGCAGCCTCACGCAAGTTTGTCATAAAGCCAGCTTCTATCAAGGCAGATGTGCAGTTGACAGATGAAAGCACACCAACGTCAAGCGTTTTTACTCCACGACCATTTTGCGATGTTCCTTCAATAAGTCGGTCATATAAATTCTCAGCCAGCCTTTTGCTATCTGCAGCTTTTGGGTTTATAGGAGAATAAAAAGTTTCTAGTCCTGACGCAGAATTAAATTCTTCTAAATATGCATTATAGGCAAAAGTTACAAGCAGCGTAAGGTTTTGTGAGTTTATTCGCCTTACCCTTTCTGAGATAGAAGCATCCTGAAATTCACTTTTAACATCAAACACAGAAAAGTCTTGCCGCATGCAAGCTTCTATAAAATTGTTTTTAGCAGCCCTATTAAATTCATTTTCATAAATTTGTCTATTAAGTTGTGGTATGTAAGGGGTGCGTTTACCAAGTGTCGGGGGATTGACTCCATGCTCATCATTTGCACCAATATAATAATCTTCGTTTGCCATAAAAACTCCTTTTTATATTTTTTTACAAGAAAAATAGGATAGGGAAGTGCATTTTTGCTCTTTAATATCTCTACATATTTATATATGCAGTTGAGATAGGTGTTGCTAGGGAATATTGAATTTTTTATTTACAAACATCAATTAAACTTATTTGACAATAAAGAATCATCATGCTAAAATCAAACAAAAGGGGAAATTATGAATATTTGGACAGATATAGACTCTAAGCGTATCACGCCAGACGATTTTGTGGCGTGTATAGAGATTCAGCAGGGTGATAAAACAAAGTATGAGCTAGACAAAGAAACAGGCATGCTTATTATGGATAGGGTGCTTTACACCAGCACAAACTATCCAATGAACTATGGCTTTATTCCACTCACGCTTTGCGAAGATGATGACCCACTTGATGTTTTCGTGTTGTGTTCGCAACCGCTAGCAAGGCTTTCGCTAGTTCGTTGTTATCCAATAGGAGTGGTTGCTATGACTGATAGAAACGAGCATGACGAGAAGATTATTGCCATACCATTTTCAGATCCGCAATACAACGAATATAAAGACATTTCAGAGCTGCCAAAACACATGGCTGATGAGCTTAAACATTTTTTAACAGTCTATAAACAACTTGAGAATAAAAAAGTTAATGTTGAGGCCTTGCGTGGACATAAGGAGGCTATCAAGGTTATTCGTGAAAACATAGAGAATTATCAAGAAAAATTAGGTAAAAAGCTATAATTTGCCTAAAAAAATATAAAAAATTGAAAAAATGTCAAAATTTTGTTAAATTTTAATAGATTTTCTAAAATTTAAGAAAATTTTTGAAGGTTTAAAAATATTCAATAAAAGAGTGATTTTAAAAAATAATCACTCTTCTTTTTTGATACAAGAATAATGCTAATAAATGCATTTTCTAGTCTCTATTCGTTAATCTTTTTAACTGTCAAAATACAACTTCCATTTGCTTGAACTGTTGTTGTTCCAGACGGAGTTCCAGTCGTTGTCAATGCAAGGTCAATAACATCGTTGGCAGCAAGGGTGACAATAACGCTACAAGTTAAACTTGAGTTAAAGGTGCCACCGCCTGTTGTGGTCACTGTCGCCGTATTGGTAGTAACCGATTGCGGAATTGCCGTTGTGTTTTCTCTCGCCTCGGCTGAGAAGGTAAGCTCTGCCGTTGCCGTCAGATCGATATTATAGTAGATTTCATAGTCACCAGCTTCAGTAACTGTGATTGCGTTTGCACTTGTTGTTGTGTTAAGAAGTGGTGTCTCAGTGTTAAGTTCAAGCTGAACAAAGGTGTTAGCTGTTGTCAGTGTTGGAGTTTGTGTTGCGTTGTTGTATAGACCGCCATAAGCAGCAAGACCAGCACCAGTAGCACCAGTTGCACCTGTTGCACCCGAAGCCCCAGTCGCCCCAGTCGGACCAGTCGGACCAGTCGGACCAGTTGCACCTGTGACAGAGGCACCTGTTGCACCCGATGCCCCAGTCGCCCCAGTCGGGCCAGTCGGACCTGTCGGACCAGTTGCGCCTGTGACAGAAGCACCAGTAGGGCCAGTGCCGCCAGTTGCTCCAGTATCTCCGCGTGGAATATTGAAGGTCAAAGTTACCGCAGAGCCTGTTTGACTTGTGGTAACACTAGCATCATTCCCAGGGTCTAAGGTATTAGTAGCAGCCACAGTGAAAGTTGTGGTTGTGCCAGTCGGGCCAGTAGCACCAGTTGCACCAGTAGGTCCAGTCGCCCCAGTCGGACCAGTTGCCCCAGTCGGACCTGTCGCACCCGTAGGACCTGTAGC
Organism: Clostridia bacterium; assembly: GCA_963930145.1. Lineage (GTDB taxonomy): Bacteria > Bacillota > Clostridia > Christensenellales > UBA1242 > Caccovivens. Next base: position 11,739 of record CAWVLM010000060.1, read on the forward strand.
TCCAGTTCCAGAAGCCCCAGTTGCACCTGTAGGTCCCGTAGGTCCAGTTGCTCCAGTCGGACCTGTGTCGCCACTAGGTATGCCGAAGGCAAAGGATACTGCAGAACCTGTTTGAGCTAGGGTTACTGTTGCGTTATTGCCAGGTGCAAGGGTAGTGGTCGAGGCAACTGCAAAGGTTGAAGTCGTTCCCGTAGGACCAGTAGCACCCGTAGCGCCAGTTGGACCTGTAGGACCAGTAGCACCAGTAATGCTAGGGCCAGTCGCACCAGTTGGACCAACAGGGCCAGCGGGGCCAGTCGGTCCAGTAATACCATTTGAAATTATAATATTTCGTGGACAAGGTCTATTACAACAGTTTCTGTTGAAAAAATTAGACATTTAAACCTCTCTTTTAGAGCAATTTGCTCCACTCACATATTATGTTAAAGAGATAAAAAATGCTAATTATCTGTTAAAGAAATATCAAGCATTTTTTGGTAATTTTAACCGAGAGAATTTAATAGGTTTTGAAAATTATTTTTTATAAGTAAGCAAAGCCTATTATATTCAGCTATGTTGACCTTAGTTTCAAGACCGCTAGCATTTTCCACGCATTTAACTAGCACCCGTCTTATATCAGTTTGATTGTCACTATTTTCTACTATATTAAGTGGTGACGAAAAAAGTGAATAATGCAAATTTGAAATTAAAAGTTCACTTTCATCTAAAATTTTAAGTTTTTCTTCATCAGCAATCCTTTCTTTTAATAAAATGGTGTAGTCATACAGTTGTTGAAGGGTGTTTTTAATCTCAGGAAGCAGAGTATTTTCAGCTAAAACATTGATTTTTTGATTAAAAAGCATGTTTTTATTTAAGCTTAATTCATATTTTTCTGTTAAATTATTATAATTACAAAAAAACTTGTGCATATATTTCTCCTTACACAAGTTTTTATGTGAAAATTTATAAATTGTTTACAATTAAGAACATATTTTTTGCTAATAGACAAGATTAGGGTATACAGCATGTAAAATTTCAGGTATTGCAAGGTTTATAAACAGCACAAGCACAAGCAAGATTGCAACGCCAAATATTGTGTTTTTCATTCTAGTAGCAGCTGCTTTACGTTTGTCCTCTGTTTCACTTTTTGCAAGGTTAACACCTAAGATTATGGCGTAAACAGAACCAGCGCCACCAATCACAGCAAGTATAGTATAAAGAATAGGTGGCAACACTTTATAAACATCTTGCAGCCACGATAAATCTCCATAATAGGTATAATTTAACAAAGAAATTAAATATTGCATTTTATTTCTCCCAGCATTTTATTTTATTATAGATATATAATAACATATTTTTTCATCTATTGCAAGAAAAATAAAAACTATTAAAAATATTTTTATTTTTAAAATGTTTATATAAATATTTTTAGTGTAGGCGAGAGCAAAACTACATGGCTAACACTAAAAGTGTCAGGCTAAGAATAAACCTTACAAAAATGTCATGAATAAACCTTGCAAAAAAAAATTTCTTACCATTTTATATAACCACACAAAATAAAATTCTCTTGTTATTTTATATAGTCACCGATTTATCTCAAACAAATATTTTTCATGGGTAATTTTGACAAGATAAACCAGAAAAGACACATCGTTATAGATGTGTCTTAACTTTTAACTAACAGTAGAGGTCTAAACTCTGCATGCTATCATATTGGTAAGAAGTGTAATTGCACCGCCAGTTTGTCCACCTTGCTCGCCACCACTACCTTCATTTACTGATTGTCCAACATTGAATGCATCAAGAAGCATTGGTAAGAAGATGTTGAATACAAGGATAAGAGCAAGAGTCACGCCAACAGCGATAATAGTAGTAATCAAATGCTTTTTAGCGTCATCACGTTTACCTTGTTCATCAGCTTTGGCAAGTTGAACACCAAGATAGATAGCGTACACTGAACCGATAGCACCAACGATAGCAAGGGCTACCCAAAGTACGATAGAGATAATGTTGAAAATAGTAGTCAAAAGACTTTCTTGATCTTCAGAAATACCTCCAGCTTCTACCATGTTTTGAATAAATGCAGTCCAACTTGCAGCAACATTTAGTAATGAATAGAACATTTTTCCCCTCCTTTTGTTATTTAAAAGCTTTGCTTTTTTGTTTACAAGTTTATGATAGCATAAAAATTTTTTAATACAAAACAATTTTACGTATTTTCTAAAAATTTTTTAAAAATATTTTTAAAGAATAAAAAATAAATTCACTGCTTTTTGTGCAGCGAATTAAAAAAATAAATAATAAAGATATTTTTTCCTAAATTTTTTAACACAAATAATCAAACTTAGCCGAAGAAATTATTGAAATTATTTTGACCAGGGCAGGTGTTTTGTCCGCAACAGCCACTATTCCAGTGATTGTTTTGTCCGCTCAAGGCAAGAAGCAATAAAAGCAGGAAATTGGTGTTGGTGTTTAAATTTGTGTCAGTGGTATTGGCGATGACTGAAAGCAGAAGAACAAACAAGATGCTTTGTGATGAAATCATTTTCCCTCCTTAAAACAAAATTCTTAATATTACGGCAAAATACAACAATTTTATATTTTGATTTTTCCTATGTATAGGCGATAATGTTAATGCAAAGAAATTACATAAATATTTATGTGTAAAATTTTAAAAGTGTGCTTTAAAGGGGAGAAAAATGCAAAATAGATTTTTATTATTGACAGAACGAAACAAACAAGAGCTTTTATCGCTGCTTCCGCACGAAAAAGATATTTCAAAGCTTGCCGATTATTTTCAAAATTTTTCAGATTCAACTAGGATAAAGATTTTAACCTGCCTATCCATGATGAATATGTGCGTAAATGACCTATCAAGTCTGCTTGGTATCAATCAGACAACTATTTCACACCAGTTAAAGCAGCTGAAAGACCAAAATATAGTCTCTTATAAGCGGGATGGTAAAATTTTAGTTTATTATCTTACCAATAACAATGTCAATGATATGATGATGTATGCGATAAACGAACTTTAATAATATAACGAACGTTAATAATATAGAAAAGTCTTTCAGTCAAACATTGACTTTTTTATATGTTTGTCCTATAATTTAATAGGAGTAAGATATGCGTAGAGTGATAGAAACATTGAATGAAATGTCTTTTCTTCTTCCAGAAGGCTATGAAATGACAAAAGATAGATATGATATAGTCAATGGACAGGGATTTATCAACAGAGAAAACTATTTGTCAAAAGAAGGCAGGGTGATTTCACTATTTGAAATTCATAGAGACCCTGACGAGTTTTTTGATTATTACCAATCTTTAGTAGAAAGTTACAAGAAGGTTACCGATAAGTTTGAGCTTGCCTGTCAATTCAATGTTAAATTAAATGATTTTATCTTTCCAATCTATGTTATTAAGGGTTATCACGATAGTCTTATATATAATGTTCAAGCGTTTATAAATTGCGGCGACTGTCTAGGTTGCCTTATGATAACAATACATAAATTTGATGCCGATGTAAAAAAATTGATAAAAATAGAGCCATTATTTGCCGATTTAGTAAAAATTTTAAGGACGGTGGAATAATGAAGAAGCTTTTATTACATAGCTGTTGCGGACCTTGCAGCACTCAAGTTATAGATTTTTTAAAAGATGATTATGATATAACCATATATTATTACAACCCAAATATAGACACAGACGAAGAGTATCAGCATCGTCTTGCAGAGCAGAAAAGGTATTGTTCGATTGTCGGCGTTCCTGTGCTTGAAGATGGCTATAACCCTGAAGAATTTTATTGCCGCGTTAAAGGCTTAGAACAAGAAAAAGAAGGCGGGGCAAGATGTCCTGTATGCTTTAGGCTGAGACTTGAAAAGACTGCAGACAAGGCAAAGAAGCAAGGGTTTGACCTTTTTGGCACAACTTTGACAGTCTCTCCGCACAAAAATTCAAACATTATCAATAGCATAGGCTTAGCAATAGGCAAAGAAATGGGCATAGAATTTTTGGAAGGCAACTATAAAAAACAGGATGGCTATAAGAAAAGTATAGAATTTTCAAAAAAATATAACCTTTACAGACAAAATTATTGCGGCTGCAAATACTCAAAAAGAGTTGACTAAGCTAATTTTAAAGTTGTAATATATTTAGTTAGGGGGAGACTTGGAAGATTATTCTTATTTCACATACTATCAAAAAGAGAGAGAAAGTAAGATAGCAACAAGATTATTTGTAATATTTGTGCAAATCTTACTTATTTTTTATGCAATAGTCTTTTCAATAAATATTGCTTTCAATACCGCCTATAGATATATAACCGTTGAAGGAATTTCCATGCAGCCCACCCTCAATCCCAACCCAATCATGACAGGAGATGGCGAATTTCAAGATAGTGTTTATATAAAACTCACCCAAGATGTAGATTATAACGATATAATTATAGTTGATAGGTCAGAAGAAGAACACAAAGAAGGTTATACTGTCATAAAAAGAATCCTTGCCTTTGAAGGTGACAAAATAAGCATAGTGAAGCTACCTGTAGGGGAAAATGATGAGTATGAATATAGGTTTGTCAGAATAAAAAAAGGCGATAATATCTCAACTATAACCTATCAAGGTCAAGATGACGAGTATATAATCTATGAAGACTATATAAAAGGATATAATCTTTGGAACTATACTTTTTCTACTTCGTTAAATGGAGTTGAGTATGAAGGCATATTTTACCAAACATTTATTCATGGGCATCAAACAGAAATGCACTATATAGCTATAAATGATAAAATCTTGCCTGTTGAATTCTATGAAATTGGAAGTAATATGGAAGAAAGTGACCAAATCTTTTATATGGGCGATAACCGCACCGAAAGCAGAGATTCAAGAGAATATGGAACAGTGGATGCAAATAATATAGTGGGATATGTAATAAAAATAGTTCATAATGGTTGCAGCATCCGAAACAGTGCTTTCAGTTGGATAGAAAAAGTTTGGGACTACTTTGCTATAATTTGGAAGGAGATTATAAATTACTTTAGCGTTATTTAATATTATGAAAAAGCACCCTTTTTATTAAATTTTGCTTTTTATCATCAAAAATTTCAAATAATAAACATGTTAAAATAGCAAAGAATAATATTTTAATGAAAATCGTTTGTAAAAAATAATTAAATATGTTAAAATAACAGTAGGTTATTATTACCAATTTAGAAAAAGGAGATATGGTGAATGAACAAAAAACAATTTATTAAAGCAGTGGCTGACAAAGCAAACTTTACGCAAAAAGACGCAGGTATAGCTTTTGAAGCTATGGCAGCAACAATTGCTGAAACACTGAAAGCAGGGGAGAAAATTTCAATTGATGGCTTTGGCACATTTGAAATGAAAGCAAGGGCAGCAAGAGAAGGCATCAATCCTAAAACAATGGAGAAGGTATCTATTCCTGAAGGCAAAAGCCCTGTATTCAAATTTGGTGCAAGCTTTAAAAATTCAGTAAAATAAAATGACTTGCAAAAACATCGACTTCAAGGTCGATGTTTTTAGTTTGCTATTATAAAAACCAATCAATTTGTTTAATTGGTTTTGGCTATAACAACATAGCCCTTAGGGCAAGAGCATAGCGGGCAAATCTCCCATGCCTGCTTGCTTTCTTCATTATAGCCACAATTTGAACAAATCCATTTTGTTTTTTGGTTGCGTTTATAAAGCGTATTATTTTCAAACTTATCTGCTAAGAATCTAAGTTTTAAGGCATTTTCCTTTTCAATTTCACTAATTAAAGTGAAATATTTTTCGATATCTAAAAAACCTTCATCTTTTGCAATCTTTGCAAAATGCGGGTAAACATTTTTAGATTGATATTCTTCAATTTCAGCCGAGTCAAGCAAACTAGTTTTCAAAATGTGGTCTTCAAAAGGGTAGCCCGCATCAATCGCAACATTGTCTTTAGATTTTTTTATCTTATCTATCATAGCCTGATAGAGAGTGGACGCGTGAGCCATTTTATTTTTTGCAAGCCTTGTCATTAAATCTGAAATGTATGCATAGCCTTCACTGAAAGCACTCTTTGCAATAAATTGATATCTTGCACCATCTTGGCATAACCCAGCAAATGCCCTTGCAAGGTTTTCCTTAGTCTTACTTTCATTAAAATTCATAAATGTCCTCCATTTTTAATTATTCCACTTTAAAAAGGGGTTAAACGTTTGATTTTTATTTTTAAAAATTGTATTATATAAATATAAAATTGTTTTAGGAGAGAAATATGGACGCAAACAGCAAACTTGAATTTGACAATGCAAGAAGATATCATTTTGTTCTTCTTGGTTTTGCAGAGTTTAAAGATATAATAAAAAAATTAGTGAGCATACTAAAATTTTATCGTCTTGAAAATCAAGGCAAGATCAATTCAAAGGAAATTATTTATGATGTAGATGATGATTTATTATCTGATTCTGGAATAGTTATCTCCAAACTATTAGAAAATGGCAAAGTTTTTTTGCAAGTCAATAAATTGAGTTTATTAAGTGGAGAGCTTAAAAGGGCAAGCAAAACATACAACTTAGGCACTATTGGCAAAGATGAAGAGCCTAAAGATTATTCTCTTCAAATCACTCAGGCGATAGAAAGTGCTTTCACAACGCAGTTTACCGTAGACCTTGATGCTTTTGTCAAGAAGACTATTCCCAAGATTGAGGTTGATATTGAGGCAACCAAGTATAAGATTATAGGCGGAAGCGGATATCGTGCTGTTATGTACTTTGAAGAAGTAATTTATCAAGACATCAAAACAAAGAAAAAAATTTCAAGACCTGGCGTGACTTTGCAACTTCCAGCCGACAATAGTCCTGAAAATGACGAAATTTTAAAGGTCATTGACAGGCAGATAAATGAACTTGCTTTATATAATTTATCAAGATTTGAAATTGCGAAACAGCTTCTCTATCCTAAGCCTATAGAAGAAGGCGAGGGAAAAACTATAACCTATGATGAAGATGAAGAGTGATGCTTTTGCAGGGTGCGGCGACAAAAAATTTTAAAACCTGTTTTAAAATTTTAAAAAAGCGGCTTTTATCTCGTTGAGATAAAAGCCGCTTTTTTGCTCACAAAAGTGAGCTGTCGCCGCACCTGTTACACGCTTTAAGTTTCTTTATACTAGAAGTTTATCACACGCCCCAAAATTTTGCGATTATAAGGTTGTAAAAAATAGAATAAAGCGTGCTAAAACAGACAAGCTTTGCATAGATTTAACTAAGTGAAAACAAATCTAAAATTCAGTACAAAGTTTTGTTATGGAATAGGTGGGCTAGGCTACAGTTCAATGTCACAAACGCTCAATAGCTTTATTATGTTTTTTGCGACTGCTGTCATGGGTATTTCAGGCTCACTTGTCGGCGTTGCAATAGCAATCTCATCTCTTTGGGATGGCGTTAGCGACCCGCTTGTAGGGTATTTATCAGACAACACGAGAAATAAATTCTTTGGCAAGCGACTTGGCTTTATGTTCTTTGGCATATTTGCGATTGCCTTTTTGAATATTTGTATATGGTCAATGCCAGCGTCACTACCAGAGATAGGCAAATTTTTTTGGCTTCTTATAGGGATGCTTTCAATAGAAACAGCCAACACCTGTTATGGCACACCTTTTTCAGCCCTTGCGATAGACATAGCACCAGACTACAACGAGCAGTCAAAAGTGCAAAGTTTCAAAACAGTTTTCAATATTATAGGGATGATTTTGCCAAGTATTCTAATGTATTTATTCATGTCCTCAATATCAATTGGTGTTCAGCAAGAATACACCCAAGAAGGTTATATCAAAATAGCTTGCATAAACTCAGCACTTTTAATAATTTTTGGACTTATCATGATATTATCTTGCCTTCGCCATGTTCATAAATATAATGTCTATAGCCTGCAATCACAAAAAGAAAAGTTTGACTTTTCAAAACTTATGGCAGGGTATTTCAGCGTTATAAAAAAGAAAGATTTCAGAATGGTCATCTTAGGCTATTCCTTTGCCACCATAGCCTCAGCCTTTTTGACATCGGTAGGCATGCATCTTTTCACCTATTGCTATCACTTTTCATCTTCACAGATATCAATGGTGTTAATCGCTCTATTTGGCGGAGCAATAGTTTCGCAACCACTTTGGGTTTACATTTCAAAGAGAATGGATAAGAAGCGTGCCCTTATAATATCACTTTCAACAATAGTATTTGGGATTTTTTTAACAGTGATTACCTTTTTATTTAGAGAGTTTATCAGCACGCAGACAATGTTTTTTATCGCCTTGCCTTGCCTAGTACTATGTGGAATAGGAGCGGGAGCTATGTATTCGCTGCCGTTTTCCATGTACGCTGACTGCGTAACCTTAGAAATATTCAAAACAGGGCAGAACAACGCAGGGGCATATACAGGGTACTTCACTTTCACATATAACCTTGCAAATTCAGTAGCCCTACTAATTATAGGTTTTATGCTTGACCTTATAAAGTTTGATTCAACCATGCCAGTTCAAGCCATGTCCGTTCAAAATGGATTAGGGCTTATTGTCTTCTTCGGTTGCACAATTTTCTTATCGCTTGCAATCATGATGTTTTCAAAATTTTCAATCAAAAGGTCGGACGTTCTAAAAATTCAAATGGCACTAGATAAGGGGAAAAGTTTGTCAGACCATATCGAAGAGATAGAAGATGAAAACAGCAAGAAAAAGCAAAAATTCTCAAAACACATACAAAAATTCAAAAAAAATCATGAAAAAACGTGAAAAAAGTTATATTTTAGATAAATTATTAAATTTTGGGTAGCCTAAATACAAGGAGATAATATGAAATATATTGGGCTGCTTTTAACTATTTTTATGATATTGCCTTTGCTCATGCTAGGTTGCGGAGAAAAAAATCTTGAGTATTCTCTTATTCAAAGGGATGAACAAAATATCGGCGGGAACTTGACTTTTGAGTATGATAATGTCACTCATGTTGCTAGCTTTGGTGGCGAAGGCGAAATAGTGGAATATTACGATTATGATATCGTGCGTGGCTTTAATAGGGCTGGCAATAGAGTGGGCATAAAGTTGACCGCACCAAGTTCTGTCAAGGATTTCAATACAGGCAGTGCAATACTTAATAAAGAGAAGATAGTTGGCGGCAATTTCTATAGGCAGGTAAACAATGAAAAGGTCGGTGAAGCAGTATTTTATCTGTTAGTTGATGAAAATAACCGAAAAATTGAATTAAAAATCACCTGGGAAGATGGTACAGCGGAACAAACCTATATAATTTTAATTAGAAAGGGAACAAAATTTGCAAATTAAATGTTTGACAAATATTGACAAAGATAACACTATGTGATAAAATTTTTACATGAAGACATTAAATATTTTAATAGGAATTGTTGGCTCTGGCAAGAGCACAATGGCAAAAAAGCTTGCCCAAAGTGGCGGCGTTATTTTATCAAGCGATGATGTAAGAGCGGAGCTTGCAGAAAAATCAATTATAGACAACGTCCATAACTTTCAAACAAACACTGTGGTGTTCAGCGAACTTTATCGCAGAGCAAGAGCCCTTGCGGATGTTGGCAAAGATATCATTTTTGATGCAACCAACTTGTCCGTTCGTGATAGGGCAACCATTATAGAAATTGGCAAGGAGCAAAGATATAAAATAGTTGGGCATCTTGTGCTTCTAGACAAAGAAGAATGCATCAAACGAATATTCAAGCGTCAACTTGAAAAGGAATGTGACCACTATATATCGAGTCCTCGCGAACTTGTTGAAAGATATTCTATAAAACTAAGAAATAATATGCCAACTCTTCAAGAGGGTTTTCATCAAATCATAACATATAATGACGCCATAGAAACGTCAAGAGATAGCCGTATTTTGATAGCAACAACCAATGTAGGCAAAATTTCAATATATTCGTGTGTGCTTGACAAAATAGGACTGCCATATTGCACGCTTAAAGACATCAAAGTAGATGTTGATATTGACGAAACAGGCGAAACCGAGCTTGAAAACGCACGGTTAAAGGCAATAGGCTATCATAATGCTACAGGTTTGCCAATCATCGCAAATGATAGCGGACTAGTAATTGAAAAGTTTAAGCCAGAAGACCAGCCAGGCGTGTTTGTTCGTAGATATGGCGGGAAGGAACTTGGCGACGAAGAAACTATAAGAATCTTCTCTGAAAAACTCAAAGCAGTTGGCGGGGAAAGTGATTCATATTTCAATGTAGCCCTTGTACTTTGCGATTTTGATGGCAATTATCACGAAAAGCTATTCAAGAGCTATCGCTATATGGTTGCAACTCCAAGCAAGACGATAGTCAAATCCTTGCCACTACGCTCACTTGATTATAGCAAAGAGCTTGGCAAGTATTGGAGCGAGATGACTATTGAAGAAGCAAATGCTTGTGAAGGTAGTGCAATTGAACAGCAGCAAAAATTCATTGAAGAAGTATTCCACGTCGAAACAGAAAATGATGATTAAGGATGGGAATATGATTTTATCAAAAAGTGAAATTGAAGAATTTAATAGGAAATATCATAATAAAGAAACTGATGCATTTAATAATTATATAAATTCAGTCAGAAAACAACTTAAAGCTCTCCATCATGCATGGAAAGAAATAACAAAAGATAAAGATAACAATATTATCAAAGATAATGATTATACTCTCAGTGATATGATAAAAATTTCACTTGAATTTTTTGCTTCCTTTGATAAAGATATATACGCAAATCTGCTAAAAATTTTAAATGATGATAGTGTAAAACTAAATTTTAACGAACCTTCAGCCGAAAATCGTGATAAAGGGAATAATTGTGGTTTTAAGGATTGGCGTAGATTTATAAATCTAAATCCAACCAATAATGTTTTTGGACTTACAACTGTTTGCCACGAGTTTGCACATTTAACTTCACAGCGTATGCAAGAAAAGAAAATGCCGAAATCGGAATACATAGGCGAAGTTGAAAGTATGTTTATTGAAAAGGTTTTTGCAAAGTATTTATTAGATAAGAAAATTATCAGCGAAGAAGAATATGATGCTGTTAATATATCTTTAATTAAGTCTGTAAGTAACCGTTTGGAAGCAGTATTTCAAGAGAATGATATTCTAAATTTTTTGAAAGGTGATATTTTAACAGAAGAAAAACTTGCAGAAGGGGAAGAACTGCTCAAAAATAGTCAAAATAAAGATGCTGTTCTTGATAGAATACAAAGCATAGCAAAGGGTGTCGAAAAAAGTGATGTTGATTTTAGATACATAATAGGAGAAGTGGTTTCAGAACTACTATTTGAAGAATATAGAAAAGAGCCACAAAAGATTACCGCTAAATTTAAAGAATACCTAAATCATAACGCCGATATTGACCCGCAAGCAATGCTTAAAGAGCTTACAGGAAAAACTCCAGAAGAAGCGGTGAGTGATTATCTCGCACTATTTAGAGAGCTAAGTGACGTAGAGCAAGAATAAACTAGGCTTTTTATAATGTGAATAGGGGAATTTTAACAATAAAAAATAACTTAATAAAATGTAAAAAAGTTTAAGAAAAATGCTTGACAAAAGATAGGTTATTATATATAATGTGAGAGTATCAAAAAAATATCTCCCAAATTTTTGATATATGGCCTCATGGTCAAGCGGTTAAGACATCGCCCTTTCACGGCGGAATCAGGGGTTCGATTCCCCTTGAGGCTACCACAAGCCCAGGGGCTTGGCGACTAAGCTAGGCACTTGGGATTTTTTATTTGAAGAGGGGAATGTTCTTGTTGACAGATGTTATTAGCAAAAAGGGCAAGAAAATAAATCATTGCAAGTTTTAAAGCTTATAACGCCTTAATAAAGTCTAATAAAAAATAGTTGTCAAAAATTTTGACAACTATTTTTTTGACTGAAACTTTTTTATTTATGCTTGATATTCAGCAACGTATTCAACATCACCTACAAGAACTTTAGCAACAAGTCTGTTTGGTGTGCTATCAGGTGTTGCAGAGCATTCAGAGCGAACCCAATATCCGTTATCTTCTTCTTCTGCTCTTGTTGTAAATGCACAGCTTATTATTCTGTCACCTTTAACTTCAAGATATGTGTCTGCTGTTTGTTCCCAGTATTGAGCACAATTTTTCAGAAGGGTAACAAGATTTTCTCCCTCAGAAACAGCGTTTCCAAGAAGTTCTTCATCTTGATAAAGCTCAAAAGTGATTTTATCAATATCAGCAATGTCAAGATTGTCGAAATTGATATTTACAGATGTATCAAGATACTTCGTTTCTTCATAGTCATACCATGAAGTGATGTTTGCAGTATGCACTTTTGTTTCATCGGTCTCTTGAGTAACCTTGCCACAGCCTGTAAGAATAAAGCTGAAAAGAACAACTGCAAGCACTGCAAATATGCCAGCAAATAACGTAGATTTTCTTGTCTTTGTCATATTTTCCTCCTTATCTTAAGATATATGATTACATAAAGAATTATTCCAATAAGTTTCAGTCGGGAATAATTGTATTAGAAATCATCTTTATGATAACATAAAACTTGATAAATTCAAAATAAAATCGTATATATTGTAGTAAAATGCGAAAATTTAATGCGTCTTATACGTATAGTTACCACATAAAATTGCCTATAATTATCTTATCTTAGGGGTGAAACATGATGAACAGGGAAGAGATAATTGAAAGAATAGGCATTGCCAGACATAATGCAGGGCTTTCGGCGAAGGCATTATCAGAACTTGCAGGACTAAATAAAGGCTATATCAATAGACTTGAAAATGGCAAAGATTTTATGCCAAGTTTAGAAGCTTTGCTTAGCATCATAGAAGCTTGTGGTATCACAGAAGAACAATTCTTTTACCATGATATAAATGTATATAAACAGGATATGGAACTTATTTCATCCTTAAAAACTGCATCAAACGAGAAAAAACTAGCTATTGCAACACTACTTAGAAAAGATAGTTAAAAAAATCACCAACTTGACAAATCAAAATGGTGATTTTTTAACTCAAATTTGTTCTTGCAACTCCGCATGCATAAATCTTTTTAGCACCTTTAAGCAGGCTAGCACATGTGTTTATAGTTGCACAAGTAGTTATAATATCGTCAACAATTAAAATATTCTTACCTTTTATCAATGTTTTATCAACAAGCGTCATGCTGTCACGCAAATTTGTTTGTCGCTCTTCAAAATCAAGACGCTTTTGTTTTGATGTCAAAAGGTTTTTATTTAAAGCTTTTACAACAGGTTTATTAAGCAGTTTTCCAATTTCCTTTGCAAGTAAAAAGGGAGGGTTATAGCCTCTACGCCTTATAGTTTTAGGGTGTGACGGAACAGGAACTATGATATCAAATTGAAAGTTTTCTTGTTTTAGCCGTTCTATCATAAGCTTTGCAAATGGAGTGATAAGATATCTTGCATTGTCGTCTTTAAATTTTAAGATAGCAGCTTTTACAATATTATTGTAATTAAGCGGAGCTACACATTTTTCAAAATAACGCTTTTGGCTTTTGCAGTGGTCACAAATAATATTGCCTTCCTTTATCATGGTGTCGCATTTTATACATCTGTTGCCTTCGTTGAATATATCGCTTTGCATACATTCACTGCAAAAAATAGAGCTATCATCAGGCAGGTCTTTTCCGCATAAAATACACTTAAAGTCGTTAGGGAAGACGATATCTAAGACTTTATTTGTAAACTTTTTAATCTTTGGTAGAAAATTAGACATATTCGCACCTTTTATTGTTGTTTAAAAATGTTATAAAATATTTTGGTACTTTAAGTATAACAGGGGGCAGCAGAATAAAAATTTTGCGTTGCAAAATTTTTGCAAGTTTATTTAAAACTTGCCGCACGCACTTTCGTGCGTGCCATTCTGCTGCCACTTTTGCTCCGCAACCAAGACGTCACATTAAGCTTTTTATCATTTATTCAAAAAGCTCCTTAATTTTCTTATCAGCATTTATTAAAAGCTCTTTAAGAAGGGTGAAACGCTGCACTGTATAGTTATTTGCTACCATTCTTTTAAGGTTCTTTTGCTCTCCCACAATAACCACCATTTTTTTTGCTCGTGTTACAGCTGTATAGATAAGGTTTCTAGTCAAAATCATGCTAGGGCCAGCAATCGCTGGAATGATAACAATATCAAACTCACTGCCTTGACTTTTGTGTATAGTGATGGCATAGGCGAGAGACAACTGATTTATCTCAGTTCGTGGATAAAGACAACGCCTTCCGTCTTCAAACATCACCACCATTTCGTTTGTTTGAAAGTCAATAAGCTCAATATTCCCGATATCACCATTAAAGACACCTTCGCCTTCTTCTTCAATAAATCCGTTCATCCTTTTCCAAACAAGGTTATAGTTGTTTGTGGTTTGCATAACCTTGTCGCCAACTCTAAAAATGCTATTTCCAACAGGCAGTTCCATCTTTTGAAGACTAGGCGGGTTGAGAGCTTCTTGCAGGCATCTATTCAAGTTATCAATACCACAAACACCGGCTTTTAGTGGTGCTAGCACTTGAATTTGGCTGCTATCAAGTTCTGCAAATTTTGGAAGTCTTCTTACAACCATATCAATAATGGAATTTTTTATGCTATCAAGGTCAGATTTTTCTTCAAAAAAGAAGTCCTTAGAGCTGTTGTTGATATATGGCATCTTGCCACTGTTTATAAGGTGAGCATTGGTGATAATAAGGCTATCGTCACTTTGTCTGTAAATTTTGGTAAGCATAGAAACGGTAATTATGCCGCTTTTTAAAATATCGTCAAGCACATTTCCAGCGCCAACACTTGGCAGTTGGTCCTTATCTCCAACAAGAATAAGTTTGCAGTCACGCGGAAGAGCCTTGCATAGATGGCTCATAAGTGCCACGTCAACCATAGACACTTCATCCACAATAACAACATCTGTTTTAAAAGGATTGTTTTCATTATAAACAAAGCGGCTTAACGAAGCTAAATCACCAGACGCCACTTCAAGTGCTCTATGTATAGTCTTGGCTTCTTCGCTGGTTGAGTCGCTCATGCGTTTAGCCGCACGTCCAGTCGGGGCAAGAAGCATAAAACGCAGCTTGTTATGCTTTAAAATATCAATAATACATTTAATGATTGTAGTTTTCCCAGTTCCAGGACCGCCTGTTATAACTGATACGCCGTTATTTATAGCATTTATAATTGCAGTCTTTTGCTCTTCGTGGAAAGACATATGATTTCGCTCTTCAAAAAACTTGATTTCATCTTCTATATTTTGCTTTTTTGTTATGGTAGAAGAGTTTAAAAGAGCAATCTTTTGGGCGACCGAGCTTTCATAAAAATAATATTTTGATGGCATAATAATTTCGTACCCGTCATGCCACATATTGATAACGGTCTTGTCAAGAGTCAGCCCCTGCAGGGCGTCATCATAAAGATCTTGATAAGCGGTTGCGTCAAGTTCCAAAATGCTTTCAGCTTGATTTAACAAAAGCCCTTTGGGCATATATGTATTGCCTGTTTTTTCAACAGCGTTATTTAGTGCGTGCAGAATGCCAGCTCTAACGCGGTATTCGCTGTCCACAGGTATGCCAATAGATTTTGCAATTTTATCAGCGGTCAAAAACCCTATTCCGTCAACGTCTTCGACAAGGCGATAGGGATTATTTTTGACTATGTCAATAGTTTTTGCTCCATATACATCATAAATTTTTAATGCCATATTGGTGGTCATGTTGTATTTTTGCAAAAACATAACAGTATTTTGCAATTTTTTAAGCTCTTTGAATTTGTCGCCAATTTCAAGTGCCTTTTTTATACTGATATTTTTGACTTCGGCAAGCGAAGACGGACTCATTTCAATAATATCAAAGGTTTGCTCTTTGAAGTGATTGACAATGTTTTTGGCAGTTGCAGGGCCAACACCTTTTATAAGTCCCGATGAAAGATATTTTTCTATGCCAGCAAGCGTAGTTGGAAGCACAACCTCATAAGAGTCGAAGGCAAATTGATAACCATATTTAGAATTGTTGACATATTCTCCCTCTAACGACAAATTCTCACCAACATTTGCGTTGATGAGTTTGCCCACACAGGTTACAGGGGTGGATTTAAAGTCAAGAATAAAGACTGTATAACCATTTTGCTCATTTCTAAAAATGATATCTTCAATAGGTCCTTCAATTCGCATGTATATATTTTAATCTCAATTAAGCATAAAATCAACTAAAAATTGCTTGCATTTGTGAAAAAATTTTTATATACTTATAATATCAAAGAGTAAAAAGATGAAAAAGATTGAAAAATTGATAGAAATTGAAGCATTGCTTGAAAACTTGATGAAGAGCCATAAGGATGGCGGTATTTTACGAATTAAAATACTCTTTTTCTGTTCAATCTATCAAAACTTGTCAGTCAGTATGATTATTGATAAACTAGGCATAAAAAAGACAAACTTTGCTTTGATGACGGCTGAACTTGAAAAAGAAGGCTGCATTGTTATAAAAAAATCAAACTTTGATAGACGTTGTCGGTTCGTTGAACTTACTGAGAAGGGGAGAAAGGAACTTGATGACTATTTGAAAGAGCTTGATAAATCTCTCGGGAACACAACACCTGAAGTTGATAAGGCAGTTGATATATTGTCTGCTTATTTAAATAAGATAATTTAATTGTTTTACTAAAAGCGGGCTAGGAAAGAAAATTTTAAGCCCGCTTAAAATTTTTAGAAAAGCAAAGTTTTGCTTTTCTGCTTGCCTTGCGGCAAGCCTTTCCTAGCCCTATTATCTAAGCCCAAACTTTACAACCCTGTTCAAGCGTGCCACTATCATAGTTTAAAAATAAGGTTTGAATAAAAACAAAAAGGGCAATTCAATCATAAAAATAATATTAAAGGAGCCATAATGCTAAGATTTTATAATTCGCTTACCCGCCGCAAAGAAGAATTTAAGCCACATGACGAAGTCGTCAAGATGTATTCTTGCGGACCAACTGTATACTCATATCCGCACATAGGCAATATGAGAGCTTATCTTTTTATGGACAATATAAGAAGAACGCTTAAATACAACGGCTATAAAATTGATGGAGTTATGAATATCACCGACGTTGGGCATCTCACATCTGATGCTGATGAAGGTGAAGATAAAATGCTTGTGGCAAGTCAGAGAGAACACAAATCTCCCTGGGAGATTGCAAAATTCTATACTGAAATCTTTATGAAGGATGTCGAAAGCCTAAATATAGACCTGCCTGAGCACATCGTTCCAGCAACCAGCGTGATAGAAGATATCATCGCTTTTGTCAAAGGCTTACAAGACAAAGGTTATGCTTATGAAACCAGCAAGGGCATTTATTTTGATATTTCTAAGTTTGGCGGCTATGGTCAACTTGGCATGGACGTAAATGCAAAAAAGGCGGGTGCAAGAATTGAAGTTGACAGCGAAAAACGTCACCCAGCAGACTTTGCTCTATGGATAAAAGCACCTAAAGAGCATATCATGCAGTGGTCTAGCCCTTGGGGTATGGGCTACCCAGGGTGGCATATAGAGTGTTCAACCATTGGTAAAAAATATCTAGGCGACTATATCGACATTCATACGGGTGGCGTTGACCATAAAACCATACATCATGAAAACGAGATTGCCCAAAGCGATTGCCTTGAAGGGCATAAAGTGGTGCATTTTTGGATGCATCTTGAGTTTTTGCAGATTGATGGTGGAAAGATGAGCAAAAGCCTTCACAATGTCTTCACGCTTGAAGATTTAGAAAACAATGGCTTTAGCCCAGAAGACTTTAGGTATTTCTATTTTATGGCACATTATTCTAAACAGCAAAATTTCACCTATGACTCGCTTATGGCAGCAAAAAATTCGCTTAAGAATTTTAAGTCGACGGTTTGGGAACACAAGAACGGCACAAACGTTTTAGACGAAAAAGATATAAATAGATATAGAGAAGAATTCTTAAATGCTATAAATGACGACCTTAATATGCCGGTAGCTCTTGCGGTATGTCAAAAACTTTTAAAGGAGCCTAAAAGCAAGGATGTCTATGCCTTGATAACAGAGTTTAATAAGGTTTTAGGTCTAAATTTAGACGAAGAGCTTAAAAAGGATGACATTCCGCAGGAGATAAAAGACCTAGCTGAAAAGCGATGGCAGGCAAAAAAGAATAGAGATTTTGTAGCCGCCGACGCTTTAAGGGCAGAGATATCAAAACAAGGCTACACAATAAACGATAAAAAAGATGGCTATGAGATAGTCAAGAACTAAAAAGGGGAAAAGAATGGAAGCGGAACGTGTAAAGATAAAATGTGCAGTTTGCGGCAAAGAAAGTGAGCAAATGGTGGTGATTTCAAATTATATCAGTGGCACGCCAGACCTTGACCTTAAACCAAATGGAAGTATGATGGGAATAGGAGAGAACGTTCAAGAGTGCCCATATTGCCATTATTGCAATTATGATATATCTCAGGCTGTTCAATCTAGGCTTGAACTCGAAGATAGTTTAAAGCTTTGGGAAAATGACGAAGATATTCAAAATATTATAAAGTCAAACGAGAACCCAACAGCCAAGAAGCTTTTAATCTTAGCAGAACTCTATAGGGGAAATCTTGAATATGAAAAAGCTGTCAAGGCCCTAATTTCTGCCTCATGGGTTACGAGCGATGACAAGGCAAAAGAATTGCGAAATCAAGCATTATCTTTGTATATATCTAATGTTATACCTAGAATAAGAGCAAAGTTTCTTCAAATGGCAGATATCGCAAGACAAAACGAAGAGTTTGACATTGCTTTATCACTAGTAGACGCCTTAACAAACCTTTTAAATAAAGCAGACCATGGCTATAAAGAGCTTAAATCATTTGCAAAATTTGAGAAGAAACTTATAGAAAAGAAGGACTGCAAAAGACATAATAGGCGCGAAGCATAAATTTAATTTATTTTTTGCTTAAATATATAAACTTATATAATCATAACTAAAAACTCTACCGATAGATGGTAGAGTTTTTGTAATATTTAAAATTTCAAGTAAAACAAAAAACAGCA
This sequence comes from Clostridia bacterium, assembly GCA_963930145.1. Taxonomy (GTDB): domain Bacteria; phylum Bacillota; class Clostridia; order Christensenellales; family UBA1242; genus Caccovivens. The sequence goes on from CAWVLM010000060.1 coordinate 30,756, forward strand.
GAAAAGCGAGAAATGCAAGGCTTGCTAGAACTTTTTGAAAGGAGCTTAGTAAATTCTAAGTGACTGAAAAAAGTTCTAGCAGAAACGCGGTAGTTCGAAGCTTTTATGCTGTTTTTTAAGCCTTCTTAGCTGATCTGATACATTTAGTGCAGGCTTTTACCGTCTTTGGTTGTCCGTCAACTTCAATAGTTGTCTTTTGAAGATTGAGTTCATAAGTTCTATTATATTTCTTATTAGAGAAAGATACTTGTTTACCAGTAGACTTGCCTCTTCCACATACTTCACATACTCTGCTCATAGTTATCCTCCTAAAATGATTTTTGTCTTTGCACTATACTATATCATTTTTGAGAGAAAAAATCAACTCTTTTTTCAAAAAATGTTACAAAACCTTAAAATTTGTAACAAAATTGACACAAACCTTAAAAAAAGGTTGTAATTTTTTAAAATATATAGTATTATATATAAGGCGAAATATCTAAATATAGGGGGCTAAATGACAGTCGATACCAATAACTACTATGGTAATATATCAATATCCGACAATGCAATTCGTGTTGTCGCAGGTTATGCTGCCCTTGATTGTTATGGGGTCGTAGATTTAGTTGCAAAAACTATAAGAGATAGCGCAAATGAATTATTTAAAAAAGAATCATACTCAAAAGGTATTAAGATAAGTCATATCGACAACAGAATTTATATAGATGTTTATTGTATTTTAAAATATGGTGTGTCAATAAGTGCAGTTGCAGAATCACTTAGAAAGTCTGTGAAATATAGTGTAGAATATTTCACAGGCATGCTTGTTGATGCGGTTAATGTTCATGTTGTCGGCGTTAGAGTTTAGGAGAATATTAAAAAGATGATAAAAACGATAAACGGAGCAACATTCCGAAAGATGATATTAGCGGGAGCAAGTCTTCTCGAACAAAATAAAAAATATGTGGACTCACTCAATGTCTTCCCTGTGCCAGATGGTGATACAGGAACAAACATGTTCTTAACCATGAAGTCTGCAGTAAATGAAGTGTCACAGTGTATCACTAACAATCTTGACGCACTCAGTAAAGCCTTTTCAAAAGGTGCCTTAAAGGGTGCAAGGGGGAATAGCGGCGTTATCACTTCACAGATTTTTAAAGGTTTCTGTTCTGAAATTGCAAAGGTAAGCGAGATTACCACAAAAGTATTTGCAAAGGCTATGCAAGAAGGTGCAAATATAGCATATAAGGCGGTCACAAAGCCAAAAGAAGGCACCATTTTGACGGTAATCAGGGTTATGGCAGAAAATGCTGTCAATGTGGCGAAAAAATGTGATGACTTTGAAATCTTTTTAAAGAAAGTTCTCGAAACTGGCGAAGAAATTTTAAAGCAAACGCCAGAGATGCTACCTGTTCTTAAAAAAGCGGGCGTTGTTGATGCGGGCGGTCGCGGTATTATTGTGATTTTTACAGGCTTTTATAAGCTTATAATGGGCGAAGAAGACTTTGAGTTTCAGTTTGATGACGAGAAAAAGACTCAAACTGTCGACGATGTAATCGCTGAGGTAAATGCACTTGAAGATATACAATATGCTTACTGCACAGAATACATGATAATTCACATGAAGAAAAAGACAACTGAAGCTGATATTGATAAGCTCCGCGAAAAACTTATGCAGATAGGGGATTCGGTTATTTGTATTGGAGACCTTAACCTTGTCAAAGTTCATGTTCATTCAAATGAGCCAAACAAGGCTCTTGAATACGCACTCGAGCTTGGCGAACTTTATAATCTCAAGATTGAAAATATGAGAGAACAAAATCGCGAGATAAAGAAGAAGGCGGTTGTTCAAGAAGAGACCAAGGAGCTTGGCATGGTTGCAGTTGCTCCAGGTGAAGGGCTTGCCGCAATATTCAAAGACCTTTCAGTCGATGAAATTATTTTTGGCGGTCAGACCATGAACCCGTCAGCCGCAGATATTGCCGCCGCTGCAGATAAAGTCCCAGCAAGAAATGTCTTTGTTTTTCCAAATAACAAGAACATCATTCTTGCCGCTCAGCAGGCAAATGACCTTACAAATAAGAACTTGATAATCATCCCAACACGCTCAGTTCCAGAAGGTATCAGTGCTTCTATCGCTTTCAATCCAGACGGCACAGTAGAAGAAAACACAGAAGCTATGAACGATTCAATCAAAGGCGTACGCTCTGGTATGGTAACCTATGCTGTTCGTGACACACATGTAGACGGCTTTGACCTTTCAGTAGGGGAGATTATAGGACTTGATGATAAGGCAATCCTTGCAAAAGGCAAACTGGTCTCAGAAACAACTGAAGGTCTTATTGAAAAGATGATGAGCGACGATGTTATGAATATCACGCTTTTCTATGGCGAAGATATCAGAGAAGAAGAGGCAAACGCACTTGCAGAAAAGCTTGCAGCCACATACCCTGATTGCGAAGTAACGGCAGCCTACGGCGGTCAACCTGTTTATTACTATCTTGTAAGCTTAGAATAAACTTGCTTAAAAATCTATCAGACAGAAAAACTATATCATTTTCATAATGGGAAGCGAAAGTCTTGCCTATTCAAAATGGTCAAAAAATCAAATCACAGAACACTATATATAACTAGTATGCAAACATCA
>CAWVLM010000061.1:0-17364 GCA_963930145.1 Clostridia bacterium
AAAATTTACCAAAGGCGTCAGCCTTTCACAAACTCCGTTGGAGTTTGTACATTCGCTCTCGCGGCGTAAGCCGCTCGCGATAGCCGCTATCGCGTCTATCTTTATGCTATTAGTTTACTCCCCCCCCGCAACCCTTGTCAAGCAATTTTAACAAATTTTTTAAAAAAATTAAAAAAATTTTTGATTTTTTAGTTTTTTTTAAATTTCATAAAAAAATCTAGACCAAACAGCCTAGATTCTAAATAATAAATTTTTGAATTATAAATCTTAAAAAATATAAAAGCCGCTCAATACGGCAAAGCCCGTGAGAAGCCATTTTAGTTTAAAATGGCTAAAGAAAGCCGTATAGGCTTTCTTTGAAAAGTTTTGATATGGCAAAACTTTTCGCTCACGGGCTGTGCGATACCTTGCTGACCATGTAAAGAATCTTGCAAATAAACAAAGTTATACATATTTTTTATTTTATTCTATAACAACATCACCATTTAGCCATGACATGATAAAACCTTCAAGGTTATAACCCGTTGACTTTATAAAAGATGCAATCATATCGGCAGGCGATGCATTCTTGAAGGAAAAGTCTTGATAATAATCTTTAACTGCCTTAAAAAACTTTTTATCGCCTACTGAATCTCTTATAGCGTCAAAGAGAAGTAAGCCTTTGGTATAGGTGCATTGCACGTACTCGGGTTCTGTGTTAAAGTCTGAAAGTGGTCTATCCATGCTGGTGTCGACGCTACCCGTCACGCTGGTGTAAACGCGGACAAAGGTTTTATAGCTTTGAAGAGCATTATCAATCATGCTTTCACTATTCTGCCCATAGTTTGAATTATTTTCAAAGAATAGAATTGTGCTATATTCGGCAAGCCCTTCATCCATCCAAGCATGGTTATTTTCATCGTTACCGACAACGCCATACCACCACTGATGAGCTATCTCGTGGACTATGACATAAGCAAGGTCTTCACTTGCTACATCATCGCTGATAAGCACAAGATTCGGATACTCCATGCCACCATGGACAAAGCTTGCCTTGACTACGCTAAGCTGGCTGTATGGATATTTGCCAAAAAGGTCGTTAAAGGTTATAAGAGCGTCTTCGCAAACTTGAAGGCAAGTGTCTAAGTTTTTATCACCATTATAGCCATAGTAGTTTATTATAGTATCGCCTACCTTGCTGCTGGTGTGAGAGAAATTTTCACTTAGCACCATGCAAAAGTCCCTTATTTTTTCACCTGACATTGTGCTTGTTGTGATATTTTCTTCAGTTGACTCTTCCACAAGTTGCCCTGAACTTGCAAGCATATAGTTTGACGGATAACTTATTGAAACATCATAATCTGCACATTCGCTATAAAATGGGTCGCCGTTTGAGTGATAAAGGTCAGTCTTGAAGCCTGTTCCACTTTCATACATACATATTATTGGGTAAAAGTTGCCTAAGTTTATGGTATTTTCTCCGTAGCCTAAGCGATGATTGATATTTGCAAGAGTTGTGGTGAAATTTATTGTAAAAGTTATACTTTCATCTGGATAGACTTCGCTTGGAAGGTCCACTCGCAAAATATTTTGATCGTCACCTTCTACTGCAAAATTTAAGTTCTCTTCTCCGCTTGTCACGCTTTGCACTTCAATATTGCCATAGCTCTTACCATTTGGGTAGGCGTTCTCTTCTCCCGCTGATGACACAACTGATGCTGTTGCATCTTCTCTAAAGGCGTTTGGATAAAGATGCAAATATAGATATGTGAACATATTATCATAATTATTTATAAAGGTTATCTCTTCGCTGCCCGAGAGAGTATGAGCCGAGCTATCATAGGAAAGCTGCATTTTATAACTAGAAAGTGGCTGCTCTTCTTGTTTTAATCCTGACAGGCAAAGAAAAATCACTATTGCGATTATCGCCGCAAATAAAACTATTGTTGACACAATTTTTGTTTTTTTATTCAATGTTATCTTTTTCATGCTATAATATACTTGTTTCAACTTTGATTTATAACATTTTTATAAACTTTTACCGGAAAAATATGACGGAATTTGCGGCAAACTCAGAGCGAGAACATGGGCGGAAAGCTTGAAATTTTAAACGGATGTTTAAAATTTGTTTTGCCTTTTAAGGCAAAACGGCGAAGCTTGATAGCTTCGCCAAGCTTTCCGCCCTTACCCAAACGCACAATGAAACTGAAAAAAATGTTTGTAAATTCAAAATAACTATGATAAACTAATAACGGAGAAAAAAATGGCTTTTTGTAAATATTCAACAGAATTTATATCAAGTTCAAAGACAGAAATAGACAACATCTTTTTAAATGACTATCTACCCTTTTCGCAACCTGAATTTGTGGTTGTGTATATTTATGGTTTATATCTATGTAAAAGTAGTTCCTTTGACAATAGTCTTGAAAACTTCGCAAAGACACTTAATATGAACGAAGACGATGTTATAGGCGCTTTTGAATACTGGGAAGAGCAAGGACTTGTGAGACTATTAAAAACCGACCCTATTCAAGTTACATATATTCCGCTAAACAATGTCTTAACAGCAAATAAGCTTTATAAGCCAGACAAATATGAAGTGTTCAATCAACAAGCACAAGACATATTTCAAGGCAGGCGTGCAATATCTAAACATGAGTATGAAGAGTATTATGACTTTTTAGAGAGATACCATGTTGAGCAAGAAGCCCTGCTTATGATTATGCAATACTGTGTTGAGACAAAAAAGTCTGCAATAGGTTATAATTATATATTGACAGTGGCTAAAAATTGGGCAAATGAAGGCATAACTCAAGCAAAGCAAGTTGAAGAAAAACTCAAATCCTTCCAAGATAAAGACCCTGCCCTTGCTGAAATTTTCAATGCTATGGGTATAAAGCGAGCTCCTTATGTTGAAGAGCGTTCTCTTCTTAACAAGTGGCTTAGTGATTATGGTTTCACTCTTGATGTTGTGCTTTATGTGTGCAAAAACTTTAAGAAAAAAGCAAGATTTTCTTTTGAAAAAGTTGATAATCTTCTGACAAAATACTATGAAATGCGACTTTTATCAGTTATGGAAATTGATAATTTTGAAAAGGAAAAGCAAGAACTTTTTGCTCTGGCAAAGGAAATAAACAAGACCATTGGGGTATACTATGAAAATCTTGAAGGCGTGGTTGAAAACTATATTCTTAAATGGATAAATCTAGGTTTTGAAAAAGGGCTGCTTTTAGAGATAGCTAATTATTGCTTTAAAAACTCAGTTAGAACGCTTGAAGGTATGGACAGAACAGTTACTAAATTCTATAAGCTTGGTGTTTTGTCTCTAGATGCTTTCAATGAGTATATGGGGCACATTCTTGCAGATGACAACAAAATTAAAAAGCTGCTGGCAAAGATGGGAATTTCTAGAAATGTAAGCTCCTATGACCGCAATAATTATAAGGTTTGGACTCAAGATTGGGCACTTAGTGATGAGGTTATTGAATATGCCGCCTCTCTTGCAAGGGGTAAAGACAACCCTATCAAATATTTATCTAGAGTGCTTGCTGACTATCATGATAAAGGAATAAAAAATGTGCAAGAAGCTAAGAATAACACGCCTATCACCGAAAAAACAGTTCAAGCAGAAAAAACAAATTTTGACGGAAGAAGTTATACTAAAAATGAAATAAATGCACTATTCCAAGCGATAGAAGAAATAGATGTTTAGGAGTAAAATATGAAAACCACTATACTTGAAAAGGCAAAAAAAATCATTGATCTGCGAAGATATCAAGCTGAAAATAATGCAATAAATAACAAAATTGAAGCACTTAAAGACGAAAAATTTAAAAAATTTTATCAAGCTTATGTTGACAAAATGATTGAATGTGCAAAAGAAAATAAAAAGCTTTCAGAAGCTGACAGTAAACTTAAAACACAATATCTTGCAAGGCTGAAAGAACTCAAATTGCCTTCTATTGAGCCTGATTTTACTTGCGAAAAATGTCTTGACACAGGCTTTATTGATGGCAAATATTGTTCATGTCTTATTAAAGAAATCAATAATATTTTAAAAGAAGAAAGCGGGTTTAGTCAATTTGCAAATTTTAAGGATACAAACTTTGACATGTTTAGCAATAAGGAATTTATGGAAAAACTGTATAGTAAGATGCAACTTTGGTGCCACTCCAACTTTAAAAAGAATCTTATTTATATAGCAGGCTATACAGGTGTCGGAAAAACCCACCTTATAAAATGCATGGCAAACGAGCTTATAAACCTTAATCACGTTGTATATTTCACAACATCCTTCTCTATGCATCAAGATTTTATTAAAAGTTATTCAACCAAAGACCTTGACGAGAAGAACAATTTGCTTGACAAATATTTAAATACTGAGATTCTTTTTATTGATGATTTGGGAACTGAGCTTAGACAATACAATATCACAATAAATTATCTCTATCAAGTTTTAAATGAAAGAAAAGTTAAGCGGTTGCCGACTATTATAACTTCAAATTTAACTCTTGACGACATAAAAGATTATTATGATGAGCGAATTTCAAGCCGAATTATAGACAAAGAAACTTCAATTTGTTTATTTATTGATGGTGATGATTTAAGACTAAAAAATACAAAAAATAAGTAAAAAACTCGAAAAAATGCAGAAAAAACATGATTTTTCTGCATTTTTTATTAAATTATTTATAATTTTGATAATTTTTTGTGTGTAATTTACATTTTTAAGCAAAGGTTTTTTATCTAGATAAAAAACGTTTAAAAACTTTTATATTTTTCATCTGAAAAGCATAGTCACTGCTGCCGCCATGCCCGCTATAAACTTTTTCAAACTTGACATTTTCAAGCTTACTAAGGCTTTCTAGCATTTGTTTTTTATCTGAATTTTTAAGGTCGGTTCGTCCTATTCCATTTTCAAAAAGCACGTCCCCTGAAAACATTATGTTAGCAATAACATAGCATTCACAGCATATAGAATGTCCTGGACAATAATAGCAAGAAATATCAAAATTGCCTATCTTTAATTTTGGGTCACCTTCTATAAACTCAAAGCGAGAAAAATCATCTATTGTCGAATAGTCTTCACTATAAATTGCAACGGAATCTGTCATCGTTGTTTTGATATGTTCATTTGCGTAAATTTTGACGTTAAACTCCCTTGCATATTCGTTGCAGTGGCAAGAGTGGTCGAAATGCCCATGTGTGAGCAGTATGCCGACAACTCTATCTTCACCTACCGCTTCTTTGACATCTTCAAACTTTGCTCCACTGTCTATGATTAGGCAATCGCCATTTTCTTTTGCAACATACACCTTTGCATCTAAAAAGTCTCCTGTCAATACCTTTACTTCCAACTTTCTCTCCTTAAAACAACTGTAATTATAGCACTTTTTATAAAATAGTAAAACTTTTTGCAATTATTTTTGACTTTATTATCTTTTTTGATATAATAATAAAAAGGAAAATGAACAATGCTTAAATCGCTTTCAAAAAATTATGTTACAGAATTGCTAAATTATTTCAATGTTGAACACGATAGTTCTTATGAATTTGAAGAAGGTGACATAACTGATATTATTTTTAGTGCTCCGCACCCAGTCAGTCAAACGAGAAATGGTAAAATTAAATTTCCCGAGCCCTATAGTGGTGTGCTTGCAAAAATTTTACATAACAATTATGGCTATAGTGTGATTTATAAGACCAAAAATTGCGGTGATGATGCAAATTATGATGAAAAATCGCCATACAAAAATAAACTGTATGCTGTTTGTAGAAAATATAAGCCTATTTTAGTGATTGATTTGCATGGACTTTCAAAAAAACGCGATTGTGTTGTCAATCTTGGTACAAATTTTGGTAGTACCCTTCAAGATGACACAGAAACTTTGACCGAGCTTATACATTGCTTAAAAAATGCTGGCATTCACAAAATTTCAACCGATCACCCTTTCTTTGCAGGTAAAAATACCATTGCAAACTCGGTGTCAGAAAAATTAAAACAAAAGGCTATCCAAATTGAAATCAATTCAGGTTACCTAGAAAAATCGCCTTCTCATATTTTGAACGTTATAAATGCACTGCATGTTTTTTGTCAAAAGGTGCGTAAACGTAATGTCGTGCGTTCAAGAACTATTGATATTGCAAGGCTGCGAGCTATTGACGACAAATTCTATCACGGACAAAGTTTGAATGATTTTGAATATGTGTCAAGTATGCCTGAAATTGTGCTTTCTGCTCCACATGCAAAACAAGGTATGAACTATGGAAAAGTTAAAGTAAGCGAAAGCATGACTGGAAGTATCTGTAAACTCTTCTATAAAGAATTTGGATTTTCAATAATATATAAAAGCAAAGACAACGAAACTGATTATTTTAACACAAAGTATAACGACTATAAATCCACTCTTATTAAAAAAGTTATCACTAACAAAACTAAACTATTCCTTGAACTACATGTTCTAAGTAAAGACCGGGTGCAAGATGTGATAATGTTTTTACCTAAAGATTATGAAAAAGATAAACTTTACCAGATAATAAACATTTTAAATAAACATGGACTTGAATATTTTTCAATTAACTCTATTTTTGACTCTTATAAAAAATCAAGAACAATCCATCAAATCAAGAGCGATTGTTTTAAGCTGCAAATCTGCTTTAACCAGCGACTTATTGATAATGATGAAACGCTAGCGAGCTGCGTAAATGCTCTTAAAGATATCATATCACTTTTCTTAGATTGATTTGCCAAGATTAAATTCTTGGCTTTTTGTTGCGTGTGCATGAAAAATAATTTTTAATTAAACGCATTTATTAAAAGCCTAACAAAATCCTTTTTTATAAATAAATTAACGAAATTTTGCTATTTTTATTGACTATTTTAACCTTTTATTGTATTATAATAAAGTATAATTTTTAGGGGTGTAGTTCATCGGTAGAATAAGAGTCTCCAAAACTCCTGAGGTGGGTTCAACTCCTACCACCCCTGCCAAAAATAAAATACATTATACATAGTATAAATAAATTATTATGCTACTAGTATAGTGTATTTTTTTAGCGTATTAAGCACAAAAATAAAGCAAAACTATCTGTTTATGATAGTTTTGCTTTTAAAATACAAGCTTATAAAGGTATGCTTAAAACCTTTTTATTTAAGTTTTAAGCATAAGCTTGTATTTTTTGCGGGCAAGGAAGCATGAGCGTGAGCGAATAAATTGCAAAGCAATTTGCAAAATTTTAAGAATTAAAATTTTGGCTTCCTTGCCCGCAAACCGCTTGCTTTTGTCGAATTATATGCTATAATAAAAAAGAGGTTTTTATGAAAATTGGAATTGATATAGATGGCGTGCTTTGCAATCTTAATGGTTATGTGCAAAAATATTTCAAAAAGTATCTTGAAAAGAATAACATTCCATATAAATTTGATAAGTATAAAGAATTGTTTTATCAGCAATTTAATGTAGAACAAAAATACGAGTTAGACTTTTGGAAAGAGTATATTTTCCACTATGCAAAACATACAGTGCGTCTAAATAATGCAAGTTTAATCACAAATAAACTACATAATGATGGACACAAGCTTATCATCATAACATCAAGACAATATTCTTCGCACGACAACGAAAAAGGAAAAGCAATGCGTGAAATCGTGACAAAGTGGCTTGCTAAAAACAAAATTTATTACGATGAAATATATTATAGCAACGAAACTGTTGGCAAAAAAGCACTTGTTATCAACAATAAGATTGATGTTATGATTGACGATTCACTGCGAAATATAAAAGAAATAAGTGAAAACATTCCTGTTTTTGTTTTTAAAAATTCAGCAAATAGAAAAGCAAAAGGCAAAAACAAAATAATGGTGAACGGCTGGAAAGATATTTATAAAATTATCACAGAAATGAGTCGAGCCCAAAACAAAGATAAAACACTTGAGTAATCTTAAGTGTTTTTTGCTAAAAATATTGAAAATATATTTTATGTATAATTCAATATTTTTTAAAAACCTAGAGAAATTAAAAGTGCCTTATTGACTTCTCTCATTTTTTCTGGTGAAAGCGTTGTTACCTTTTCTTGCAAACGGCGTTTATCAAGTGTGCGTATTTGTTCAAGCAGGGCTACCGAGTTTTTAGGCAAGTTGTATCTTTCGGCAGGCAATTCTATATGAGTTGGCAATTTTGCCTTGCCAAGCTGGCTTGTTATCGCTGAGACTATGACAGTTGGCGAATATTTGTTTCCAACATCATTTTGAATTATAAGCACAGGACGAACACCGCCCTGCTCGCTTCCTACAACAGGGCTAAGATCAGCGTAATATATTTCTCCGCGTCTTATTTGTCCGTCCATTTTCTTCCTTTTCCCAATAATCAATCAAATCGGCTTTTTCAAGCGGCGAAAGTTCTTCAAAAGTCCTACTAAAAATTTCTTGAAAAACTTTTTCGTCCTTTACTTCCATTCTATGCGAGCCGTCACCAAAGTTTGCACGCAAAACTTGACTAATATAGTCGTTATCAAATCTTTTGCTTTTCTTTTTTAGCTCTCTTTTTAGCTTTGATTTTTCAAACATGATTATCTCCTAAATAGAAAATTTTTAAACGTCTTTTTTTCTTAGTTTGCAAAAAATTCACTTAATTATACAAAAAATGTCAAGGTATTTCACCTTGACTTTTTGTCTAACTATATTTATTGCAAAATTGCAATAGCTATTGCCATAATAGGCGTGTGGGAGAGAGAAATTTCTATTCTTTTATCTATAAAACTTTGTTGATATTTTTCTAGTGCTTTGCCGTGCAAAATAACAATAGGTTTGCCGCTATCTTCATGAGAAAGCTCTATATCTTTAAACACAACACCGCTATTTTTGCCCATTTCTAGAGCTTTCATAACAGCTTCCTTAACGCAAAATAGTGCGGCAGTACGTTGATGACGCAAACTTTCACAAAAGGACTTTTGAACATACTCAATTTCCTTTTCGTTTGCTATTTTTTTTAAAAATTCTTCGCTTTTATCTACTCTTTCAATGTCAATTATATCAATTCCCACCATGCAGAAGCTCCTTCCATGCGTTTGCAATCATTCCGTAATCATACCCCTTGCCTGCAAAGTGATTATAGAATTTTTGCTTGGTTTTTATGTCAAATTCCTTATTTTTCATGTATTTTAAAGCTAAATTTACTAAATTTTCGCTTTCCTGCTCATCATTTACCAGTTCTTTTAGCTTTTCATCAATAACGCTTTCTTCGATACCTTTTGAAAGTAAGTCATATTTTAGTTTTCGTTTGCTTTTTGAATTTAGGTAACTGCTTATATAGTTTTCGCAAAATATAACATCATTTATATAGCCATATTCCTTTAGCTTTTCACTTGCCTTATCAATACAGCTTTTAGGGTAGCCTTTTTCTCGCAAATAGTCTTTAAGCATCTTTTCACTTTTCATGCCTTTTTCAAGAAGAGAAAGCCCCCTATTAAAACATGCATAATCGCCATTTTCTATCTTCAATTCTTCAAAAAAATCATCATCAAAGGTCTGCCCTGTTTTCAGGCAGTGTCTTGCAAGAATCTCCGCTTCATAAACCCCAAAAAATTCGTCATCTAAATAGAGATTATATCTAAGCCCTTTGCCTATCTTTTTTATCTCAGTTATTGTTTTCATATAGTTATTATACAAAAATGCAAGAAAAATTAAAAATTTTTTGTCAAATTTGTTTAATTTTCATTTAAAAAGCTCAGACGTGACTTTTGCGTATATGCGAACAAGGCCGCCTGCACCAAGCTTCACGCCACCAAAATAGCGAACGACAAATACGCAAACATTTTGCACGTCCTTCTTTTGCAGCACTGATAAAATAGGTCGACCTGCCGTGCCACCAGGCTCGCCGTCATCAACCGCTTTTTCATAGAATGGCGACTCAAGTCTGCAAGCCCAGCATATATGAGTTGCCTTCTTGTGTTCGCTTTTTAAAAAACCTAATGCCGCTTTTATCTCATCTTCGCTGCAACAATCTAACAAATACCCATAAAATTTTGATTTTTTCTCTATTATTTCTACCGTTTTTGTAAAATCCATCTTAGTCTTCAAGTCCACATAAATAGTCAGTTGACACATTGAAAAATTTTGCGATAACAATAAGAGTTTCTATATTAGGAGTTTGCTTTCCCCTTTCCCAACGGCTAACGGCCATAACACTGCAATGTAATTTATCAGCAAGTTCAGTCATAGTCAATTTCTTCTCAACTCGCAATTCTTTTAATCTCTCTGCAAACACTTTCATAATACACCTTTTTATAATTTTATACCAAACGGTTAAAAAATTGTTTGACTTAACCAAACGGTTATGATATAATGTAAAATAACCAAATGGTTATAGGGGTAAAAATATATAACGATAATATTCATTTAGTTGAATTTTAATTTTTCGATAAATAAATATTAGATATTCACTTAACTTATCGGTTAAATTATGTATTATATTATTTGCATTTAACTAAATAGTTATAGAATCAAAAATTTAAAAATTATGCAAAATTTCATGTCCATTTGGACAATTAAACAGATTTTAATAAATTTTATGTTATAGTAAGGTGTAAAGTTTAAAAGGAGAATTATATGAAAAACAAAAGTGAAAGAAAAAATATTGAAGGACTTGTTGACGTTGAGTTAATGCTTGACTTTATGCGAAAAAATAAGCTCTCAAAAACCGCCTTCGCTAAGACTTGTGGAATATCAACTGCCCTGCTCACAAAAATTCTAAGCGGCTATTGCAATATTGGTTTAACAAAAGTCATTAAAATTGCAAAGGTTATGGGTATAAAATTTACCAAACTTATAAAAAATGACTTTGACAAAGTCAATAAAGCATAACAAATGTAGTGACTGCGGGCTGTATACGAATTTTGTATAAAAGGGAGCGGAGCGACACCACATAGTGCCCGTGTGAGCGAAAGCGAACGTGGGCAAGCGGAGCGTGCGGAGCCAAAAGCGAAGCGGAACGGAGTGAAACGGAGTGGGAGCGGAGCGGAGTGAAACGGAGCGGAAGGCGGAATTGCAGGCGATGCCGTTAGGTGCGACTGCGATGGAGCAAAAAGCGAGCGTGGCAAAGCCGTGCGAGCAGAATGCGAACATGTATAAACATATATAACCTACCCTGCTTTATAAAACTAAGATTAACATAACAAAGAGATAAAACTAAAAAGCAAGTAAAACCGAGCGAAGAGATGAGCGAGCGTGAGCGGTACGTCGAAGGTGTGCCGCTCGTGCGAGCGGAGCGGAGCGACACCGCATAGTGCCCGTGTGAGCGAAAGCGAACGTGGGCAAGCGGAGCGTGCGAGCAGGGCGAAGCGTGCGGAGCCAAAAGCGGAGCGGAACGGAGTGAAACGGAGTGGAAGCGGAGAAGAGAGCTATCATTATTAAACTTTTAGTAAAAAACGGCAGCTTTACAAGATGTTTTATAAGATTTTTATAAGAAATCATAAAAAATTTATGCTAACTGAAATAAACAAAGGCAGCGGAAACTGTTTACTTAAAGTAAACAAAATTGCTGTTGTAATTTTAAAATTTTAACTTAGTTAAAATTTTGTTTCCGCTGCCACTATGCTATTATAAATATCATTGAAAACTATAATACAATAAATTCTACCTTAAAACGACCTTTATAAAGCTCTTTTTGCCTTTTTTAAGCAAAATTGAGCCATTTTCAAAGTCATTTTCAAATATTTTCAATGAGAAGTCACTTATCTTTTCACCTTTTACAGAGATAGCTCCGCCTTGAATAAGGCGTCTTGCCTCGCTCTTAGATGGTGCAAGTTTAGTCGCAAACAAAAGGTCACAAATAGGCATTCCATCTTTGACATCAGCTTTTGATACTTCAAAAGTTGGAGCATCATCGCCGCCTTGTGTGAATAAGTTTTCGCTCATATCTCTTGCTTTAATGGCATCTTCTTCACCGCGAATAAATTTTGTTATCTCATAGCACAAGAGCTTTTTAGCCTTGACAATATCTTCCCTGATAAGCTCTCTAACCCTTTCCATAGGCTGATCAGTAAAGAGTGCAAACATCATTTCAACACATGAGTCTGGTGTTTGATAGATACCTTGATAAAAATCGTATGCAGAAATCTTATCTTTATCAATCCATATCGCTCCTTTCTCAGTTTTCCCCATCTTTTTGCCTTCTGGAGTTAAAAGTAGCGGATTTGTTGCACCAACCATATTTCTTTCCTTGCCGTCTGCAAAGCTAAGTTTGCGTGCAAGTTTAACGCCTGCTGCGATATTCCCCCATTGGTCTGCCCCACCCCATTCAAGAGAGCAGCCATATTTTTCATTCAAGTGAACAAAATCATATGCTTGCATTGGCATATAGCCCATTTCAAAGAAAGTAAGTCCGCCTTCCTTCAAGCGGTTGTCATAGATTTCGCTTGACATCATTTCATTTACATTAAAAAATTGACCTATATCACGCATAAAATCAATGTAGGTGAGATTTTTAAACCAATCATAGTTATTGACAATTTCTGCTTTATTTTCACCTTCAAAATCAAGAAAAACCTTCAAAGTGTCCTTAATTTTATCAATATTTGATTGTATTTGCTCTTTTGACATCAGTTTTCGCATATCGCTTTTCCCTGATGGGTCGCCGATACATGCAGTCGCACCACCCATCAAGAGATATACCTTATGCCCTGCTTTTTGAAAGCGTCGCATAATTACATATGGCACACAATGCCCTATATGAAGGCTATCTGCGGTAGGGTCAGTTCCTTCATAAACGGCAATAGATTTCCCGCTTTCAAGCATTTTTTTGAGAGCTTCTTCGTCTGTGCATTGGTATAAAAGTCCCCTTTCCTTTAGTTCTTTAAATAAATTTGTATCAATTTTCATGTTTTTTCTCCTTTTTCAACTTTTTCTAATAAAAAACGCCGCCCTAATGTTTTAGGACGAGCGTGCTCGTGGTACCACCTAAATTCATGCATTACAAACAAAACATCACCTTTGAATTATATTCTCTAGTCTATGTTGTCTTTGCACCTTATTTTCTCGTTCGTGAGAATAACGCAAAACTTGAAATAATTGTAATTCATTTTATAACATCATTCAGGCTTACACCAACCGCCCTATCTCTTTATGAATATTTATAAAACTACTAAGGTTACTCCGCCATTTTGTTTTCAACCAAATTACTGCTACAAGCAAATAATTTACCTTATTATACAAAGAAAAATCGCTGTTGTCAACAAATAAATTTGATATTACACAAAAATCAAACTTTTTACCATTTTTATTTTCAAATTTATTTTGATTTTTTAGGCTGTTTTTTTATAATAAATATCGGAGGAATTAAATTTATGAGTTGTCCTATGAACATGACAGGCTTTGGACCTTCTCCTATCCCAGAAGAGGCGAATTGGGTTCAATTAAAAGACATTAAACAAGTTTCTGGTTTTTCACATGGCTGCGGAAAATGTGCACCGCAACAAGGCACTTGCAAGCTTACTTTAAATGTTAAAGACGGCATTATAAAAGAGGCACTTGTTGAGACCATCGGCTGCAGTGGCATGACACATTCGGCGGCTATGGCGGCTGAAATATTGCCAGGCAAAACGCTGCTTGAAGCACTCAACACCGACCTTGTTTGTGACGCTATCAATGACGCTATGAAAAATATCTTTTTGCAATTAGTTTACGGAAGAAGCCAATCAGCTTTTTCTGAAAATGGTCTTGCTGTTGGGTCGGCACTTGAAGATCTTGGCAAAACGCTATCTTCAAATGTTGGAACAATCTATTCTCAAGACGGAAAAGGCACGCGTTATCTCAATTTGGCTGAAGGCTATATCACAAAAGAAGGACTTGACGAAAATGGCGAAATCATCGGCTATGAATATGTGGCTATCGGCAGTCTTATGAAAGCTCTTCGTGAAGGTGAAAATGCACAGGAAGCTATCAAAAAAGCCACTAAAACCTATGGCAGATTTAATGAAGCGGTCAGCGTGATTGACCCGAGGAGGGATGCATAATGGATTTAACTGTAAAGCAAACAACCATTGATGAAACCTTGAAAAAATATGGCATCAAAAGTTTGGAAGAGGCAAGACAAATTTGTCTAGATGCTGGCATCAATGTGGAAGAAATTGTCAAAGGCGTGCAACCTATTTGTTTTGACAACGCTGTGAAAGCATATGAACTTGGCGTTGCAATCGCACTTAAAACTGGCACTAAAAAGGCAAGTGACGCCGCACTTAAGATTGGTGAAGGACTGCAGGCGTACTGCGTGAAAGGGTCGGTTGCTGACGAACGTAAGATTGGACTTGGTCACGGCAGGCTTGGAAGCATGCTTTTGAAAGAAGAGACAAAAAGTTTTTGTTTCCTTGCAGGTCATGAGAGTTTTGCTGCGGCAGAAGGTGCTATTGGCATTGTTACATCTGCAAATAAGGTAAGAAAAACTCCGCTGAATGTTATTCTTAATGGCCTTGGCAAGGATGCTGCCTACATTATATCAAGAATAAATGGTTTTACTTTTGTCAATACTTTATTTGACCACAAGAGCGGAGAACTTAAAATAATTGGCGAAAAAGCTTTTTCAAATGGCGAGCGAGCTAAGGTTAAAGTATATGGTGCTTATGACGTGCCAGAAGGCGTAGCAATTATGAAACATGAAAAAGTTGACGTCTCAATCACTGGAAACTCGACAAACCCTATGCGTTTCCAACACCCTGTTGCAGGAATCTATAAAAAATGGTGCTATGAAAATGGGCATGACTATTTCTCTGTGGCGTCAGGCGGCGGAACTGGGCGAACTCTTCACCCTGACAACATGAGATGTGGTCCTGCAAGCTATGGACTTACTGATACTATGGGTAGAATGCACTGTGACGCACAATTTGCAGGTTCTTCATCTGTGCCTGCTCACGTTGAAATGATGGGCTTTATTGGCATGGGTAACAACCCTATTGTTGGTGCGACTGTGGCTCTTTCTGTTGCTGTTGAAACAAGTAAATAGATTAAAAGTAAATATTACAACAAAACAAGCTAAAATTTTTTTATTTAGCTTGTTTTTCTTGTAAATTTCTCTAGCTTTATTATAGCTCATGGACGATATAGTTTTTAAAAATAATCAAAAAAATTGAACACTCAAGGGAAATCTTTTCAGAGAGACGCGGTTTGCGTGAGACAACCGCGGCAAGAAAAAAGTGGCACACGTTATGTGTGCCACTTGCAAAACCGTAGGTTTTGCCTGCTTTTAACAAATTAAAAGCAGATTTTCTTGCCGCATGGTATGCCTATTCATAGTTATAAACTATACATATTTTGTCAATATATAATTAAAAATTGACCAAAGCTTAAAAAAATGGTATAATTTTTTTATGATACAAATAAGAAAAAGTTGGTATGAACTATTAAAAGACGAATTTAATAAAGATTATTTCAAAAAACTGCAGGAGTTTTTGAAGGCTGAGTATTCTAGCAGAGAAATTTATCCGAGTGAGCAAAACATATTTAACGCACTAAATCATGTGCCACTTGACAAAATCAAGGTTGTCATAATTGGACAAGACCCTTATCATGAACCCGAGCAAGCCCAAGGGCTATCATTCTCTGTGCCTGAAAATGTAGTTATTCCGCCATCGCTTGTCAATATAATGAAAGAAATTGAAGATGACCTACATATTGCCTGCTATAAAAATGGCAATCTAGAACGTTGGGCAAATCAAGGCGTGCTGCTTTTAAACACTGTTTTGACGGTAAGACGCGGAATAGCTAATTCACATAAAGACAAGGGCTGGGAAATCTTAACTAGAAAGATTATCGAAATAGTTGGAAAGCGAGAAAAACCTGCCGTTTTTATGCTCTGGGGTTCTTACGCACAAAGTTTTGCACCACTTATTGCCAAGCAACACCTTGTTTTAAAGGCTCCACACCCTAGCCCACTTTCTGCATACCGCGGTTTCTTTGGCTGCAAACATTTTTCTAAATGCAATGAATTTTTGTTAAAAAACGGTGAAAATCCTATTGACTGGAGATAAAAGTTTTCAATTACACATAAAAAGATTCTTGCTAATTTTTTAAAGCAAACTATTCTTATATAAATAGCCCTTAATTGACAAAAACGCAGACTTTATTGGTCTGCGTTTTTGTTATTTATATAGTGAAAAATTATTTGCAATTCTTAGAATTAACTTGATTTTTACTCAGCATCAGCTGTATCGTCAGCATTGTCATCAGCCTTTAAGCTGTCAATAGCTTCTTGAAGATTTTTGATATCTTCTTTGATTTCTGCGTTTTGAGATGTGAGTAAATTGAAGATTTGTTCAAGAAGTGGGTATCTATCTGCATTCTTTTCCATTACTTCTTCGCAATGTTGAACTGAAAGTTTAAGACCATCATAAAGGTCAAGGTCTTCTGCAAGCTTCTTTGCCTTTTCTTCATCAAGGTCTGCATAGTTGTTTACACCATAAAGAACTGTCTTTTGTTTTGCAACAAGAGCTTCTTTTCTTTGAAGTTTCTTCTTATCGCTATCAAGAGTCTTCTTAATTCTTCTTAGTGGAATAAACTCTTTCTTGCATTTACGAAGTTCCTTCTCGTTTGCCTTAAGTCTTTCTTGTTCTTCAGCAAGTTTTGCTTCAAGTTCTTCAAGTGGCATTGCAGCAGCAAGAGCATTAGAATCGTTCTTTACTTCTTCATAAACGTTTTCTGCAACTGCATCTTTAACTTCGTCTTGTGCTGGAGTCTCTTCTGTTTCTTCGGCAGCTGGAGCTTCTTCAGTCTCTTCTGTGGTCTCTTCAGTTTCTGTCTCTTCGCTCTCTTCAGTTAAGTCAACTGTGTTGTCATCTTCTTCAGTTTCTTCTTCAGATTCTTCTTGAGCACGTTGCATTCTGGCAAGTCTTTCCATAAGTTCTTGACGGCGTTGTTTGATGAAGTCTGTTGTGTCATCATCTTCATCTTCCTCTTCCTCAGTTTCTTCTGTTTCTTCGATCTCTTCTATGTCGCTCTCTTCTGCTGGAGTTTCTTCCGTCTCTTCTTCGGTTTCTTCTTCGTTTGTTTCTTCTGCCTCTTCGGTTGCTTTTGCAGCAGCAGCTTCTGCTTCTGGGTTGTAATCTTCTACAACAACGCCATCATTTGCACCATTATAAAGAATTGTTGCAATTTCTGGGTCTTTTTTGATTTGGTCAGCCTTTTCAAGAGCTTCAAGTCTCTTCTTTAAATCAGCTGTTTCTTCTTGTTGCTTCTTTGATATTGCATTAGCATCCCTGTTTTTATGCGCAAGGCTTATAAAAAGATCACTCATAAAATATAGGAGAAATCCACCTGCTACAATAATTCCAAGAACAACAACTACGGTAATAATTACTGAACTCATAATTTTCACTTCCTTTTCTTATTTTTGTTTTGGC
>CAWVLM010000062.1:0-20178 GCA_963930145.1 Clostridia bacterium
ATGATATTCTTTTTCTATGGCAATAACTACACCGCCTTTTGCAGTTCCGTCAAGTTTTGTTAGTATTATGCCATCAATTTTAACAAATTCACTAAACGCATTTATCTGATTTAAGGCATTTTGCCCTGTGGTTGCATCAAGCACGATAAAGTTATATTTATGAGCCTCCGGATACTCTCTATTTATAACTTTATCAATCTTTTTTAGCTCTTCCATTAAATTGGTTTTTGTGTGAAGTCTGCCCGCTGTGTCAACAAGCAAAACATCAGTTCTCTTTGCCTTTGCACTTGATATTCCGTCAAATACAACAGCTGCAGCATCAGCTCCTTCTGCATGTTTTATAATTCTTGTTTTTGTTCGGTCTGCCCACTCGTTTAGCTGGCTTGACGCTGCTGCTCTAAAGGTATCTCCAGCAACAAGCGTGACTTCTTTCTTTTGATTTTTAAAATATCTCGCCATTTTGCCAATAGTGGTTGTTTTTCCAACGCCATTCACCCCAATTATAGTGATAATAGCAGGGTACTGAATATCAATTTGTGCAAGAGAAGAAAACTCTTCTTTCAAAATTTCTTTTAATTCTTTTTTGACATCTTCGGCATTTCGTATTTTATTTTTCCTAGCCCTTAGCCTAAGCTCATCAACGATGTCCATACTAGTGCGAACACCAATATCGCAAGAGATTAAAATATCAGTAAGTTCATCATAAAAATCATCATCTATTTCGCCATGACTTAATAGCGAGTCGATACGTCTAGCAATCGCCTCACGTGTTTTCTTTAAAGCATTGCCAATTTTTTTAAATAGTCCCATAAATTACCCCTCCTGAGCATGTTTGATAGCGTCTGAAAGAAGTACTGAAACAATCTTAGATACTCCTTTTTCTTCCATAGTAACGCCGTAAAGTGCATCGGCGTATTCCATTGTTGGCTTCTTGTGCGTGATTAAGATAAATTGCGTGTCTGACGAAAGCTTTTTAAGATATTTATCTACAATTTCAACGTTTGTATCGTCGAGTGCGGCTTCAACTTCGTCAAACAAACAGAAAGGAAGCGGTTTGATACGAAGAATAGCAAATATCACTGCCATAGCCGTCAAAGATTTTTCTCCACCTGAAAGCAAAGTCATATTTTGAATCTTCTTACCAGGCGGCTGTGCAAAGATTTCAACGCCAGACTCAAGCGGGTCTTCTTCATCAGAAAGTGCAAGTTTTGCTGTCCCGCCACCAAACAATTCTCTAAATGTAAGCTTGAAGCTTTCATTGATTCTGCTAAGCTCGTTGTTAAACTTTTCAATCATGATACCTGAAAGGTCTTTGATTATCTTATTCAAATCGTCTTGTGCTTTTTCAAGGTCTTGAGCCTGACCATTCAAGTCATCGTATCTATCAAGCAGTGCCTTGCAGTCTTCTATCGCATTGACATTGACATAACCTAATGCGTTTATATCTTTCTTGAGTTTACCTATTTCTGGCATAGCAATTTCTATATCAAAGTCCGCCCGCCTTAAATCTAAACAAGTTGTATAAGAAAGCGAATATTCTTCGTAAATACGCTCTTGCATTTGCTCAAGTTCAGTGTCAACTTTAGACAAGTTCATCTCTTCTCTAAATTTCTTATCACGAAGAGAAGACAGTTCGTCCATAAGTGAAGATTTTGATGTGTCTAATTGTCTTATTTTGTCTTGCAGCTTTGCTTTGTCGCTTTCTATGTTGACTCTACGATTGATTTGCTCTTCAAGCTCAATCTTTTTTGCAGAAGATGGAGCAGAAGCAAGTTTCTCTTTGATCATCTGTTCGCATGAGGCAATAAACTCATTGTTCTTCTTTATCTGCTCATCAAGATTTACGATATTTAGTTTGTAGCGTCCTAAATCATTCTCAATACGCTCTACATCGCTCTTTGCAGAAGCTATTTTTGTTCGCGTCTCTGCAATTTCCACTTTAACTGTCAAAATATTGTTATTGATTGAATCTCGCTCTGCCCTTAACTGCTCATATTTTTCTTTCTTTTCTTTAATGAGCTCGTCAGCGTCAACCTTATTGCCAGAGAGTGCGCTCTCTATCTTTTCAGAGCGTGAAAGCTCATCAGAAATAAGCCTAATCTTATTCTCCACTGTTGTAGATTCCATTTCGGCAACCTTGATATTATCTTCTGTCTCTTCCACTATAGATTTAAACTTGCTATACTTTTCTTTTTCAGAAGCAATCTCAATTTCTATACTGCTCTTTTGTGCGTTTAAATCATCTAAAACTTTCTTTTGAGAAGAAAAATTTTGATTACTTTCTAAAAGCTCCTTACCAATCTCTTCAACGCGTTTTTCAAGTTTTATTATATCTATGCCGAGCGTTTCAATCTCACGCTCACGACCTATAAGGTTTGACGACTCAGCTTTTTTGCTACCACCTGTCAAAGAACCTTGTGGAGCAATAATTTCACCATCAAGAGTAACAATTCTGAAAGCATATTTTGTTTCTCTTGCAAGGTTTATTGCAGTTGTAAGATTATCTACAATCGCAGTAGAACCTAACAAATTACTTACTACATTGTCTATTTTTTTATCATAATCAACAAGCGAGCTTGCAACGCCGTAGCAGCCTATCTTGCCTGCTATAAGCCTTTCATCAAAAGTTCTTCGTTTCATAGATGAAATAGGCAAAAATGTCGCTCTACCAAAAGAATTTTCTTTTAAAAATCTGATAAGTTCTTTTGCACCATCTTCATCATAGGTTACAATATTTTGAACAGCTCCGCCAAGTGCAACTTCAATAGCTGTTTCAAACCTTTCAGGCACTTTGATAAGAGAGGCCACAACGCCAACTATACATTTTTTTAAAGCTGCGTTTTTCTCGCTTTCACGAAGAAGTTTCTTAACCGCAAAGCTATAGCCTTCATACTCATTTTGAAGGTCAGTCAAAAGTTTTTTTCTGTTTTCAAAGACCTTGATTTGAGTGTTTATATTGGCTTTTTCATTGTCGAGTTCTTTAAGTTTTCGTTCAACCAAATAGTTCTTACTTGCAAGCGACTCTTGTTTTTCTTTAATATCTGCAAGCTTCTTTTCTTTGTTCTCTATCAAGGCTTTGCTTTCATTTAAAAGTTTAAGGTTTTCATCCTTTCTATTTGACAAAGAGACTAAATCTTCCTTTAAATTTGCAAGATTAGTTGATAGCAGCTCTTTTTCTGCCATTAGACGAGAAACAGAGCTTTTGATATCACTAAGAGAGCCAAGCGTTTCAATAATCTTTTGTTGTCCTTGTCCTGCTTCGTCTTCACTTAGTACCAACTCATTTGCAATATTTGAATATTTCTCAGAGAGTTCGTCAAAGGACTTTTCAAGAGCTTCAAGGTCTGTTGTTAAATCTTCAAGAGCCTTTTCTTTTACTGCCCGCTCTTCTTCACAAACTTCTATGGCAGTTTGATTATTTGTACGGTCTAGCTGCAATCTATCATTCTCTTTATATGTATAATTTATACGCTCTCTAGCAATTTTCGTTTCACTTTCCTGCTTTTCAAGGTTTACAGTAAGTTCAAGTATCTTGTCATTAAGTTCGGCAAGCATCTTATCAAAATTTGTAAGGTCAAACATAGCTTGGTCATAATCTGACGAGGTTTTGTCAAGGTCTTGCTGACGCATATCAATTTGCTTATTCAAAGCATCGAGTTTTAAGTTGATTTTTTCCTTGACATCATTTGCATTCTCGTATTGATAAATATATGCATTGACTTCTAAATCTTTAAGTTTTCCCTTATATTCAAGATACTTCTTTGCGTTTTCAGCTTGCTTTTTAAGTGGTCCCATCTGACGTTCTATTTCAGATAAAATATCTTTGACACGCGTTAAATTATCAGTTGTACGCTCTAGTTTTCTCTCGGCATCTTTTTTATCATTTTTGTATTTAGAAATACCAGCCGCGTCTTCAAACATGGCACGTCTATTCTCAGGCTTTGCATCGACAAGCTCAGTAACCTTACCCTGACTGACAACCGAGTACCCATTTTTCCCTAGACCACTATTATACAAAAGATTAGTTAT
Organism: Clostridia bacterium; assembly: GCA_963930145.1. GTDB lineage: Bacteria > Bacillota > Clostridia > Christensenellales > UBA1242 > Caccovivens. The sequence goes on from CAWVLM010000062.1 coordinate 4,030, forward strand.
ATCACGCAAGTGACAGGTATTGCGGTTGATAAGATATTCACTTTCGCCAGAACGATAAAGTTTTCTCGTGATTGCAAGTTCGTCATAGTCAAAGTTGAAAAAACGAGTGGTATTATCAAAAGTCAATGTAACTTCGCAATAAGAAAGGCTCTTTCTTTTCTCCGTTCCGTTGAAAATAACGTCTTGCATACTGTCGCCACGCAAAGTTTTAGGGCTTTGTTCTCCCAAAACCCAGCGAATGGCATCAGATACATTACTTTTGCCGCAACCGTTCGGTCCAACAATAGCCGTGAAATTGTCATTAAATTCTATAACTGTTCTATCTGCGAAGGATTTAAATCCCACCATTTCTATCTTTTTAAAAATCATAAAAACCTCGTCTGCTATAAAGGGCGACTTTTGACTTAAATGTTTAAAATTGCGTCAAAAGAAAATATACTCTTAAAGAGTATAACAAATTTTTCTTATTTTTCAAAGAGTTTTTATAAAATTCTTCCTAGCTTATCAAAAACAACTTCTCAATAGCTTTTTTAGCCGCTTGTTGCTCGGCTTCAACTTTACTTTTACCCTTTCCCGTTGAAATCTTATCTTCATCCATATAAAAACTTGCTTTAAAGCCATCTTGATAGGCTTCAGTTAGATATTGAATCTTACATTTAAAATTACCTTGCACAAGTTCTTGAAGCCTTGACTTATAGTTATCGTCAACTATGGATTTATAATTTTGCAGGTCAAAGTTTTCAAAGATAAATTTCCTTGCTTCTTCAATCCCATTCTCCCCAGCATCAAGATAAATTGCCGCAAGCACAGCCTCCACAACATCATCTTTGATTGCCTTAGAAATATCCCCTTGCCAGCTTTTCCCAAGCCTAACATCATTTTTTAAATCTAGTTTGTCAAACACGCTTGACATATAATTTTCTGATACATAATGGCTTCGAAGCACCGTAAGTTTACCTTCATCTTCTTTGCAGTGCTTGAAAAAATACTCGCCAACTAAAAAGTCTAAGATGCTATCTCCTAAAAACTCGAGTCTTTCATAATTATTAGGCGATTTTGAAGAATGAGTCAATGCCCTTTCAAGTAATTCTTTGTTTTTAAATTTATAATTTATTTTCATTTTTATCCTTTTTAATCATTGTTCACTTACATAGAAAATTGCTTGTACCAAGCTATAAACAATCATATCACATTTTGTTGCCACATTCAAGCCCAATTTTTCACTACGTGCCAATTTTTCACTAGGTGCCTAATTTATAAGTAAAGCCATCATACCTATTTAATTTTTGACAAACATGGAATAAACCTACTGGCTTTATGCCACGAAAGCTCAAAAGAATTACTTTACAGGCGTTCGTTTTAGCTCATACTCATGCCGACATTGAACATTTGCTTCATCAAAAAGCCATTTGCCGTCATGAAGAGTAACCATTTTTCTGTTGAAGTATTGTTACTTAAACTAGTTCTTAAATAACTAAACTTTTTCCATAATAAAGCAAATAAGGTATATTTGAAATTACTTGTACGTAAATTAAATAAATTATAATCTAAACTCTTCTATTATGATTTTAAAATATGATAGTTATGAAAACATATATAAAATTTCAAGAGCACATTCAAAATTCAATCTTTTTATTGTCTGAAAACTATTTATCTTCTAAATTAAGCTTTGATATCGCATCTTCAATCTTTTTATTGAGATTATTTTCATAAAGCTTTATTGTCTGCTCAATAGATGCACAAATATTGACGCGTTTGCACCCGCCATGATTTTTAACTACAAGTTTTTTGCAACCAAGAAGTGGAGAGCCTGCATGTTTCTTTTGAACATCCACCCGCTCTTTGATTTCTTTGAAGGTTTTACCCATAAAAAGATAGCCTATTTTGCTCCAAAAATGAGACTTAATACTCTTCTTAAGAATTGAGATAACAGCGTTAACGGCTCCTTCAGTACCTTTAAGTAGTGCGTTACCCGCAAAACCATCTGTAACCATAACATCAACATCTCCGCTCATAAAATCAAAACCTTCTCTATTGCCAATAAAGTTGATTGGTGCATTTTTTAATAGCGGGAAAGTTTCTTTAGCAAGTTCATTGCCCTTTTCATCTTCAACACCATTATTAAGAAGTGCAACTCTAGGTTTCTCTTTATTGTAAATGATAGAATAATAGGCAGAGCCCATCAATGCAAAATGTAAAAGATTGACAGGTTTGCAATCTATATTAGCCCCACTATCAATAATAATAACATCTGTATCTTGCTTTGTTGGAAGGATTGGAGCAAGAGCAGGTCTTGAAATACCCTTTATTCTTCCAATCTTCATAATTGCACCTGCAAGCACAGCACCAGTGCTGCCTGCAGTGACAAGTCCAATAACGTCTTCTCTATTTTTTAGCACGTCATAGGCAACTACAAGTGAAGAATCTTTTTTATGTCTAATGGCGTCTGTTGGAATGTCATCGTTTGTTATAACCTCGCTTGCATTAACTATTGCAACTCGCTCGTCGCGTCCATTTAAAATTTCTTTTATCTTATCTTCCTTTCCGCATAAGATAATTTCAAGGTCCTTATGCTTTTTTAGTGCTAGCACAGCCCCTTCAACAACTTCAAGCGGAGCATTATCGCCGCCAAAGGCATCTACAACTACTTTCATAATAAAAGTCCCCTTTATTAACATAATTTGTAATACATAACTCTAGATACATTTTAGCAATAAATAAATTCTAGATTTTTAATGTGGCTTAATAGTATTAAAATTTATGATAACAAAAATAAAAAAATTATGCAACTATTTTGTTTTAATTTTTTATCAATTTATATTTTGTCTATTCTGCCTTGCATCAAAAAAATGATGAATTTACATCAAGTGCCACATATACTATTATGTCTTGCATATAAAGTGGCATATCTAGTGTTATGCATAAAAGAATAGTGTCACAAAAATAAAAGCTCACCGAAAAATATGGAGAGCTTTAAACAATTTACTTCTTTTCTTCTTTCTTTTCAATTACGGTTTCACCCTTATATGTTCCGCACTTTTTGCAAACAGTGTGTGGTTTTTTCATTTCATGACATTGTGGGCATTCAACAAGTGTAGGCATAACTGCTTTTGAATTTGCAGAGTGTCTTGAATTTCTTCTTGCCTTAGAAACCTTATGCTTTGGAACTGCCATTGTATCTTCCTCCTTCAAAAATATCTCTTTATATACATCATGCTTTTTAATTATATTTATTTTTCAAGCTTTTGTCAAGTATTTTTACAAATTATTATATGCTTATTTGCTTATTAAAGCTTTTGTATCTCTTGCTATTAAAAGTTCTTCATCAGTTGGTATTCTAAATACTCTAACCTTTGAGTCTTCTGTACTGATTTCTTCGACGGTACCGCGTGGAAGATGGTTATTTTTCTCTACATCAATCTTGATGCCAAAGTTTTCCATACCTTCAAGAGCACCTTCTCTTAAATCTTCTTGGTTTTCGCCTATTCCGCCTGTAAATACTATAGCGTCAACTTTGCCAAGCACTGCCATATAGGAACCTATAAATTTCTTTACCCTATATATAAGCATATCAAGTGCAAGTCTTGCTCTCTTATTTCCTTGCTCAATAGCAGCATTCAACTCTCTCATATCACTAGAAACACCACTTACCCCCAAGATTCCGCATTGCTTGTTGAGATAGTTTACCATTTCGCTCGCGTTAAGTCCCTTCTTTTCGCCGAGATAACTAACAACAGTTGGGTCAAGGTCACCCGATCTTGTTCCCATAATCAGCCCTTCAAGCGGAGTGAGCCCCATTGTGGTGTCTACGCTCTGACCATTTTTTATTGCGGTTATTGATGAGCCGTTTCCAAGGTGCACTGTGATGATATTAACATCCTTAGGGTCTTTACCTAGAAGCTTGGCAGCTTCACCTAAAACATATCTATGACTTGTCCCGTGAAAGCCATATTTTCTTGCATGGTATTTTTCATAATCTTCATATTTGATGCCATACATATAGGCTTTAGCAGGCATTGTTGCATGAAAAGTTGTATCAAATACAACTGCCTGTGGAGTGTTTGGCATAAGCTCATGACAACCCAAGTAACCTGCCATATTTGCATGTGCATGCACTGGAGAAAGGTCGGTAAGTTGATTTAATTTTTCAACTACGTCATCATCAAAGAGCACACTTCTATCAAACAGCCATCCACCTTGCACAAATCTATGTCCAACTGCGTCTATTTCAGAAAGGTCTTTAATCACGCCTTCATTTTTATCTGTTAAAATATCAAAAACTGCTTTTACTGCTGCTTTATGGTCTGGAAGTTTAACAAATTTTTCCTTTTTATCTCCCGTTGTCTTAAACCCAACAAAAGAGCCTTCAAGACCTATTTTCTCACAGTTTCCTTTTGCGATAACTTTTTCATTAGTCATATCAAAAAGCTGAAATTTTAATGATGAGCTACCCGCATTGATTACTAAAATTTTCATTTATTTTTCCTCCTTTATTGTTTGCAGCACTGTTACTGCGGTTACTGTTACTATATCTTTTGGGCTGCAGCCGCGAGATAAGTCGTTTACAGGTTTGTTTAAGCCTTGTAAAATAGGTCCTATCGCGTTCAGTCCACCAATATATTGCATAGCTTTATAGCAAATGTTTCCACTATTCAAATCTGGGAATATAAGGATGTTTGCATCGCCTTTTATCGCACTTTCAGGAGCTTTATGAGCAGCAACTGACTGCACCATAGCGGCATCAAATTGAAGTTCTCCATCACAAGGCACGCCAGTTTTTTTAAATTTTTCATACGCCTTTCTCACAACGTCCACACTCTCATCTTCTGCTGAGCCTTTGCTTGAAAAAGATAAGAAGGCAACTTTTGGATCTTTAAAGCCTAGATTTTTATAGGTCTCAACACTTTGGCATGCAATTTGATAAAGTTCGTCAGCACTTGGATGCATAATTACACCGCAATCGGCGATAATCAAGGGCTTATCTTTTAAAAATTTGTTTTTGCCAAACATTAAAAAGCAAGATGAAACTATGCCGCCCTTTTTCTTTGCCTTTATAACTTGAAGTGCTGGTCTTACAGTATTTGCAGTTGACGCTTCTGCCCCTGCAACCATGCCATCTGCCATACCAGCGTCTACAAGCAAAGTCGAAAAGTAGTAAGGGTCTTCTGTAAGTTTTTGAGCTTCTTGATAAGTAAGCCCTTTATCTTTTCGTTTTTCGTATAATCTTTTTGCCAAATCATCTTTGTTTTGAAAGGTCTTTGGATTGATGATTTGAAATTCTATTAGAGATTTATCTCTTAAAACGAGAGCACTTTCATCACCTATAAGTATAGGACGCGCAATCTTCTTTTTTTGAATATATTTAACAGCTTCTATAGTTCTATCACTAAAGCCAGCCTCAGGAAAAACTATTGTTTTTTTTAGCTGTTGTGCCTTTTTGTAAAGCTCTTTAATTTTCATATATACCCCTTCTAAAAATGCTATGAATTGAATAAATTATTGTTAAATAAATATGTCCAAGCTTATGCTTAAATATTTACTTTTTAATAATTATAGGCTTTTATTAAATTAAAATCCATGAATTACATCCATGAATTTCCCCATTTACCATTTTAATTATATTATTTTGCCATTATTTTGTCAAACCTTTGGAGCAATAAATGAAAAAATATAGCGTTTTTTTATCAATTTTTATTGTATACGTCATTATAAATATGGTGATTTTCCCCGGCCTTTACATTAGTCAAACACTAAATGGTATATCGGCTTGGGCTTTTAACGTGCTTCCAAGTGTTCTTCCTTTTATATTCTTCACCAAAGTTCTTTCATCTCTTGGAGTGGTAGAAAAATTTTCAAATATATTTTCGAAACCTTGTAAACGACTATTTAAAACGCCCGCAGTGTCATCCTACGTGTTTTTGATGAGCATTATATCTGGCTACCCTGTGGGAGCAAAAATGACCGCCGACCTATACGAAACAGGGAAAATCAGCAAAAGTGATGCATTCAAAATGACAAGTTTTTGCTCAACGTCAGGTCCGATGTTTATAATTGGAGCTGTTGGAATTGGCATGCTGGGAAACGCTACTTTCGGCTATATTATCATGCTTTCTCATATTCTCGGTGCAATATTAAACGGAACTTTATACCGCAAAATCAATGCAACAAATGATAAAATGTCGCTACAAAATGAGATTTCAAAAGATAGTGCAGACCTTTCAAGTATTGTTTTAGATTCTGCATTGAGTATCATCTCAGTCGGAACGATTATTGCTATATTCTTTGTGATTATAACCTCGCTTTCGCCTTTCTTTAATCTTTTCCCTTCGCCGCTGGCAAGTATACTTGAGGGATTTATAGAAATCACAAAGGGGTGCCTTAGCATTTCTTCATCAATAAAAAGTGCATGGTCGGTTGTTGCTTGTACTTTTGTGATAAGTTTTGGTGGGATTTCCACAATTTTGCAATCCATCACCATGATTAATAAGCTTAATATGCCAATAAAGCTTTTTGTTTTGCAAAAATTTACACATGCAATTCTTGCAACAATAATTAGCGTTGTTTTAACTGCTATATTACTATAATAAAGTAAACCAAGTAAAAAACAGCAAGCTTAAAAAAACTTACTGTTTTTATTCGCATGCCAAAATCTTTAAAAGTCACCCTAACTTTCGACCATTTTTATCTTATATTTTAAGCACTAAATATTAAGCATATCCAATATTTCTTTAACCAAAAATTTCACCTGTTTTGCCTTGCAGGCTTTTAGAGCAAGCCCAAGAGAGTATGTAATTTCGCTGTCACGAAGGTCTGTGGTTTTCACAAGTGCCTTGCATACTGTTATAGCATCAATATTATTCTGCGAATTGTTGTAATATTGAAGCTCGCTTATAATCTGAACTGCTATCTTTTGAACGCGTAGAAATACATCATCATAATCATCTTCTTCGCTCTCTTCATTATCGCTATCATAGTCATCATCTTTATAGTCTTCTTCGCTCTCTTCGTCACCTTTATTCTCTAATTGTTTCTCTTCGCCTTCTATAGAAAGTTTAGGATAACCAAATGCTTCAGCAAGCAAGTTTCTAAACGGTAAAACCATTTGCACTATAAAAGCTTTAAAAGGATTTTCTTCTCTGCCGTAAAACCTTTTAATAAAATCAACAAAGTCAATCTTCTTGTTATCCATATCTACAAGTGTGCAAAATACAAATGCAATAATCTTATACTCTTCTGTTGGCATATCGCAAATATATTCACCTTGCCCGTCTTGTATAAAGGCTTTTGAAAACTCTCTATCTCTATTGAATTGCTCAAGACATTCTCCAATTAACGAGCACATTTCTTCATTTTGAGAAAGCACTTGTAACATACGTTGAAGCTTATATTCAGCAACTAAAAATTTGCAATCTATAAAGTCATCACAAGCGTCAAAAAACTCTTTTAATTTGTTTTGGTCCATAATTACCCCTTGGTTGTATTTTACCATACATTAACAAAAAATCAAACAATTTAAAGATAGTTATTTAAAAAAATTTGATTTCTTTAAAAAACATGTTATAATATTTTAATGGATAAGATACTTACAGAAAAAGAACAAATCGTTTTAGATAAACTTATCATGCTTTTTGTTGTGGACAAGATGGAAATACCTTTGACAGAAGATTCTATTCTTGATATTTGTAGTATCAAAAATATTTGGATTAAAAATTACATGGATTGTAAGGTAATCATACATGACCTTGTTGATGCAAATCTTTTATATACTATGGGTGACGCAAAGGAAGACCAAGAACTTTTTGCCCTGACATATGAAGGTCGCGAGTGTTTGTCTCACCTTTATAGACGTATTCCCCTTGCATTGCGTGAAGAGATTTCAGCGTATCTGCAAGCTAATAGACTTAATGTTAAGTCTTCTCAGGAGTATAGTTCAACCTATTCTAAAAATGAAGATGGCTCTTATAATGTTGAACTTAAAATTTATGAGCCTCTTATTACTCAGCCAATGTTTGTTTTAAATATTAAAGCTCCTTCCCGTCAAGCAGCAAACGAAGCTATACACAAATGGAAGATAAACGCTCCTTCCATCTATGAGACTATTTATGAAAAGCTAATAAACTTAGACTAAGAAGCTATTAGTTATAAAAATATAAATATTTTTCTAAATAAAATTTTAAAAGACCATAAAAAGTGGTCTCGAGTGAAAACAAATTCAAATTTGTGCATTGCTTTACACAATATATGCCAATTTAATAATTAAAATTTTATATATTTAGTGTTTTATATGTGCAATAGTTTAGTTTTTCTACAGCCTGAGACCGCAAAAAATGGTCTTTTTATATAGGTAAAATTTTTATATTATTAACTATTATTACTAATCATGGTTGACGTCTTTTATCTTTGTAATTTCTCCCCTTGCGAGTGCGTCACAACGATTATTAAACTCATTGTCAGCATGCCCCTTAACCTTATGCCAGCTGACATCATGCTTTTGCAAAAGTTCAAGCAACCTTTGCCACAGGTCTACGTTTAATACCTTGCCTTTAGTTGTTTTCCAACCATTAGTCCGCCAATTTTCTATCCAATTTTGCAAAAAGGCGTTGACTACATAAGCTGAGTCGCTATAAATGTCCACGTGGCATGGCTCTTTTAATGCTTCCAAGCCTTTAATGACGGCTGTTAACTCCATGCGATTGTTTGTGGTTTGCATCTCTCCGCCAGACAGTTCTTTTTTTATGTCGTTATAGAAAAGTATGGCACCCCAACCACCTTTTCCAGGATTGCCAGAACATGCCCCATCAGTATACAAAACAATATGCTTCATTTATTTCACCTTTAACTCTTCGCAAAGCTCTTCAAGAGACTTGTCGTTCTTTTTAAGCGATGGAAAAACATGCATCCCATCATTTTTCTTTCTAGGCAAAACGTGAAAATGAAGATGAAAAACGCTTTGCTCAGCACTTTCACCGCTTGCATTTATAACATTTATACCATCAAAGCCGCAGTTATTCACAAGGTGGTTTCCAATCAATTTTATTGTTGACATAACACGAGCTAGCACTGTATCATCACAATCAAGCACATTTGTGCAATGTTTCTTTGGAATAACCAATATATGTCCATTCCCGTCATTGCTGATATCTAAAAAAGCATACGTAAACTTATCTTCATAGATTTTATATGAAGGCACTTCGCCTTTTATAATCTTACAAAATATACAATTATCCATATTCTTCTCCTTTACTTTTCTTCTAAAAGATATAAAATACCGAGAGTGTTTTCTCCGCAATGGCATGTTATAGTTGAGCCAGCAACAGATGATACCACCTCTTCAAAAATGTTCTTACCTTTAACATAATTGACCACCTCTTCAACAAATGCTAAATTTTTGCAGGTGTGAGTTATAAAGCATAGATTCTTTTTAATATTGCTATGAATAGCCAGCATGTCATCAATGTATTTATATATGACACTATTAAATTTGCCCATATATTTGCCTGTGTTTTCAATCTTACCATCTACAAGCTCAAGTCTTGGTTTTATTTTTAAGAGATTTGCACCAAAACGTGCCATTGCCGAACACCTGCCGCCCTTATAAAGAAAATCTAATTTATCGACAACAAATGACGCCTGATTTAAATCAGCCTGTTTTTCAACAAGATTACATATTTCGGTAGCACTTTTGCCACTTTTTACAAGAGAAGACGCATATAAAACTAAAAGACCGATACCTGTCGATAACGATTTACTGTCAACGATATAAAGGTTATCGTTATTGAGTTCTTCTTTCGCCTGTTTTGCATAGCTAAAAGCAGATGAAAGCTTACTTGAAATACCCATATATATAACTTCACTGCCATCTTGCAACAATCTAGAGAAAAACGTTTTAAAGTCTTCAATGCTTCGTGCTGCGGTTTTTGGAAGTTGACCTGTTTTTTCTACATAACTAAAAATATCATTTGGGAATATGTCAACGCCGTCTAAATATTCTTTGTCCCCTAAAATAATTGATAGCGGAAATACATGGATATTATTTTCTTCTATTTGGTTCTTGTTTATATCGACACAGCTATCTGTACAAATTTTTATCATATTCACCCCTTTACTACACATTTTAATTATACTGATTTATTAAATACTTTCAAACTTATTTTGATAAAAATAAAATATTTTTTTGATGATAAGAATAGAATTTTTAATTCTACACACAATACTTATGGAGGTTAAAAATGAGTAAACAATGGAAACCTGGTGAACAAGCACCAAAATCTGGCAACTATTCTTGCTATGACAAAGATGGCAGATGCGGCGGAAGTTGCTACCTTGAAAAAGGTCAACGTTTCCCTGCAACACAAAATTCTGGTTCTCATTATGAAATGGACGAAGAATAAATAGTTGCATTAAAAGGCTGTGAGTATCATCACAGCTTTTTATTTTAAGTACAAACCTTAACTTAACAGTTTTTATTTTAAGTGCAAACCTTAACCTATCTAATTCTAATTTTTTTGTCAAACTAAATATAAGTAAATCCTTTTAAATTATAAACGTAATTTCTCCGCTTACTTAATTTAATATTTTTTTATAAGGTGGCGGCAAAAAGATAAGTTTTAAGTTAAATCAAACTATTTAGGGTTAAATATCTTTTATTCATTTGTATTATGCTTGACAAAAACATCGCTTTCATGCTATCTTATTTATAAGCAGAGATGGCCGAGCGGTTTAAGGCGCACGCTTGGAAAGCGTGTAAGGTTCAAAGCCTTCGCAGGTTCGAATCCTGTTCTCTGCGCCAAAGTTAGATTATACAATATATGGTATTTTGTTTGACATACAATTCACTACATATACCAATAAACGCAAGGTAAATTGTAAAGCATCAATTATACACAGTAAGACAAAAAGGCTTTTGTTATTTGACTTGCTTGAAAGGTAAACCTTAACACAACAAGTAAGTTTTTGTTGTGATACAAACAGTATTTATCCTAGTGTGATACAATTAGAATTTAAGTTCTAGCTGCGGTATAATCATTAAAAAAGAAGGCTTAAAATGCATAATATGCTCTTTGCCTTCTTTTTATCTTTAATTTTATACTGTTTTATATAAAGCATTTGTAAGAACAATTCCACCATCTATAGCTGCTGCGATGATTAACCATATTGTTGCAATCAATACTAAGATGTAGATAATTCTTTCTATCACCCTATTTCCCATGCTTATCCATGCTACTAAGTTGAAATTAAATAGACCAACTAGTCCCCAATTAAGTCCACCTATCAGTAGAATTATAAAAGCGATATAATTTGCTATAATCATTTTTTACCTCCTATGTTTAGGTTGGCTTATTTTGAAAATTTTATACCACCTATTATAAAAACCTACCATTTAGATTTTAAAATACAGATGTTTATGAGAATATAAGTGGGGATGATAAACACTTTTAGCTAAAGGCTAAAAGCGTGAAAAAAGCATCAAGCTTTCGTGAGAGAGTTTGTCTTATCATCCCCACCCTTGTTCTCAAACTAACTTATTTTATTCCCATCTTTATCAAAACTTTCATCAATTGTTCCGCCACCAAGACAAATGCCATCTTCTGTATATAAAACCACAAATTGTCCTGGAGTTATTGCACGCTGACTATAAGCAAAGTCAACTCTAACATGGTCTTTATCTAGAACTTTTACTTTAACCTTTTGGTCGGGTTGACGATATCTAAACTTTGCGTAGCACTCGAAATCTTTGCTTTGAGGGACATCTGGTATCCAGTTCATTCCACTTGCAAGAAGATAATCACTATAAAGCAGTTTATCTTCCCCTTGAGAAACATAGAGAATGTTTTGCTCCAAATCTTTTTTAATCACAAACCAACGTTCTCCGTTTCCACCCTTTCTTCCACCAATATTAAGCCCGCGTCTTTGCCCTAAAGTATAATACATAAGCCCGTCATGTTTTCCCACCACATTGCCATTAAGGTCGCGAATTTCGCCAGGCTTTGCTGGCAGGTATTCTTGTAAAAATTTTTTGAAATTACGCTCTCCAATAAAACAGATACCCGTGCTATCCTTTTTGTCAGCGTTGACAAGGTCTAATTTGTGAGCAATTTCTCTTACCTTAGGTTTGTCAATATCTTCAAGCGGAAATAGCACACTTGCAAGCTGGTCTTGCGTTAATTGATTTAAAAAATATGATTGGTCTTTATTAAGGTCTGCTGCTTTTGCTAAATAAAACTTTCCATCTTTTTCAAATTTTTTTGCATAGTGTCCTGTTGCAATCATATCAGCACCAAGCTTTTTTGCTTGTTCAAGAAAAGGTCCAAACTTAACTTCACGGTTACACAAAACATCAGGGTTTGGTGTTCTTCCTTTTCTATATTCATCAAGAAAATACTCAAAAACTCTATTGTAGTATTCTTTTGAATAATTGACAGAAAAATAAGGTATTCCTATTTTATTACACACTCTTTTGACGTCTTCAAAATCTTCTTCAGCAGTACACGCACCATCTTTTTCTTCCCAGTTTACCATAAACAGCCCAATAACTTCATGCCCTTGTTCTTTTAAAAGATAAGCCGCAACTGAAGAGTCAACTCCGCCGCTTATTCCTACAACTATTCTCATATATTTTCTCCGCTACCACTTTGGTCATTATTTTCATCTTCGACTTTTATATTGGCATTTTTTATATCATCCACAAGGTCTTTGTTTTCTTTCTTTTCCTGTTCTATTAAAGACTTCCCTTCTTTTATTAAAAGTTCTATGCTTTCAACATCTATCTCGCCTATTGCTTTAGAATCTTCTGACTTTCCTTGTTTGCTTTTGTTGTTTTCAACGTGAACATTATTTGCAGAAATAATTGACACAACTTTATCTTCGCCCTTCTCACTGGCTGTGCTGTTTATTTGCTCGATATCTAAGTCTATGGCTACAGGAATTTTGAATTTTTTAAATATAATCATAAAAATGTCCCAAATCCAAGTAAACAACATAATGAGACCGCAAATCGTTGAAAGCACTCCTATTAGTGCCCCGTCATTTATAGCCACTATTTCTGCATTAAAAATGGTTAACAAACAAATAGCTATAAAGTCGCATAAGGTTATCGCTCCACGCAAATACCTTCCCACATAGAAGCAATGTCCACCAAAGACGCCTAAAAATATAGCATAAAGCAAAAGTCTCATATAGCTTACATCGCTTGGCAAAGTTGTTGTGCGAATAATAAAATCTCTATCGTGACGCAAGATTTTATTTTTAGCTTCCCTATTGGTTGCTATTTTTAAACGTGAAAAAGATAGCCCACAATCAGGACAAATATCGTTGCTTACCAAACATTTAAGCCCGCATCTTGGACAATACTGAAATTCCTTTATCGTACGTTTCCATTTCATGCAAAAAATATATCACTAAAGGCTAGAATTTGTCAAGTAACAGACAAAGTTTATTGTAGTTAAGCCTTGTCAAGCTTTTCTTTTGCATTGCTATAGTAAATATAGCCCGCTCTATCACTTGGATTATTTCGTAGATTGTCTTGAAAATAAGCAAGAGCCTTGTTGTAGTCACCGTTATTATAGTTTATTACACCACGCTCAAAAACACCTTTATTTTTAATCAATTTTTCGGCTTCATTTTTTTGATAAGCATCCAAATTTTCAAACAACATAATCTCTTGAGTGTTATGCATATTGAAAGAGCCTATATATCGATATGCAAGCTTATAGTTTACAGGCAGATTATCTAAAACTGATTTTGTAAATATAATTTTTGCTTGCATATATTCTGCAATTTTATCAATCCGCACTAAAATTTCGCTTTCATTTGAAATAATCGATGGTCTTTCATCATTATCTTGCCCTATAACCTTATAGGTGACACAAGACGATAAAATAGAAATTCTTTCCAATAAGTGACTTTGGTTTTTGCTTGATTTGTTTTTTATTTTTATAGTACGCGAAATAATTAGCGAACATTCTATTGCGTCTTCAGCTCGCATAAACACTGCCTTTAGCCCATTCTCGTTATACCCTTCAATATAGCCTGAAAAACGTTTGATAAGCGGTGCAATATCTTTATAATAGGACTTTATTAAATTAAAATCTGTCTGTAAAGTTTTATCATTTTCAAAGTGAAATAAATGAATATATATAAGCGTCACTTCTTTTGTTATAGACCTTCCTTTTTCAAGTTCGGGAATATTATTTTTGCCTAGAATTTTGATAAGTTGCTTTGTTATGCTTTTACTTTTCAGTCTCGACGTTTTTAACGAATTGTCTCGCTCTTTATAATTGTTGTTTATCTTATTAAGCCCATGCTCTATAGTTTTAAATTGTTTGCCACCGCCAATAGCCAATTTATCTTCCCTTACCTTTCCATCTCCTAGACGAGAGATAACCTTTTCTACTCTATTCATAGGTCTGGAAATTATAAAGAAATTTAATGATAAAATTCCAATAAAAATAAGCGTCACAAGTATTGCCCACAAGATTGTGTTATAGGCATTGTCAGTTGATAAGTTTAAAAGTGTTTGAACTGATTTTGCTAGGTCGCTATCTATGTTTGATAAATCCGCTATCAAAAATATAATGGCACCATAAATAATAATAAGTGGAACGCTTGAAAAGAATAAAAGTTTTTCAAGTTTTAAGTTTGACAAAAATCTTGCGTATAAAATGCTTCCAAGCACTGTTGAAATAGCGGTCAAACACAATGCTACAATCCCTTTTGTATCAAAATCAAAGACAAAACCATTGTCTGTGGCTTTTATTCCTGATAAGATTGAGCTGCCAAGAACTAAAGATGGTATGGTTACTAACACAAATAATGCTAAAAGTATCTTTGTAGATTTTTTCATACATGTATTGTTTGCAAAGAAAGAAAATGTATGCATCCTTGAATAAAAATTAAAATATTACACAAACAATAATAGGAGGAAAAATGGACAATAAAGAAAAAATGACAGAATACCTAAATGCAGTTTATCAAAACATTCGCACGGCTATTCAATCAATTGAAGATATCTTGCCTAAAGTTAAAGACACAAACTTGCAAAAGGAGCTTGCAAATGAAGAAGACAAATATCTTGCCCTTGAAAAAGAATGTGAACTTCTTGCTAAGGCTGAAAAAATTGAAGGTATAAAAGATAATAATTGGCTTGAAAAGGCAAGGCTTTGGAGCTCAATCAATATGTCGACTATGACTGATAAAACAACAAGGCATATTGCAGAGCTTATGCTTCTTGGCACTTTTATGGGCTTTTTAACTTGTATAAAAGACCAAGCCGACCATCAAGGTTTATCAAGCGAACTTGATGAGATATTGACAAATTTAAAAGAATTAGAACGTAAAAACATTGACGCACTCATTCCTTTTCTTGTTTAAGAATTTCGCCAAGCGGTGCTTTGATGGAGTATTTTAAGCTGAGCTTTTTGATGCTGTCTTCATCTAAAAAAAATACCCTGTCATCCTCGAGTTTGACAACAAAGATGGTCATTTTGTTTAGCTCTATATGCCGCAACAACTTTGATATGGAAACGCTATAATCTACCGTGAAAAACATAGGCTTTGAAAAATTTTTATTGCGTTTTTTAAAAAGTGCTATAGGCTGATACCTACACTCATACCTACTATCTATGATACCCATAATTAAAAAACAACCAAATAGACAAAGCGTTGGATTGAAATCTATAAAACATGTTGTGAAAAATAAAAATAAAATGATAAATGAAAAAATATAATTAAAAATATTTATAAGCTTAACCGCTTTCTTTCTTGACAAATAATTTTGGAGCAAACCGACCATAATTCTGCCTCCGTCAAGCGGATAGCACGGCAGCAAATTAAAAATTCCAAGCATGGTAGACTGCATAACAAAGGTATTTGTATAATTGTATATTTCAGGAAAAATCCACCATAGAGAGACCGCTAGCAAACTTAAACATAAATTGACGGCTGGTCCTGCCATTGCGATTAAAATTTCATCCCTATAGTCAAATGCCTTTTCTTTATAATTCAAACTAACACCATAAGGAGCTATAAAAAAGCCATCAAGTTTATAGCCTAATTTTTTAGCAACCATGTAATGCCCAAACTCATGAGTTAGAACCACACCCACAAACATCAAACAGGCAGGTATATTTTTAGTCAAAACAAACCATAAAA
>CAWVLM010000063.1:0-14214 GCA_963930145.1 Clostridia bacterium
TCGTTTAACTTATGTCAATTATAACAATTATTTTTTTAATTTACAACTATTTTTAATTTATTACAAATTTTTGCAAGAAAAATGCAAAATTTTTGCAAATGGGGTGTTTTGTGTTGTATTTTATCGCGTTTGTATTGTATAGTATTGTTTGATAAGATGAAGTGGTTAAAATGCCGATAAATAAAGGGATTAAGGGATTTTTGACATGATATTTTATGGTAAAATATGATACGAAAAGTCGAACTCACAACAAATGGTTTTAATTTCTTCGGATCGATTATTGAGGGTTCGAATCCTTCTGGGAGCACCATAAGCCTTACGTTTGGCGATTGCTCAATGCAGTGAATATAGTTAAATTATTTGTGTGCTCTAGCCAAATTGTTGAGCTACTTAAGAATTGTCATAATTACACTTAAATTAAACGATTAAGATGTATTCTCATTTGAAATTTAAAGGAGAAATTATGAATAAGCAAAAATATATTTGTCCAATTTGTGGTTATGCAGAGCTTGGGATTTCGCCTTATGATGAAAAGGGTGAGCCTTCTTTTGAAACTTGTCCTTGTTGTGGTTTTGAATATGGCTTAGATGACTACGATATAAGCTTTGAAAATTATAGAGAAAAATGGGCACAAAATGGTTTTAAATGGGCAGATGAAAGCAAAAAGCCAAAGAATTGGGATGTAACTGTGCAATTAAATAATCTCCATAGGAATATATTTAAAAAGGGTGTGAAGCATGGTCCATTTATGGAATTTCAGTATTGCGAAAAGTTTTTGCCAATAAAGAAACTTTTTAAATTCAAAAATATAAGATATTGGGCAGAGGACTCATTGTATGTGGAAATTGGAGCTTATAACGTATTATTCTTCAAATCTTATTTTGATATTTTGAATTGTGCAAATTTACCTAATGGAGAATATGGTTTTGATTGCTTTGGCATGAATTATTACACTTTAGAGCAAACAAAACAAATATATGAAAAAATCAAAGAAAATAAATATTTGCCAGATAAAGATGTTTTGCTTGAATGGCTTAAACCCGCCATAGAACAATATAATGGCTTTTATATATTAGGTGCATAGTAATTAAAAATTTTTTATAAACAATAAAGATAATGGCTATTTGATATAAAAGGGTTATTTTTCTTTGTTTTTTTATCAATTAAATATATAATATTGCTATGGATTATGATTTTTCGTCTATTTTTAAATTGAATAAAAGTGAAAAATGTGGAAAAATTCTTGGGATAGCAACTATGGTGCTTGGCGCTATAGACCTTTTTATTGTCTTTATATTTGGAGATAAATATTTTAGCGACATTCTTTATATTGGGCTTCTTGCACTTGGCATGTGGTTTTGGGCGTATGGTTTTATGGCATGGCTAAATATGCGTCCGCTATGGAGTCTATACTATCCAACGGTTTCTATACTAATCATAGCATCCCTTCCAAGCATAGCCGCGGCTGTAACTTTTAGATATGCAGAATGGATTGAGATTTTGTCAGTTTGTCTTTCTATGATTGTTTCAGTGGTTTTGTTTGGTGTTTTTGTCTATTTTTCAATAGCAAAACCAAACAAAGCACGTCAAAAATATACAGAAGAGCACAAGAAAGACTTGACTGAAAAAAACAGCATAAAAAAGTATAATAATGTTTTTCTTCAAATAAAAATATATGAAAATAGCAATGGCGACAAAGCAAGCATTATAACAAAAAGCAATATTTGCCAATATGTTATTATAGAGAAAAACGTGGTTGGTTTTTTGCAGTTTATAGTTAAAAAACGTTTTGTAGAGATGTATAATGCAGAATACTATGCGGTAAAATCATTAACAGCATTAAAAGAAGATGGAAATTTAAAATTATAGAAAAACATAATAATTTTATAATACATAAGTATAATAATGTTAAATATTTTGAAATAAAAGGAGTTTGTGATAAAATATCGGCATGGAAGATCAGCAAGCAAGAAAATATACACTCCCAATTATATTATTACTAATGATAATTGCAAGTGTTATAGTGTTTATTTTTATAAATAGTTGTGATGATTCAAGGTTTTCTTCAAAACACCCAACGTTTAACTATGACGCTGAAACTGTTATGGGTGACGTGGATGACTATGTGGACTATTTGGCAAATAATCAGGAGAATAACAGATTAAACTATTATATAGTCAAAATTTATTATGTTTTCTATGATAATATTGATTCAATCAAGGCGGGCGTGAATTCCATTTCGCTCGCCGAGTGCGGATGGTCAAAAAGTGAGCTT
This sequence comes from Clostridia bacterium, assembly GCA_963930145.1. Taxonomy (GTDB): domain Bacteria; phylum Bacillota; class Clostridia; order Christensenellales; family UBA1242; genus Caccovivens. The sequence goes on from CAWVLM010000063.1 coordinate 2,276, forward strand.
AATGAAGTGCTTGATTATATAGCAGAAGCCTCTTCTGGTGCTCTTTCTTGTCTTATATTTGACAACCCTGAGTTTTTCTGGCTTTCCTTTGACCAAATGATGATTGAAACGTATACATCATCAAGTTTTTCTAGTGATGTTAGTGATATTGTGTTCTCGGTTGAAGATGATTTTATAGACGACTTTTTCAATAGCTCTTTTGCAGTAAATTATGCCGTGAGTCAAATGCAAAATGCAAGGCAGGAGATATATTCTCAAATGCCTGAAGGGCTGAGTGACTATGAAAAAGTGGTATATTTAAATGATTACCTTGTTGACAATGTAGAGTATGACCTATCGCTGATGCAACCTTATATTCACACTGCTTATGGAGCTCTTGTCAATGGACTTGCGGTATGCGATGGTTATTCTTATGCTCTTGAATATCTTTTAGACGGTCTTGGCATCACAAACCTTGTTGGTGCAGGGTATGTTGATGATGGCGTGTCAGAGCCCGAAGGGCACATGTGGAGCTATGTCTATCTCTATGGAAATTGGTATGGCATTGATACCACATGGAATGACCCAGTGATTTCAGATGACTATTTTGAAATATATTATCCTTATTTCTCTGAAGAAGAAAGGGAACAGTATAGGCAAGACTATGCGGAAGAAAATTGCCACAATTACTTACTTAAGGGCGGGAATTTGGCAACTCACAGTGGGTTCTATGCAGAAGGGCGAACAGCAGAAAACTATATCTATTATTTTGGTGACAGTTATTATCAGTTCCCTGTGCCTAAGATAAGGACATCTGATTTTGAATTTCCTGTTATCTATGATATAAGCACTATCGATATAATGGAAAATGGGCAAAAGGTGGTCGAGAGTGTAATTATAACTGCGACAGGCTTGCTTGATAACTATACTTTTGCCTATGCAGTAAGCACTGACGGCGGGGTAAGTTATAGTGAATTTGCTCCGTGCGACTTTGTAATAGATTTTACAAGTGCTGAAGATAGTGGGCTATATAAATTTAGGCTCCAAACTATTGAAGGCGATGTGATAATAGAATGGGAAGAAACCATAGAGATAACAATAGACCATCAATCACAAATTACAAATATAACTGAGTTAGATATATACAAAAAAGAAAATCAAGCGGTCGCTTAGATAAAGGATTGTTATGTTTAAATTTATAAAATACTTTAATGATAAAAAATTGATTGCAAAAGACCGACCTGTAGATAGTGAAGGGCGAGCAATTGTGGATATAAAAATAAAGGATAAGTCTGAAGTGATTTCACCATTTGTGATAGATGGGCAGGAAATTATCAATGCTGAATTTGCAAACCTTATAGACAACACCATGAAATCTATTCCGCCCACCCAAAATATAAATATAAATATTGATTGCGAAAAACTTACAGACAAAGATAAATCAAGTTTTGCTCTAGCAATAAAGAATTATTATAAAAACAGCACCCTTGACTCACAGCGTAAGATGGCCAATAATACCAAAATTTTACTTTTGATGTTGGCACTCTCAATAACTTCACTAGCTGCCTTGTTCTTAGTAAATTTTTTTAGTGTCAACTGGCTAGTTATAGAGATTGTAGATATTGTGGCATGGGTTTTTATATGGGAATCAATAGATCTATTGGTGTTTCAACGTAGTTTGGTGCGATATGAAAAACTGCGATACCTTTCTCTATATAATTGCCATATCACTTATAAACACTAAAAGCATCAGTTTATCTGATGTTTTTTATCTTCATCAAAAAGGCAAAAAATATGTTTTTATTTTAATAAAGGTCTTGAAATATAGCAAGAAGGTTGATATAATAATACAAATTTATTTAGTGATTAAATTGTATTAAAATTTTGACAAAAGAAGGTGAGTATATGAAGCTTTGTTCCTATAATAATTTAAAAGAGCTGTTTGATGGAGATGTTCTTGTTGGCTTTATAAAGGAAGAACATTATGAAATAAAATTGAAAAAGGATATAAAATATGAACTGCTTGTTGGGCTTGCAAAGAGAGCATGGAATTCTTATTTAATTTTTCAAGCAAATCGTACTGATGAAAGCCTCTATGCTTTTTTGCATGATTTTAGAGAATTTGCATATGATAAAGAGATAAAAATAGCCAATTCAGATATCTCGTGCTATGACACAGGTTTTATAAGTGTTATGATGAAAGGGCAAAAACGTCTTGGGCGAAAGGTCTATGCCAAACTTATGGAGTATCATGTTGACGTTGTGGCAATGGCAGAGCTATATTGTCAAACTTTCCTAAAGACAGAGTCGCCATTTTTCGATTATGAAAAGCTTTATTAAACTTATTTTAGAAAAAAGATTTGCATTTTTATGAAAAATTGTATAATATCTTTTATGGAGAAAATTATGGAAGAAAAAACACACGAACATTCGCATGACGGAATAGATAATAGCGAACATGTTTTAGACATGCAAAAACAGATAGAAATCTTAATTGAAAATATACAAGATAACACAGATAGTGCCTTTAATATATTAAAACTACATGTTAACGACCAAGACCAAGATGTCGTTGATGTATACAGAATAATTTGCAGCAATATTTTGGATTGCGAAAAACTTGCTAGTGGATGGCAAAAAGAATTTAATGGTATTGTCTCTCTTGTTGAAGGGAACAGCCAAAAAGCACTTTCTCATCTTGAGCAACTTGAAGAGCTATTTGACAAAATAAAAGGTTATGAAGAAAAATCAACAGAAGAATTTGCAACTTTCTTGCAAAAAATTAAGGAGTGATTTATGTTTGGTATTTTAAAGAAGAGAAAACAGCAAAAGATAGCTTTTGAAAATGGTAAGCAAGTTCTAGTTTATCGTGGTGTTCTTGCATGGCAGGCATATCAAACATTTAAAGAAAAAGGTGATGAAGAATCACAGCGTACTTTTAAAAGCCTTATGAAAACCTTTTATTTTGGCAAACTTATAGACGGGCTGGACTTTAAAAGTATAATCTACATACCATATGCCTCGGTTGCTGCAAGTAAGAAGAGAGTTGCAAAGCAGATAAACAAAGCCCTTGCATCACGCGGCGTTGAAGTGAAAGAGCTTCTTAGTGCATATAAAGATGAAATAATAGAAACTGAAATGTGTTATGGCTATTAAAACAAACGACAAATTAAAACAAACTTTATTTTAGTTTGTTTTTTTAATCGAGAAATATTGATTTTATATAAAATATATTATTTTAATTTATTTTTATTTTTAAATTTATTTTGATATAATATATTCACAAATAAATTATATAAAAGGGGATTATAATGCAAGCAAAAGACGAATTTTTAGATATTTTTTATGACAACATAGAGCGTGACGGCTCTGAAAAACTTTTAGATTGGCTTGAAAAGTCTGATTTTTTCACAGCTCCAGCTAGCACCAAAAGACATAGTGCTTATAAAGGTGGATTATGTCAGCATTCGGTCAATGTCTATAAAAGACTTGTCAAACTTCTTCAGATGGAATTTGGAGAGACTTGGCAGAAGAAGATAAGCCCTGAAAGCGTGGCAATTATGGGGTTACTTCACGATGTGTGCAAGGTTGGAACTTATGTTGAAGACTATCGAAATGTTAAAGACGAGTATGGCAATTGGGTTAAAAAGCCATATTATAAAATAGAAGATAGCCTGCCGTATGGACATGGCGAAAAGTCGGTTTATATGCTTTCAGCTTTTATCAAACTCACCCGAGAAGAGGCACTTGCTATAAATTGGCATATGGGCGAATTTGACCAAAGAGTGCAAAATGGCAGTTATCTTATAAGCGACGTTTTTTATAAATATCCAACCTGTTTTCTTCTTCATCTTGCAGATTTGTCAGCCACATATCTTGATGAAGAAGTGCCAGAATAAAAAAATATATTTTTTTCAAATACCTTGCAACTTAAAATTACTTTGTAAATAGATTTATTTTGTTTTAAATCACTATTGACAAAATGCCACTCGTGCTGTATAATATAGATAAACAATAGGGAGGTAACTATGATTGTTCCAGGTGGTAACAAAGCAGAAAAAAAGCAAGACGCAGCTAAAAATGGTGCAGTTAAGAAAGACACGGTTAAGAAAGATGCAGTTAAAAAAGATACGGTTAAGAAAGATGCAGTTAAAAAAGATGCAGTTAAGAAGGATGCAGTTAAAAAAGATGCAGCTGCTACTAGGGCTAAAGCTAGTGCCAACAGAAAAAAAGCTGAAGCTACAACACAAGGTGTTGCAGCAGATGCCGCACGCCCAGCCGCAAAAGACCCAGCCGTTCAAGCCACTGCTACAGCTGCTACTCCAGCTTCAGACGGGACCACAGAAACTCCAGCATATAAAAGATATGCTGCCGCTCAACAAGCAGTAGAAACCGCAGGTGGAAGACCAACAGCAGCAAATAGCACGGTGCAAAACAAAGGCTTGCCAAAGTGGAGAAAACAAGGCAAGTCAAAGGTGGCTTTAATAGCCGCAGGAGTGTTAGCTCTTGCCGCAATAATCGGTTCAACATTTTGGGGTGTCAATGCGGATAGGGCAGCAAAGGCTGAAAGCATAGCAAATGAATACTACAATAATTCTCAACAAATTGTAAGGCAAGCTGATGAAGATATAATCAAAGCTGAAAACAATTTCACAACAGCTGAATCTTATGTTTATGAAGTTGTAGACGATGAAGGCGTGTCTAAATTTGTTATTAAAACCATGTCACCTGCCGCAGTAGATGATGTTGTCACGACAATGCAGGAAGACTTGCATTCAGCTGAAACTAGTCTTGGCGAGGCTAAGACAACTTATTCAACAATGGTAACCTATGAAGGTCAAGACGCTATCACAGTATTAAATCAAGAATATAAAGCTAAAAACTGGGAGAAGGTCAATGAAATTGGTGCAGCGATAGCTGAAAATGCAGCCAAAATATCAGCTTTAACTAGCGATGTTAATACCAAAACCAATAACATTTTTGAGTCCTATCAAAATCTTCAATCTGAAGCAAGCAAAACAGCCCAAGAGATTGCTGACAACTATTATAATTCAACTATTCCAAACTTTTCAAATATAGTTAAGAGTGATATCAACTCACTTGAACAATCTGTGGCAATTGCTGAAGGTTATGTCTCAAGCATCAACGCAACAAATGCAGACCAAGCAATAAAAGATAAGATTGCAGCGGAATATCAAGTTGCGAAAGACAACCAAACTCTTGCAGATGCTGAATTTGAAACATATATGGCTCTTTACGACCAATTACAGCAAAGCTACAATGCAGGAAATTATACAGACGTTTCTAAAATTGGCGAACAGATGATAGACTCGGCAACAAAGATTAACGGATATGCAGCTGCAGCAAATGAAAGTGCAACAAAGGCAGCAAGTTACTATGCTGAATATCAAGAAAATGCAAATGAACAGTATACTCAAGCTGTATTTGAAGTTGAATTCACTGAAAATGATTTAACAAATCCTGAAATCATAAAATATTTGATAAACGCTGAAAAAGCTGGAAAAGTTCAAAGTGTTGAACAATGTGTATATAACTCAAACAATGGCGAAGTTTCAATGCTTCTCGATTGCACCGATCTTTTCGGCAGACCATATACAAATTTAATTACCTCAACAATTGCATCAGGTCTAAACCGCGATCAGCTTACAGCCTCAAATCTTGTTGACAGATTAAGAAATAGCGAAGCTGTTTCAAGCCAAGTATTTGACACTGCAATGGAAAATATTGCAAGCGAAGGCTCTATGGGTATCATGAATGCAGGACAGAAAAATGAAATAAGCGGAAACATTGAAGTAACTTATTCAGTAACAACGTCATATAATACCAAGACGGGCAGAACAACAATCAATGCTCAAGCGATTGCAGTTGTAACTGACGCTGAAGGAAATATGACTTATAAAGTCTACTCAGTAGACCCAGTGTCTAGGGTGGGCAATATAAAAGTAACAAATGACCTTCGCGAAGAGTTCTCCAATAAGCTGGCTCAAAAGATTACGGCAGACACTTCACTACAAATTGTAGAAGAAAACGTTCTTGAACAATAGTAAAAGAAATGCATCACAAAAGTTATATTCTTTTGGTGGTGCATTTTTTATGGCAGAAAAGAGTAAAACAGAAAGCGTCTTTTTAAAAGCAAGCTAAATAATTCATAATAATTTTTATTATAGCCTTGAAAATGTCTTTAATCTATTATATAATTTAACAAGAAGGAGAGAAAATGGAAGTTAAAATCATCGGGTCAACCAAACTAAATTATCAAGCAAGCAAAACAGAGCTTGACGACTTTGGTGGCAAAAGTGCAGGAATATGTTATTCTGAAAAGCCATTTGAAAATTTATTAAATGAAAAGCCAGAGACAACAGAAAAAAGAATTGAAAGAACAAAAAATGGCGGGCATCACAGTGTGTACGGGCATAGCGAAATAAATTTATTGTTAGAAGGCGTGCCAAAAGCACTTGCAATGTATTTGAATAACGAGCATGAATATAACACAAGTGAGCGTTCTGCTAGATATACAGAAATGCCACTCACTGGCGAAGAACAAGCATTATATGAAAAGTGGGTGCAAGTTTTTACAGATAAAATTCATGATACATATGATGGAGTCGCTCCAGAGTGGTTCACTGAGCGGAAGATAAAGTCGCTAGCTCAAGAAAACGCAAGATACCTTATATCAGTTTTCACACCAACAACAATGCTATATACAACTTCATATAGACAACTAAATTATATCTATGGTTTTATCCAAAAAGAACTGAAGCGTTCTCAGCTCACTGATTTTGATAAGATGATGCGTCCATATTTTGAAAAATTTTCAGAATGTCTAAAAGAGACAGGCTGCATAGATAAAAGACTGCAACTAGACGGCAAGGGACGAGAATTTTCGCTTATAGATAGAGATAGTGACGAAATGCAAGAGTATTTTGGCGATGTTTACGCAACATCATATATGGGGTCTTTTGCACAGCTAGCTCAAGCACAGCGACATAGAACAATAGACTATAAGATTAAGTTTTTTGATGCCGATTATTATTTCATTCCACCTATTATTAAAGACGAACGACTTTTGGTTAGAGAGTGGATTCAAGATTGCCAAAAACAAAGAAGCAAATTTCCACAAGGACTACTTTTAAACATTGAAGAGCAAGGCACGTATACAAACTTTATCTTGAAGATGCAAGAACGCCTTTGCTCTTGTGCTCAACTTGAGATAGATAAACAAACAAAAGCAACCCTAATGAAATATATCTCGGCTTTAAAGCTTGCCTCTCATCCTAAGGCTGAGAAATTGGAAAAGTTCAGCCACGGCTCAAGATGCACTTTCCCAGATAGCTACAAGTTTGACTGCAAAGCAAGATGTGGTTTTGCAGAAGGAATAACAGGAGAAAGATTGATATAAAATTACTTTGCAAAAAATATTTAAATAAAATGATAAAAATCGGCAGTGCATGCCGATTTTTATATAAGGAAGGTTGCAGATTTTTTATTGGTTCTATAATATTCATGGGGTTGATGAGAAAAGTCAAATAAAAATATCTTAATAAGCAGTTCTAAGCTCTGATATAACAACATTTTCCTTGTTTACGCCAATTTTACAATCATAAACTGAAAATTCAACAATAACATCATAAAGTTCATGTTCAGTTATATATCTCATGATTTTAGAAAACCCTGGGATATCCCACAACTTATTATCTTCAATGGTTGTATGCATGTTGTATTGTGGATTTTCATATATATTTCTTTGAGTAGCTTCACTATCAGCTCTTGCTGTTAGGTCAATAATGTCAGCACCATAACCCTTATGCACCTTGATATCTCCAACAAGAATAATAGAGTCCTTAAAAGGCCTATATGAAACATCAATTGTCACATTACGCGAAAAGAATTTAAGTTTTTCTTTAGCTTCTTCAAAATTTGTGACATAGAAAAAGTTGCCGTTGGTTTTATTTGGGCTTCTCATAACATATTCACTAGATGGATTTTCATCAAAAAAGGATTTTATTCCATCTATATCGTCAACATTAAAAATTTCAAGCGGGAAATAATTTAGCCTTAGTTCTTTCATTTTGTTTATGCTGTCTTTTTTATTTTTTATAACAATCATAGTCACTCCATTAGTTTTATTTTATAAACTTTTTATATTTTTTGCAAATAAATTTTGTGATATTTTGTTTTGCGACTTAAAAAATCTTTTTAAATCGCTTGGAAAATGTGTCTTTTTTGTTATATAATATGTCTTGTGAAAAAGGAGAGTATATGAAAAAATTTGTTTACTTATTTAAAGAAGCTGACGGCAAAAACAAAGCACTCTTTGGCGGCAAAGGTGCCAATCTTGCTGAAATGACCAATCTTGGGATGCCTGTTCCACAGGGATTCACCGTCACAACTGAAGCCTGCACTCAATATTATGCTGACGGAAGAAAAATCAATGACGAGATTTTATCTCAAATAGAAGAAAAGCTTAAAGAGCTTGAAAAGATGACGGGCAAGAAATTTGGTGATAAAAACAACCCACTTCTCGTATCAGTTCGTTCAGGTGCAAGAGTATCCATGCCTGGTATGATGGACACAATTCTAAACCTTGGTCTTAATGACGAAGTTGTTGAAGGGCTTGCCGCTCTTACAAACAATCCACGTTTTGCTTACGACTCATACAGAAGATTTATTCAAATGTTTAGTGACGTTGTTATGCAACAAGAAAAGTCAAAATACGAAAGAATTTTAGACAAGGTTAAGGAAGAAAAAGGTGTTCAATTTGATAAAGATTTAACAGCAGATGACCTTAAAGAAATTGTTAAGCTGTTCAAAGACTTATATAAGAAATCACAGGGCGAAGAATTTCCGCAAGACCCACAAGTTCAACTTATCGAAGCTGTAAAAGCTGTATTCCGCTCTTGGGATAACGACAGAGCAAATGTCTATAGAAGAATGCACGATATTCCTTATGAATGGGGAACAGCTGTCAACGTTCAATCAATGGTATTTGGCAACATGGGCGAAGACTCAGGCACAGGCGTTGCCTTCTCGCGTAACCCAGCAACTGGTGAAAATAAACTCTACGGCGAATACCTTATGAATGCACAAGGCGAAGACGTTGTTGCAGGTATCAGAACGCCACTTCCAATCTCTACCCTTGAAAAGCAAAACCCACAAGTATACAAACAATTTGCCGATATTGCAAAAACTCTTGAAAAACATAATAAAGATATGCAAGATATGGAATTTACCATTGAAAAAGGCAAACTCTATATGCTTCAAACAAGAAACGGCAAACGTACAGCTAAGGCTGCACTTAAAGTTGCTGTTGACCTTGTAAAAGAAGGGCTTATCACTGAAGAAGAAGCTCTTATGATGATCGATCCAAAACAACTTGATGCACTCTTGCACCCACAATTTGATGCTGATGCATTAAAGAAGGCATCTCCTATAGCAGAAGGGCTTCCAGCATCTCCTGGTGCAGCATGCGGAAAGATTTGCTTTACAGCAGAAAAGGCAAAGGAAATGGGAGAGAATAAAGAAAAAGTTGTTCTTGTTCGTCTTGAAACCTCTCCAGAAGATATTGAAGGTATGGCAGCAAGCCAAGGTATCTTGACTGCTCGTGGTGGTATGACCTCTCATGCAGCCGTTGTAGCTCGTGGAATGGGTACTGCATGCGTTGCAGGCTGCTCAGCACTCAAGTTTGCTGATGATGAAAAATCATTTACGCTTAATGGCAAAGTATATAAAGAAGGCGACGTTATCTCTTTTGACGGCTCAACAGGTAAGATATATGATGGCGAAATCAAAACAGAACCAGCCAAGATTGTAGGCGAATTTGCAACAATCATGGATTGGGCAGATAAGCATCGTGCTCTTCAAGTTAGAACGAATGCCGACAATCCAAGAGACGCTAAAAATGCTTTCAATTTCGGTGCTGAAGGCGTTGGACTTTGCAGAACAGAACATATGTTCTTTGAAGCTGACAGAATCCCAGCAGTGAGAGAAATGATTGTTTCAACCACCGTTGAAGAACGTAAGAAAGCTCTTGCAAAGCTTCTTCCAATGCAAAGAAAAGACTTTATCGGAATTTATTCGGCTATGGAAGGTCACCCAGTGACAATTCGCTTCCTTGACCCACCACTTCATGAATTCCTTCCACATGAAGATAACGAAATTGCCGCACTTGCAAAAGATATGGGTATCTCTTTTGAAAGACTTAAGGCAACAGTTGCAGACCTTCATGAATTCAACCCTATGATGGGGCACCGCGGACTTCGTCTTGCAGTAACATACCCAGAAATTGCAGAAATGCAAACTCAGGCAGTTATTGAAGCGGCAATCACAGTAAACAAAGAAAAGGGTTATAATATCGTTCCTGAAATCATGATTCCGCTCACTTGTGATTGGAAAGAATTTAAGTATGTTCGTGATATTGTTGCAAACAAAGCTGATGAAGTTATCAAAGCAAACAATGCTAAGATGACATATAAGATTGGCACAATGATTGAAATACCACGTGCTGCTCTTACCGCTGACGAAATTGCAAAGTATGCCGAATTCTTCTCATTCGGAACAAATGACTTAACTCAAATGACCTACGGCTTCTCTCGTGATGACGCGGGCAAGTTCCTTGATGTATACTACGCTAAGAAAATATTTGAATCAGATCCATTTGCTCGTCTTGACCAACAGGGCGTTGGCAAACTTGTAAAAATGGCTGCTGACTTTGGAAAATCTACAAGACCTGATATCAAACTTGGTATCTGTGGTGAGCATGGTGGCGACCCATCTTCAATAGAATTCTGCCATAATAGCGGACTTACTTATGTTTCCTGCTCTCCATACAGAGTTCCTATTGCTCGTCTTGCCGCAGCTCAAGCAAACATCAAAAATCCAAGAAAATAATTTCTATAGATAAAAGATCACAATGAGTGGTCTTTTTCTATTTTATCTGCAATTTATAAAAAATCTCTTTTAATGCTTTACAAAAAGCTAATCTTATGTTATAATTTAGCGTAGAAATATTTTTTAGAGGTGATTATTATGATGATTGAACCATCAATAGATGTGCTATTAAGTAAAACAAAAAACAATAAGTATGTGCTTTGCACAGTTATCACAAAGCGTGCCAAGGAAATTGAAAGCGTAAGCAGACTTGAGCTTGCTGATAAAGATAAAAAGGCAATAAGTATTGCATGTGAAGAGATTGCAAGTGGCAAGACTATTCCAAGTGACTTTCAAAGCGGGGACAATAAATAAAATAAATGACTAAATATTCAAAAAGCATTTAAGGTTTTCTTAGATGCTTTTTTATTGTATAAAAGAAAATCATATTTTTTTGTTTGGCCAAACCTTACGTTTGACGGTTGTCCGACAGGGCGTACTAAGAGAACAAGCCATATCTCCGCTCTCAAACCTTACGTTTGACGACTGTCCGACAAACTTAGTTTGCATCACTGTCCGATAGAGTGGGCTAACAAGATAAGCTCTATCACCGCTCTCGCGGAACAAGGGAATTAGGCGTTATAGACAGACTTGACGATAGTAAGCGGCTAAGGCACCAAGCCTTACGCTTGGCGACTTTCCGATATGGTGAGCTGGAAGAATAAGCTTTATCTTCGCTCTCTCGGAACAAGTAAAACTAGACGTTATAGATAGACTAAACGATAAAAAGTGCCTAAGGCACCAGCCCAAACGTTAGGTTTGAAAAAATCGGGTCGTGATTTGACGGCACTTTGCCGTCACCCTTGAGACAAACCTTATATAAATTGCTAAAATAGGGGTGTAAAATTCGAAAAGTATCGAATTTTGCATAAAACTACAGCGTTTAAACAAACTAAATAATAATGTGGAGGTAATAACAATGTCACTAAAAATCAAATTGATATCATGTATATCACTATTCATGCTTATGATAGGAGTGCTAGTCATAGGCGTGTTTGCAGCAACGCAGGAAA
>CAWVLM010000064.1:0-11412 GCA_963930145.1 Clostridia bacterium
TTATGGTGGGCTTTGCTTAAAGATTGATAACAACAACTTTAAAGAACTTCTAGTTATTGTGCTTAAGGTGCTTGGCATTGACGCAAGTGCAATACCTTTCCTTGATGATGTTGACCTTGATCTTGATTTCTCGCAAATTGAAACTGATATTGCTTCGCTTGAAATAGGTATTGACGATATTGTGAATATCTTAAAAATGGTGAAGAAAATTGAAGTGACTGAAGGCAATCTCAACATTATTCTTGATGGAAAAACCATTTACAATAACGAAAATGCAAGTGACATTATAATCACTCTTATTAAAGAAAATGGTGCGATTAAAGCTTTGACGCTTTCTAATATCTATCTTGACGACAGCCTTGAGACAAGGCTTGATGCTAGCCTTACTTTTGAAAAGCTAAATGAATTTAACTATGTTGACCAAAGCAAAAATTATATTGATATTTCAGGGTCTAATGAGCTTATTAAAGCACTTATCAACATGACAACTGACACTGATTTCCATGTTCAAGGCTCCCTTGATATCTTGGGCTCTCTTGCTGGCATAGATATATCTTGGAGCGTTCCATTTGATATTAAAATCAATGTTGTTGGCAAAGGCGATATTGAACTTTATGGCGTGATTGGTGAAATTCCAACTATGGTTGGCGTGAATAACGATGTGCCATATCAGTTTGACGATACAAATAGCGGCAAAAATAGAATGCTATATATCTATTATAAAGCAGGCTATATCTACCTTTATAGAAGCGAAAACATTGGACAATTCTTTGGCGGCGGGCGAACTTATGAAAAATGTACAAAAATTTCTATAGACACCTTCCTTTCTGACCCTATGTATTATATTCAATACTGCTTTGGCTTTACTGACACTATTATGAACGCAATTATTGAGTCTATGGATAACCCACGCACTGAGCCGATGGACCTTGGCAATATAATCAAGTCTTTTGTAGTACAGGACAACAAGAATTTCACGCTTGAACTCAACATGCATGAGCTAACAAACAATCCTGACCTTGGTAGCTTGATTGTTTCGCTTGGAATTGAACAGACAGCTGACGGGAAAAATTATGTTGGAAAGCTTAAGCTTAGCCTAAACATGCCGCTTGCTGATATATTTACTCTCACCCTTTCAACTAGCGATGCCCAAATAGTTGACTATGGCACAGAAGTTGATATGAACCCACTATATGAATTTATAAATAACTATAAATATACAAATGAAACAGAATGGGAAGCAAGTGATGGCAATTGGCAGATGTCTGGAGAAATACTCTATCAAATAAATTTTGAAACAAATTGCAACGAGACGCTTGAATCACAAAGTTATCATTATAAAGATAGTTTAGCTCTGCCAACGCTTTCTGACTATGTTATTGACGATGGGCTTACGCATAAGAGTTATCACTTTGCGGGTTGGTTTGAAGATGAAACTTTCTTGACACAATTTACAAGTGATACAATGCCTAGAAAAGATATGACACTATATGCTAAGTGGGAAGTCGTAACACAAAACTACTATACAATAACCTTCGTTACTAATAGTGATGATAAAATTGATAGCATAACTAAACTTGAAGGCGAAAGTATAACTATTCCTAGCCTTACAACTAAAGAAATTACTGAAAGTAACTTCACTTCTTACTATGAATTTGGTGGCTGGTTTACAACTGAAGATTTTGAAGAAAGGTCGCAATTCAACTTGAGCACAATGCCTTCTCAAAATACCACCCTTTATGCTAAGTGGAACTTAATCAGAACTGAGTATACACGCTCAGTAAACGTCTATGATGGTGATGAGCTTTTGGCTACGCTGCGTGTTAAAGTTGGAGATACGATAGACTTCTCTTCTATAGAAAAGGTCAATGATACAACTAAGTTCTATCTTGACAAGTCTTTCACAAATCAAATTACCGATTTTACAATGCCTAATAATGACCTTGATATCTATATCAGAAATATGTATACACTGACCTTTACAAGTGATTATGGTAACACTGAAACTGTTACTTTGAGGCTATATCAAGGCGAGCAAATAGAAGTTCCTGTTCAAAGTAGTTATGTTTTTGATGACGGGCAAACCGCTAGAATAACTTATACTTTCAAAGGTTATAATAGCGATATAGTCATGCCAAATCATGACACAACCTATAGTGCAGATTGGACCGTTGATGAAAAACATTATTATACGGTTTCATTTGACCTGAGATGGTATCTTGTTATGGGATGCACAGCTGGTAGCAAGATGAAAAATTCGCCTTCTCCTATTGATTCATTCAAGGTTTTAGAAGGAACAACTATTGACTTAACGCAGTATGCTCCTACCTGCACAGCATACTTGACCGCAATTCCAATAGACGCAAAGAACTTTAAAGCAACGTCTTGGGGAACAAGTGCATGGGGCGACTACACTTCTGGTGGAAGCGGTTTCACGTCAATTACTATCACGGGTGACACAACCTTATATGCTTGCTGGGAAAGAGTTTAACAAAAAATAACAGAGAATTATCTCTGTTATTTTTTTAAAATGGTATGTAACCATAGGGTTTTATTCGCTCAGCTGAGAACTCTATAAAAAAGATATTTTTTTCTTTATCTTTTCTAAAACGCACTTTTAATTCGCTATTTAGCTCTATATAACTTTCAATGAGCGGTTTAAGCTCGCCTTGTAACACCTCGCATATGTGTTGCGGGTCGGCTAGTTTGTCTTGCTTTAAAATATTTTCTATTCGCTTTGTTATTCTATAATCCATGATCATCTCCTTTTTATTTAATAAATCCGCATGAAAAAACTTTGTCTTTTTGATAGGCTCGAACGAAGAGACAAAGGCACAAAAGCGTGAGCTGAAAGCTCACAAAAGAAAGCCGCGTTTAAAGAGCAAGTTTAACTATTAGGTTGCAAAAAACTAACATGGCAATAATTCTAGGATTGTAGGGCTTTCTTTTTAAAAATTAAATGCTATTTAATTTTTGCTTTTGTGCCGCCCGCGTTTTAAGGAGCAACTCACCTATTTTGACTATCAAAAATTACTCCGCAAAAAGTTTTAAGACTTTTTCTATAATTTTTTAAGGCTTTATACATGCTTTTTTATATTGCGTTTTATATAGCCCATAAGCCCACGATATTTATAGGTGCAATCAAAGATTTTCTTTGAACCATTGTGAATATTCTCGCTTAATAGTGTGAAAGCCCTTGCACTTTCTATTGATTGGACTCTTGTGCCTAATGAATTTGACTCCCCTATTGCATCGTCTTCTGGAATAACTCCAAGAAGTGGCAAATTTAAAGCTCTGACTATGTTCTCAACAGTCATCATTTCGCCATTTAGTAGTAGGTCTCCCCGTACTCTATTGATAACTAAGCCTTTATATTCAATATCATACTCGTCTAAAAGTCCAATAACCTTGTCGGCATCTCTGATTGACGAAAGATGAGGAGTTACTACAATTATAGCTTCATTTGCTGGAAACACCGCCCTATGAAAACCCGCTTCCACACCTGCTGGGCAATCTATCAGAATATAGTCAAAACTTGAGTCAAGCTGGTCAATTACATTTTTGATATGTTCGCCCATTATATTTGTTTTGTTATAGGCATGAGCTGAAGGCAATATATATAGTGACGAGATATGCTTATCTTGAACAAGAGCCTGTCTTGGTCTGCATCTGCCCATAATCACATCTGTGATATCAAAGACGACCTGCTCTTCAATCCCCATGACAACATCAAGATTATTTAGACCGATATCAACATCAAAAAGCACCACCCTGAAGCCTAGTTTTGCTAGATACATGCCTAGATTTGCACATATTGTTGTTTTACCCACACCGCCTTTACCACTTGTCAAAACAATCTTTCTTGCCATTTCCATCTCCTTGACCTTTATTTTATCAAATATAGCTTTATAAATAAAGTGAAGAAATGTCGTTTTTGACTTATTTTTGTCTTATTTAGGCTTTTTATAACTTACATATTTTAAACAAAAAAAGATAGAGCGAAGTTAAAGCCCTACCCTTTACTGATTATGTGTTTTCGTATATCTTTTGCAAAAGTTCTGGATCGTCAAGCAGTTTTCCTGCACCTAAGATGGATACATTTTCGCCATCTTCCACTATTCTAAATGGATAGCGGAAATTCTGTCTTAGATATTTATCAAGCCCCGCGATTTGACTCATTCCACCAACAAAAAGTACGCCGTTATTTATGATATCTGTTGTTATTTCTGGCGGCAGAGACGTGATTGTAACATCTATTGACCTTATAATTTCGTCAAAAAATGGCTCTAGCACCACAAGCAAGTCGTTTGATGAAATAATGTATGAACGCGGAACTTTGCTTTCAATGTCAACGCCTGTGACTTCCATATTTAAAGTATCGTTTGGATATAGGCTACCGACCTCGGTTTTCAACCGCTCGCTTGTGCCTAAGCCAATAACTAAGCCTTGATTATAGGCTATGGTATTTGCAATCGCAACATCTACTGCCCGTCCGCCAAGCCCAAGGGTTGCTCCCTTTATTATAGAGTTCATATTTATAACGGCAATATCGGTATTTGCACCACCGATATTTACTATCATATTGGTTTTTGTTGAGCTTATATTCTTTCCCGCACCAATACATGAGCATATGACCGTTGGAATCAAGATAACTTCTTTAAAGCCAAGCTCGTAAAGAAGAGATAAAAAGGTGTCTTTATCTTTTTGAGATAGCCCGCAATTTATAAGCACCATAATCGAATCACGCTTCTTTTTGAAATCTAATTTTTTAAAGAAATATTCAAGAAGTGCCTTCAAATACTCATAATTTTTAATTTGTCCATTTGAAATAGGACTAAAAACTTCAACGCTATCATTGGTCTTGCCCATCATCTTTTTGGCCTCACTGCCAAGCCCTATGATTTGATAGCCTTGCGGCGTTGGCTCTGCTGCAACCAAGCTGGGCTCACAAAGCACAAAACCGTAGTCTTTAACATATATCTTTGTATAGGAACCGCCTATCTCAATCGCATACTTATATTTGTTCATATCTATCTCTCCATTTAATTATTGTTGCTTGCAATTTCACTAAAAACCATATTAAAAATTATCTATATAGATAAAAATATTTTAAAAACCTTCTTATAAGATAAAAATATTTAAAACCTTTCCTATAAGATAAATAGGCATTTTTTTAAATGCCCATTACCTTAAATTATCTGCAAAGACTTCTTGTATACCTTTTTGTAATCTTGGGCAACCTTCATCCCCTCGAGTATCTCATAAGTTGCATCGCCGTCAACAACTGTTTTCATGATAATTGAATCACCTAATATATCGCAAACTATATCTTGAATTATTGGCTTTTGCGAAGCATTGAGTGCAACGGCTAGCTTGACAATTATTCCAAGCTTTCTTACGGCATCTAGGTCTTCTTCGGCTAGGATATCCTTATATTTAATCCACTCATTGAGCGAAAAGTCGTCTAGATTTTGGCATACGCAAATAAAGCCTGCTATAAGAAGCTCTCTATGTGTGACGCCTGCAAGGTCGGAATATACTATCTTATCAAAGCCATATTTTGTATAGTTTTCGCTGTTGATGCACTTGCCGCAGTCATACATGAAGGAGGCTATTCTTAGTGGTTTTACATAAAACCTTGGCAGTTTGTGCATAACTTTAAGTTGTTTGAAAAGCACTGTTGCCATATTGTATACCTGACTATTTATTGAAAACTCGTCATTATTGAATTCATAGTAGCTTTCAAGTGAATTTGAAAGAAGGTCATTGAATTTTTCTTGGCTTGCATTTAAGATGTTGATTTGAAGTAGCCCTGCCCTTAAATTAGCTGTTGATATAGTGACTTCTTTGATTGATAAAAGTTCGTATATAGCCTTGATTATTGCAAAGCCCACAACAATTCTATCAGCACTATCATAATCTATACCCTTGATTTTCTTTATCTTTTCAAGGTCAAGTCCTTCTACAAACTGATAGGTTTTTGCCATGTTTGAGGATGTGAGAAGAAAATTGTTGTCTACATCAAGCGGATAGCGTTGAATCTTTTTAGCTATCCTTCCCATAGAGATAAAACTGTCACCAAGCCCTACAAACTTGCTGTCTTCTTCTAAGTCACGTAATACGCCGTCAAGAGTTATCTTCTTCTTTATTTCTTCAACTGCCTTGTCTGCATTCCCGTCTAATTTTACATTATATGTTCCAACTGGCAAAATGCTGCTGCCGAGAATTGCACGTCTGTTATATTTTACAACATATGAAACATAGGCTCCAACGTATACAAACACGCCCTTTGCACTGTCAATACTGTTGACAACGGCATTGAATAGGTTTTTGATATAATCTTCATCGCTGAGTATGACAAAGTTTATGCCTGTGTTATTATAGATTTCGTCTAAAAATCCCCTATAATTTCTTGCCTTCAATATAACATTTGTTGTTACTGCTATTATCTTGCCCGCACTATAGTTTTCTATCATCTTGCGATAAACTTTGAGTACTTCTAAAAGTTCATTCTTTGTGTTAGGATTTATAAGCTCGTCTTTGTCTAGTTCTTCGCCTAATGCAACATTTTGGTTCTTGCAAAGTGACAGCATGCTTTTGCCATTATTCACCTTATATATTGAAAGTCTTAATGCCTTTTCGTTAAGCTCAATTATTGCTACCTTTTCCATCTTTACCTCTACTTAAATCTATAGCTTCTACTGGGCAACTTGCTTGACATGCCCCGCATTTTATGCACTTATTTGTGTCAATATACGCTTTGCCATCACTATCAAAACTTATCGCCCCGACTGGGCAAATAGCAACACAAGTTCCGCATCCAATACACTTTGTTTTGTCTATCACGTTACATTCCTCCGTTTGAGACATTTTAGCATATTTTCGCATGAATGTAAACTAATTTTTAAACACTTTTATAACTTCAAATATAGATAATATACATAAAAATACGCCAAAAGCTGTTTTTAACACTTTGCTTGGCAAAAAACCAGCAAGAAAAGCTGAAAAACATGAAAATATAATTCCACTTATGATGATATAAAATATACCTTTTGTTTGCAAGTAGCCATTTTTATAGTGAATGATTAGTGCAAAAATTGCCATAACCAAAAAAGAGACTAAATTTATGCCTTGACAGAGTTTTTGGTCAAGTCCTAGAAAGATTGTGAGCAAGGGTATCAAGAGCGTTCCGCCACCCATACCAAGACCGCCAAAGATGCCAGCCAAAAAACCGAAAAGTATATATAAAAATATAGTTAAATAAATGCTCATATTATAAGTTTGATACCCCCTGCTAGCATGATTATTGCAAATATCAGTCTGACCGCTTTGGGCGGCAAAAATTTTAAAGCAAATGCCCCAAGTAGTCCGCCTGCTACTACGCCAAGCCCGATAGTCAATAGCGGGAAGGACTCTATATAGCCACCCACTACATAAACAAAAGCTGAGATTAGGCTAAGCGGAAAGATGACTGCTATCGCCGTTGCATGAGACTTCTTTGCGTCAAGTGATAGCACCTTTTGAAGTATTGGCACGCAAATCATACCACCACCTCCACCAAAAAATCCATTTAAAAAGCCTATCACTGCACCGCTTAATAAAAGCAAAAACTTCTCTTTTTTAGAAAATTTTTTGCCGATTTTTGCCGATTTTGCTTTATCTTCTTTTTTCTCCTTTTTATTCGGCAAATTTTGCACGACAAATTCCTTTTTTCTAAAATTTTCCCTTATAATGTCTTTCGCTTTTGCACATTTTAAATTGCAACATATTTTCTTTACGCTTGGGTTCTTCTTCATACAATTATTATGAATAAATATGTAAAAAATATTTGATTATAAAGAAAAAATGTTGTATACTATTTGGGTAAATGCCTACGGCATGCTTTGTTTATGCCAGGATTATCAATTATTATTAAAAAAGGTGGATTTATGATTAAAACTAGAAATAAACTTAAGTCAACAGGTTCAAAGCTTTTAAAGTTATGTGTTGCTTTTTTATTCCCTTTTGCACTTTTTGGTGGAATTGCAGCAGCAAATATCACTGAGACTTATGCAGCAAGTGCTGATTATGTGAAATATTATCAAGAAAATGTTAGCATAACTAACCCTTCTTTTGAAGAGGGGTCAACGCCTTATGCAACTGGCAACTCACTTTCTGGCTGGAGTGCAATAGAAACTTCTTCGTCAGCTCAAGGTATGCTTATTGACGTTGGCTCGGGCTCGTCAAGTGATGGTAGCGAAAATACTACCTTCTCTAACTATCAAGATGTGTATATGCTTCAATCTAACCCAGGGTCTAGGGGTGATGACAGCAGAATTTTGATGATTAACTCAAAACATGATAGTGACGACTTGAATGTTTACGCTTCTAAAGGATATAGGTCAAATTCAATAACGCTTGACGCCAACTCTTATTATATATTTTCTGTCTCTGCCAAGGCGATTACAAATGGTGACGATAGTGCTTACGCTTCAATCTATGTTTCAGGGCTTGTTGATGTTGACGGCAAATCTATTGAAGCTGGAGTTGAAAACATCATCTCTAATGAATGGGATGAATACTACATCTATGTTGCTACAGGAGATGAAAGCCAAACAGTGACTGTTGACCTTTATCTTGGTGGCAATGACTCTATGACTAGCACTGGCGTTGTGTTCTTTGATGAAGTCAATGTTGTTAGATATTCGCAAAACGCTTTCTTTGAAGCATGCTACGGAAATAACACTCCTTATGAAGACAAAGATACTCTTGACGATTTGAATAATGAGCGTTGCTATGTTGTAGACGCACTCAAAGACGACTCTGCACTTATTGATACAACAGGTTTTAACTTTGACTTTGAAGATGAACAATCTGCAGACGATAAATGGACAAGAATTGGAAATTCAAACGGACACGCCGTTATTGCTGACATTCGCAATATACAACCAAGCGTCTTTACTTCACTAACCAAAGGCTATTCTTATGTTGGTGATGACCTAAGTTATGGAAATAGCAGGGCTTTAATCCTTTACACAGGTGAAGATGGCGGCTATGTTGGCGTTGAATCAAAAGATTTTGATATTAAAGCACATGGAATTTATAAAATTTCTGTCAATATGAAGGTGTCTGACACTTTAGCAAGCGGTGCTTTCTATGTTAAAGTACAAGAAAATGACAAGATTTACACACTCTACTCCGACCTTCTGACTGATGATGAAGAAAATGATAACTCTTCTCTACAATATTACGCCCTTCAAAACGGACAGACTAGTGGATATTCTTCTAATGTTGACAACAACTTTGTAAATGACTATCAAACAATTGAGCTTTATGTTAAAGGACACTCGCTTTATGACAGTTCTATCAATATTCAACTTTGGCTTGGCGATGCGTCAACTGCTGCAAATGGCTGCGTTGTGGTTGATAATATAACTGTGGAATACGCCACAAATGAAGAATATGCCGCAGCTTCAAATAGTGTTGAGCTTGCTTCCTTCTCTTCTTCACCGACAAGCATAACAAATTCATATTTCAATGTTGCAAATAACGATGAGCGAGCATTAAACTACCCTATTGCAGCTTCTGACTGGACAAGCGAAATTGAAAATGAAAAGTATAATGAAAGCGGCATTGTTTATCTTTATAATGCCGAGCACTACAAGGAAAATTATGCTGGAAAATATGGCTGGGCAGGAATATACCCAGGACACCCAAATAATACTACAAACATTGACCTTCCAAACAATGTTTATATGATGTATAACAATAGAAACAGCTATCAATCCCTTACATCAGCTAGTTACAATCTTGCTAGCAATTCTTACTACAAACTTTCATTCGACTATTATAACCAAGACATATCAAATCTCAATCCTTCTGAAATAAAGGTTGAAGTGATTGATGGAAATGGTATCACCCTATTTTCACAAGACGGCATTGCAAGCACTGGAAGATGGAATTCAATGAATATCTATTTCCACACTGCTGAAACCGTCTCTCATGATATTCAAATTGTCGTTTCGCTTGGCAGTGAAGATGATAAGGTGGCTGGAATTGTTTATCTTGACAACTTCATTGTTGAAAGTTCTAGTGAAGACGAGTTTAATTCAACTGATGCATATTACAAAGCAGACTTGACCGATTATTACCTTAACTTAACTGTCAATGGAGAAGTGTCAAATGAAATTCAAACTTCACCTGCTTATAACCTTAGCATTGACGAGATTTACGACGGCAACTTAACTGATGACGATAAAGCCGATTGTGCAAATGCTGGTATTATTAGCGGCAAAGACAATCCTTATGGCGAAGACTTTATATTAAATGATTCAAATTATCTTGCAATTCAAACAAAATATGCAAGTAATGCTACTCTCGCATCTGTTTATCCACTTTCTTTGACATCAGGCTCATATTATAAACTGACGTTTGACATGGCAACCATATTTAACGAAGGTGCTGAAGACGCAAGCACTGATGAACATGAGTGTGCTTATGGCGCGTCGGTTACAATAGATGGCTATAACACTATCACACAAATTGTAAATGACGGACAACTTCATGAGTATACAATTTATTTAAGTGCATCGGCTGATGCAACTCCTACTATTGCTTTCACTCTTGTTTCTGATTGCAACGAAACGCTTGGACTTGCACTTATAACTCATATTGATTTCACATCAGTTGAAGAAACTGAATTTACAAATGCAAGTATTTCACCTGTCTATAATGAGCGTGTATTTGTTGCAGAAGCTAGTGCAACAGAAGACGATGACACAACTGATGACGATACCACTGACGATGATACAACTGAGGACACCACTACCCCAAGCGATACAACTTGGCTGGCAATTCCTTCAATAATATTTGGCGTGGCTATTATTGTGGCTATTATTGGATTTGCTTTAAGACATGTTAAAATCAAGAAAATTGAAAGGATTAGAAAGGAAAGCTATGATAGAAAACTTTCTGTAAACCATGATGCAATCTTGGTTGAAGCTCAGAAGAGAAGAGACAAGGAAGTAGCGGACCTTATGCAAGCAAAGAAAATTCTTGAAGGCGACAGGACAAAACTTGAACAAGATCATAAGGAATTTGTAAAAGAAAGTCAACTTGCAAGCAAAGGCAAGATTTCTAGAGAGCTTGAAAAAGAGCTTAAAGCTTATAACCTAAATATCATTAGAATTGACGAAAAAATCAACATAATTAAGGAAAAGATTGACACTGTTATGTCGGCTGACTACCTGCTCTCAATTGAACGTAAGATTGTTGTAGAAGAAGACGACGCTTACAGAAAAGAGAAAAAAGCTTATAAAGCAAGTCTTAAAAATAAAGACGTAGATAATAAGCCTAGTGATAACGGCGAAAATAAATAGGACATAAGTTAAAAAAAGTGTGCCTTTAGTGCACACTTTTTTGCTTAATAATAAA
>CAWVLM010000065.1:0-52246 GCA_963930145.1 Clostridia bacterium
TATGTTTATACTGCTGGGTTTGCATACACACAATATTCAGGAGCGATAGCAGGCTATGCCACAAATACAACGATATCAAATTGTGCGGTAGAAATAGGTGCGTACCCATTAGAAACATCAAATTCATCAACTTGCGGGGCAATAGTAGGCTACGGCACAAGCAGTGTAACGATAAAAGAATGTGCGGTATTTGAAGCTTCAGCATTAACAGGCGATTTAAAATTATCAGGCGGCTCATCAAAAATTCAAAACTGCGTATATATTATGAATGGCAAGAAGGGCTACACAGGCACAGATTTTAGCAATTTCACCTATATTCAAGGCATGTTAATACCATTGCCAAAGGGAATCTCATGGCTTGCACAAGGTGGCAGTCCAGCAACTCTTGCAATAATCCAAGCTTGGGCAAAAAGCTAAATTCTTAAAAACAAACAGCATTAAAACACAATACAAACCAACATTAAAAAACATTAACACACAATATCATTAAAACACAACAACATAAAACAAAAATCCATATAGATTTTGCTCTATATGGATTTTTAAATGTCTATTCGTCAGCGTAGTTATTAAAATAGCCTGTTATCAAAACAATAGGGGTACCCTTATCGCCACTACCACTTGTAAGGTCTGCAAGCGAGCCAAGCAGGTCAGTGTAGCGTCTTGGAGTAGTTCCAAGTGAAACATTTTGATTTTTAAGGTCTTTATTCTTTTTAGTGATGATATCTTTTATTGCTTCTTCTGCAGCCCTGCCTTTAAGGTCGCCAATTTGGTTGTCAGCCACATACTTAAGTTTAATTTCGTTTGGCGTTCCTGTAAGCCCACTAGTGAACGCAGGAGAAACAACAGGGTCAGCAAGCTCCCAAATGCCGCCAACAGGGTCTTTAAAAGCTCCATCTCCATACACCATACATTCCATTTCAACGCCATTCACTTCGCGTAGCCTTTTTTGTAATTTTTTCACAAATGTTTTGGTATCTCGTGGGAAAAGTTTTAATTTTTCGTCTGTTGAAAGGTTAGAACCAAGCACGCCAAACTCTTCATTATAACCGCTTCCGTCAACTGAGTGATTGAGTATTTCGTCAAGTGTAATAACAGTTTTGGCGCCACGTTTTAAAAGCAAATCTTTGTTTCTGTGACGTGAGTGGATGTCTGCAGAAATAACCTTTTTTGTGTATTTTAAAATAGTTGTTGGGTCATTTGATAGAATAATTTTGCAGTTTTCTCCACAAATTTTTTTATAAAAATCAATGTAATCAAGCCCAGTGAAAGGGTGTTCAATCTTTCCAACAAGTTTATAAAATTGTTTTTCAGTATAAGTTTTATTGAAATTTGTGATGCCAATTTCATATAATTTGTCTATTGTTACAAGTGGATTTCCAACTTCGTCAAAAGGGTAAGAAAGTTGAATAACCAAATTGTCACAGCCTCTTGCAATACCTTTTAGAATATTTGAAAAACGATTTCTTGAAAGTATAGGGAATATCACGCCAACAGTGCCGCTTCCCATTTTTGCACGCACGTCTTTTGCAATGTTGTCAACAGTGGCAAAATTCCCTTGACTTTTTGCAACCACAGCTTCAGTAACAGCTACAATATCTCTGTCTTTTAATTTAATTTTTCCTTCTTTAACAGCTCTCATAACGCTTTCGCATGTTATTTCAACAAGATCATCACCTGGGCGAATAATCGGTGCTTTAATACCCCAGGAAATAGTACCTATATTTTTCATAAAATCTCCTTATGAAAATATGATAGCATAAAAGAATTAAAAATAAAAATAAATTAATAAAATAAAAATTTTATTTATAAAATAAATAAAAAGATATTGAAAAAAATAAATAATAATGTTATAATAAAACTAAGTTAATAAAGTAAATAAAAAGGAGTAATTATGTGGCCATTTACAAGAAAGAAAAAAGATAAAATAAAAGAGAATAAAAAAGAAGAGCAAACCAAGCAAGAAAAGCAAGAAGCCATAAAAGAAACTGAGACAAAAGCCGCAAGACAAACAAAGCAAACACAACCAAAAACTGAAGAAAGGGCAGTTTCTGAAGAGCTAAAAACTGAGACAAAGAAAACATCACCAAAAACGAAAGAAGAACAAAAAGTTGAAGAAAAGGGGAAGAAAGTGGAAGAAAAAACTAAAAAATCAGTTTATAGAGTTGTTTTTGATAAAGAAGATAAGCTTTGGAAGATAAAGAAAGATGGTGCCGCAAGAGTTATTGACAGCAAGAAGACCAAAGAAGAAGCTCTTGCAAGAGTTCAAGAACTCAGCAAAAATCAAGATACAAAATTTGTTGTCTATAAAAAAGATGGAAAATTCCAAAAGAAAGCTAATTTAAAATTAAAAAATGATAGTGATAAAGAATAAATTATATAAAAGATAAAAAAATAAGTCACAAGATTTATCTTGTGATTTTTCTAGCTAGTAAGGAGAATTATGGAACAAAAAATTTTTAAAAGTAAAGATGGAATCACTGTGTTATATGAGTTTGTCCCTGACATAAAGGGCGTTGTTATTGAGTTGCATTTTGGGGCAGGAGCAAATAATGACCCCATCGGCAAAGCAGGGCTTGCACATTTTTGCGAACATGTTTTAATGGGTTTTTCAACTAAAAGGCATACAAGAGATGAGCGTACAGAACTTCGTAGAAAATATCAGTATTTTAATGCTTTCACATCTTTTTCAGAGATGACCTTTGTCACAAGTGCCACAAACAAAGACATAGAAGCTGCATTGGACCTTTTGACAGACCCATTTGATAAAATTATATATTCACAAAAGCAGTTTGAATCGGAATTTAAAATCATTAGTGATGAAATAAGCACAAGACGTCTTACAAATAGCGGACTTTCGGCATTGATTTTAGATAAAAATCAAGCAAGAAACAAAGAGATAAAAAATCATGAATATTCGCCAGCAGGTAGTCTTGAGAGCATAGCGAATATATCTTTAAATGACATCAAAAAATTTATTTATACATTTATAAATAAAGAAAATTTGACAATAAACATTGTCGGAAACATTGCACAAGAAGACGCAGAAAAGCTGATTGATAAGTATGTTTCATCAAGAGTAAAGCCATTTGGCAAAAAAGGCTTTTCACGCCTTGATAATTTGGGTGATAGGGGACCGCATTACTATTACTCAAAACCTTATGAAAATGGTAAAGGTTTAATAAGCCTAGATTATAAAATTGAAAAACAAGAGAAAACAGCTTATTATGATAGACGCACTTCTGCCGTTAATGGTGTTGTATCAGGTTTACTTAATGAAGTTGCATACAATTTTTTTAGACAAAAGCAAGAGCTTTGCTATAGTTGCTTTGCAAGAATATCACAATATATAGATACAACATATTTTTCATTTGGCGTGCAGTGTGCTGAGAAAAATATAGATAAGATATTGGATGTATATAACGAGTTTATTTCTTCAATTTTGGATGAAGTCACAGAAGAGCGTTTTGTCAATCGGATAAATAAAAGTATTAGTGGAATAAAATTTGACCAACTTGGCATTTTTGACCAAGCTGATAAAAATTATAGTAATTATGATAGATTTGGGGACCTTTTAGGTTATCAAGAATACGATTATTATGAAAAACTTTATAAATCAATAACCTATCAAGAAGTTGTTAGCAAATTAAAACTTATAGCAAACAAAAAACCCAATATTGTTATAATTACAGAAGATGAAAAATATCAAGATTTTGATTATAATGGTTATTGCAATAAAATTAAGTTAAAATTAAAAGAAAAAACGCATTAAATTTGATTTTAATGCGTTTTTTGCTGTTATTTTAAATAATTTCCTATTTTTTTCTTTAATACTGTGATTATTTCACTAAAAATCTCTTCTGGCGACTTGCATGCATCAAGCACATAAAATCTCTCTTTTTCTATTGATGAAATATAATCATAGCCCTTTGCCACCGCCTTATGAAAGGCTAAACCTTCTTGCTCTATTCTATCAAGCCCTTCACCCATCTTAGACTTTCTCTTAAAAGCTTCTTTTGGCGAGATTTTAAAATAAAAGGTTAAGTCCGGCTTGACATCTCCAATAATTTTTTTAGTCAAAGAAAGTATATCTCCGCTGCTCATAATTTTTCTTGCCATTCCTTGGTATGCAATTGTTGAATCATAAAACCTGTCTGCAATAACAACTTTCCCTTGCAATAGGGCAGGCTTTATGCATTTTTCAACATCTTCAACTCTTGCTGCACAGAAAAGTAAAAGTTCTGTCATAGGAAGCGGCTTATCAATTTCATAGTTTAAAATAAGCTTTCTTATCTCTTCCGTAAGCGGCGTTCCGCCTGGCTCTCTTACAAAAAGAAAATTATCTTTTTGAGTTAGAGTGGAAATATATTCTTTAAGTTTTTTGATTTGAGTGCTTTTCCCACACGCTTCTCCACCTTCAAATGATATAAAATATCCGTTGTCCATTTTTTCTCCTTTGAAAAGGCGATTGAAAGTAAAATTTTAAAAATACTTTAAAATTTTAAAAAAGCTTTGCTTTTTTCGCACGCCTTTTGCGTGCACTTTCAATCGCCATTATCTCACGCTCCAATTTTCCCAAAATAAAGGTTTGGTTTCCCGCTCAAATATCTACTTTTCACGCTGATTTATTAAAAATTAACGTTTATTAGTCCTCGCATCTGCAGTCATGATGTCCACAATGCCCATCACAATGCTCATCTACGCAGAAATCAACGATTTCAATGTATTTGTTAAGACTATGTGCCTTATAGATATTTTCTGGCATTTGGTCGGTAGTGGTGTAGCCAGGTTCAGCAACAAGCACTTCAACAATGCGGTTTATAACAGTCGCACAAGTAAGCTCAGCGGTCGAAGGTCTTTCAATCACAACTCGAGTTGTAGGCTCGCCTTCAATTGTCCAGTCGTTGCAGTCGTAATCATTTGGACCATAGACCTTGCCAATGCATTCGCTGACTATGGTAGTGCCTTCTTTTGTCTCAGTCGTAACAACGGCACTAAGTCCCGAGCAATGTCCCTTAGGAATTGTCATGCCAAGAGTGTCAGAATGTAAATCTTCTTCTGCAATTTGTGGCACAGAACGCTGAGTTTGTTTTGTCACATGAAGCCCAAGCTTAGCACAAAGCCAGCCGTTAACGTTCCACATATAACTTGGGGCGAACTTTCCCGCACTAATAAGTTTTTTAAGCTCTTCATCAGAAATATTTTCAGGGTCAGCGATTTGCTTTTTAAATTCTTCTTTTGTCAGTCCCGCACCGTGAACTTTAGCAAGGCTCACACCATAGTCTTCAACATTATAGCTTGACCTTCCTTTAATTTTTATAATCTTGTGTGTGGCTCCACCAATAACACTTATAAGGTTGCCCCAGAAAACGTCTTGGTAGCCGCTTCCGCATATTGTACAGCCTGTTTCTTTTGCAAGTTTATCAAGTTTTTTTGCAAGTTTTGGGTTTGAATTTTGTGCGTAGAAGGCCTCTTCGCAGGTAGAAATAGCGTTTACGCCGTTTTTTGCACAAATTTCATAGATAGGGTAGTTTTCTGCAAAGACACTAGTTGTAGTGATAATTGCGATATCCACATCATGAGTCTTTAAAAATTCATCAAACTCACTTGCCTTTTGCACTTTAACATTTAATTTTTTGTCACTTTCAATAATTTCGGAAATGTCCTTTCCGATGACGTCAGGGTTGATATCAAAAGCACCTACAATTTTAACACCTTTTTCAAGTGCATATTTCATAGTGAATTTGCTCATCTTTCCGCAGCCATATTGAACCATAGTAATTTTTCTCATATTTTTACCTCCGATTTTAGTATACAAATTTTTAAAATTTTTACAAACAAATTTTAAACTATTTTTAAAATAAAAAAGTGACTAAATTGTTAAAAATAGCCACTTGTTATAATTTTTTTTGATAAATAACATTGATAAATATGTTTTTATAATTTAAAAATTATTACTCTTCCACTTTGTATTCAATAGGATGTTCTTGAAAATAGTTATAGATTGTGCTTGCAAGGGCGGGCGATATTTCAGGCACTGTCTGCAAAAGCTCAACACTCGCTTTTGCAATTTCTTCACTTGTACCAAATGCTTTAAGCAGTGCGTCGCGTTTTTTAGGACCAACGCCAGGCACTTCGTCAAGAATAGACTTTGTCATTTTTGCCGTTCTGATATTTCTATGATAGGTGATTGCAAACCTGTGTGCTTCATCTCGAATACGCTGAATAAGCTTAAGTTCAACACTTCCTGGTTTTAAAAGCATAGGCTCAGAGCGATTTGGGAAGAATACCTCTTCTTGTTTCTTTGCAAGACCAATCATGTCAATTTTGTTTTCAAGCTCAAATTCTTGTAAAATTTCATAGCAGGAAGAGATTTGTCCTTTGCCACCATCAATAATAATAAGGTCGGGTTTTTCTTTAAAGCTCTCACCATTTAGTTCAACAAGCCTTTTCAGCCTTCTTGTCAAAGCCTCTTTAAGCGAAGCAAAATCGTTTGAGCCTTTAACCGTCTTTATCTTAAATTTTCGATAATCTTTTTTGCTTGCTTCTCCATTTTTAAACACCACCATTGAACAAACCTTGTTTGTTCCGCTGATGTTTGAGATATCATAGCATTCCATACGCTCAGGCAGATTTTTTAGATGTAACTTCTCTTGCAAACTTTTTATAGCACCAATAGTATTGTTGTATTTAAGTTTTTCTTTTTCAATATATTTATTTAGATATTCTTTGGCATTTACAAGAGCCATATCAAGCAAATTTTTATTTATTCCGTGTGGATTTGTGATAATATTGACTTTTTTGTTGAAAAATTCATATAAAAGTTCTTTATCTTCAATGTTGTGCGATAAAATTATCTCGTTTGGCACAAGCAAATTTTGATAATACTGCACAATAAAGTTGAAGAGAGTTTGCCCTTCTTCAAGTTCTGCATCAAGACAAGGGTAGGATATAATACCAAGTATCTTTCCGCCACGCACAACCATATTTGTGATAACACCGCTTAAGCCGTCAGTAAAGTAGGCAAAAACATCTTTGCTGACATCTTTAGGAAGATTTGCAACCACACGCTCTTTAAGTTTTGTTATCATTTTAAGTCTATCGCGAAGAAGAATGGCATTTTCAAAATTTTCGTTTTCTGCTGCTTGCTGCATTTTTTTAGTTAAAATTTCTTCAATTTCTTCGTCATTTCCGTTTAAAAAGTTGATAACCCTGTCAATTTCCTTGCGATAGTCATCTTTTGAAATACGTTTTGTGCAGGGTGCAGAACAAAGACCAAGCGAGTAGTTCAAGCACTCACGCTTCGCCATAGATGTTTCTGTGATTATAAGATTGCAAGTTCTAATTTTAAAAGCTGAATTGATGGTTTTAAGTATTTCTCTAGCATCAATTCCTGCAAAATATGGACCAAAATATCTTGCCCCGTCTTTTTTGACTTTTCTCACAATTTCAAGCTTTGGAAAGGGGACTTTAATATCAATTTTGATATATGGGAATTGCTTGCCGTCCTTAAGAAGAATGTTATAAAAAGGTTGATATTTTTTGATTAGATTGCTCTCAAGTGCAAGAGCATCCATCTCACTCATAGTGATAAAATAGTCAAATATGTCAACATTATCAACCATTGCTTGAACTTTAGATGGCTTCGGTGAGTTTCTAAAATATTGGCTTACTCTGTTTTTAAGGTTTTTAGCCTTGCCCACATAAATAACATTGCCGTCTTTATCTCTCATTATATAGACGCCGGGCTGAGTAGTCAAAAGTTTCAACTTTTCGCGAATTTTATTATTCATATAGATATTATAAACAAAAACTCCTTATTTTACAAGCAAAAGAGTTGCGAGCGATGGGTTTAATAAAAAATAAACTGTAAAGATAATTTAATATACAAATTTTTGTGTTAACTTTTATTTAAACCAAAAATTTTTCCAATCATGTAAAAAAAATTAAAAAATTTTTAAAAAATTTGTTAAAAATGCTTGACATGGGTTGCGGGGGGGGCGGTATACTAGTAGCGTAAAGATAGCCGCCATAGGCGGCTATCGCGAGCAGCTTATGCCGCGAGAGCGAATGTACAAACTCCAACGGAGTTTGTAAAAGGCTGACGCCTTTGGTAAATTTTTGCAGGGCAAAAATTTACACATTCGCTCTCGGGCATAGGCCCGCTCGCCGAGTTAAAAAATTTTGGGGTTACCCCAGTAATAAAAGGAGAAAAATTATGAGTTTTAAAATTAAGTTAATTTCAACAGTATCAGCATTTATTTTAGTATTTAGCATGCTTTTAGTAGGCGTGTTGGCTACAACATCAGGGTTTACTATAAAATTAAAAGGCGATATTCAATTCAATATAGCAAATTCAACACTATATATAAAAGATATAAGAATATCAAATGGTTTAACAGAAGGCGAAACAATAGATAATTTTTTGCCAAGCTTTGTTAATGAAAATTTTGAACTTGATTTAGGCACAGTTTTATCTGATAGTGGAACAGTATCCATTGAAATTGATGTTATTAACACAACGGAGACAGTATATAGTGCGAGTAGTAAGTCAAGTATAGCAGGTGCAGTTTTATCTGTCAGCGGGACTATTGCAGGTGATAATGTGCCTCAAGAGAATGTTTTATCATACACAGGAATTTCTGGGACAGTGCACATTAGTATAAGTGCTGCTAGTTCTACAACGATAAACTTAAATGAGATAGTTGTAGATATGGCAGAAACAACAGAGCCCATTGGCTACACATTGACACTTAATAACAATGATAGTGACATAGAAGTATGGTATAAAACAGATATAAATAGTTTAAATTATAGCATACTTGACTCAAATAGCAGTGTCGAGATAAATACAAACAATTCAGATAGCTTTTACCTATATCTCACACTTAACGATGACCCTTATCCTTTTAAAGATAAAACAGAGTCTAGTTCTGAGGCTGCTTCAATAGAACCGCGTAAGTATGTTCTTAATTACCCTGTAAGTGTAAACGATGTTTTAATAGGTACATTATTATATGTGCAATCTAGTGTATTGCCGAGTACACAATATGAAGCAAACGAAGGAAGTGCAGAAGTTGGAAAGCCTGGAATTAATGTGGCGATGGAAGTTTCAGTTTCGGCAGCAGAAAATGATGTGGTGGAGACATCGGTGGACGAGTCGGGAACTATTTTAATTTGCAAAATAACAAAATCTTTAGTTATAGATATTAGATAATCATTTGCTAAATAGATAACTATTTTCATAATTATTTTAATCAAAAAAGCACTATTTTAAATGGGTTGCACCCCAAAATAAAATAGTGCTTTTTGTTATATGGTTGTATTCAATATAATTTTATTGCTGCTTACCATTTTTAAACAGTCTTCTTTTGACAGGCTCCATTGCTCGCCACTATTCATATCTTTTAGGGCGTATAAGCCGCTTTCAATTTCATTTTCGCCAACAATTAAAATAAATGGAATTTGTTTGCGGTTTGCCTCCTTCAACTTAGCTTTGAAGGAGCGGTTTTCATAGTTGACATCGCATACAAGAGAACCAGAAAAGAACTTTTGAAGCTTTAAACATTCACACAATGTATCGCCCATAGGAATTATTTGAAGGTCGATGTTAGTTATCGAATATTCAGGAAGCATTCCTGCTTGGTCGAGAAGGTCAAAAAGTCGCGTAAGCCCAATACTTAACCCCACGCCGGGCATTTTTTTATCAGTATAGTAGCCCGCAAGATTGTCGTATCTTCCGCCGCCGCAGACTGTTAAGAACTCAGGATGCTCTGGCATCATGGCTTCAAAAACTGTGCCTGTGTAGTAATTTTGACCACGAATAATCCCAATGTCGAGAATATAGCAACTTTCGTCAACGCCTAAAGCAGACATATATTTATAAACTTCACTTAACTCTTGCACACCTTTTTGATAGGTTTCATTGTCGGTTAAATTCTTGATTTCATCTAAAATGTCAGCAAATTTGCCGCTTTTTAAGGTGAGATTTATAAGTTTTTCGCAATCTTTGTCTGTTATGCCAATCCTGGCAAGCTCAAACACTGCATTTTCTTTGCCAATTTTGTTTAATTTATCAAGTATTGTCAAGATATCTTGCGTTTTATCTTTATAGCCCAAAGCTTCACAATACCCAAAAAGGATGTTTCGGTTTGATATGTGGTTGAGAATTTTAAGCTCAAGTGCCTTAAAAACCTTGTCAACGATTGCAAGACATTCAGCGTCAGCCACAATAGGCAGTTCGTCTAACCCCACAATATCAGCATCGCATTGAATAAACTCGCGAAATCTCCCTTTTTGAGCTTTTTCGCCGCGATAGACCTTGCCTATCTGATATCTTTTGAAGGGGAAGGCAATCTCATTTGCATTCATTGCAACATATCTTGCAAGTGGAACTGTCAAGTCATAACGCATACAAATATCGGTATCACCTTTTTTGAAGGCATAGACTTCCTTATCAATAGCTCCACCGCTCTTAGCCATTAAGATTTCGCTATACTCAAGCACAGGTGTATCAAGCGGCATGAAAGCTGCACTTTGATAGACTTTTTTAATTTTATCAATCATTATATCAAAAACCACTTGCTTGTAGGGTGGAAGTTCCATAAAACCCGACAATTTTCGCGGGGTTATAAGTTTTTTATCATTCATAAATGCTCCTTTAAGGTTGTAAATTATAGAGAAGATACAAAAAACATTGTTTGCCACACTTTTATACAAATAAATAATAAAACAAAGCTATAAAAAGTCAAAATAAAATGAAATAGTTTTTACAAAATTGCCATATTTTTATGAAAAAAGCAGTGAAGGGTTATACAGTTATCCACAAAAAGTTATCCACATATCCACATGTAAATATTTATACATAAGTGTTAATTTTTATGCAAAATCGGGTATTTTGACGATTTTGGGGGTTATCCATGGCAAGTTATCCACATTTCCACATTGATTTTTCATGAATTTGGCTTAAAACAAGCAAATTTCAAAATAATTTTTAAAGATTGTTTTAAAAACTTTGATAATTTTCTTGACTTTTTTAAATTGATTTTTTTGTCAAAATTTAAAAGTTTGAGATAGTTATTATTTAATATATAATTTAAAAGGTTTTTTGCATAATTATAAACAAACTTTAATAAGTTATCCACATTTTTGTCCATATCCTAGACAAAAACATGGCAAAATTTGTAATTTTTTTTGTTTTTATAGAAGAGTTTTTTAAATTTTTTCTTCAATAATGTTAATATCTTTAAGTAGCATGCTCCTATCTTTTTCACACACAAAGAAAAGTTTATGAAGAGCTCTTGTTGCTGAAACATAGATGATATTTTTGTCTATAGTATTTTTATAGTTTTCACTATCAGCGTTTGGAATGATTACGGCATCAAATTCAATGCCCTTAGCTGTTGCACAGGATGAGATAAGTATTCTGTTATTATAGTCTTCTGGTTCGTTTAAAAGAGTGCATTTTGTAAATTTGGAAAGCTGTTTTTGCAGGGCAGAAGCTTCTTTATTGCATTTACAGATGATCGCAATATGGTCAAAACTTTGACATTCTGTTTCGATAATTTTCAAAATTGTGGCAATTTGGTTGTTAGTTTGATATAACGCTGGCTCTTTGCCACTTCTATTTACAAACTCAATATCATTAAGCCCTATAAGATTATTTGCAAACTTGGCAATTTCTTTTGTTGAGCGGTAGGTTTTCTTAAGTTCAAGCAACTTGCAGCCCAAGAAATCGGCAGTTATTTGCAGATACTCAGGTGATGGATTTTTTTCAATGCATTGATGCACATCTCCCACCACAATGCAAGGGCAAGACCATAGCTTTCTAAAAAGATAGATATCAACTGGGGTGAAGTCTTGCATTTCATCTATAATAAGGTATTTTGCAGAGAAGTCGTGGTCAAAACCATATAAAAAGTATTTAATTGCAAGGTATGTGCCTTTATCAATATAGTCTATAGTTGGTTTATTGCTTACCTTGAAGCCTTCTCTTGCCATAAAAATCTCAAATATCTTATTGACGTCACGTATTGGCAAAAATTTATAAAGTATGCGTTTAAATCTATCACGTAAGGCTTTATTTTGTTCTCTAGTGTAGTGGCGTTCTTCGGTGAAGACCATAGCGTATTGCCAAGCAATCTTGTTTATACGCTCATATAGGTCAAGCCCTTTGAATGTTTTGAAGAAAAGCTCCTTAGTCTTTTCAGCAGGGAAGTCGACAGTCTCAACAGTGTTGTCTAGGTTTTCTTTGACCACATAAGAGAGATTTTGCGGCGTAAAAGTTTCAAGGAAAGGTCCCTTCAAAAATCTAAGCAAGCTATCAAGATATTCATAAGAAGATTTATATGATATTTCATCAAGAACGCTTTGTTTAGGACTTGTTGCTATGTCGTCAAGCATGCTCTCTCTTGACTGAATAGGGCGTTTAAGTTCAGCTCTAGCAATCTGTGCAAAGGTGGTTTCAACAAGGTTGTCTTCGCCAAGTTGCGGCAAAACTTCAGAGATATAACTTGAAAACACGTTGTTAGGGGATATAATCAAAATATCTTTACTTTTTATCTGTCCGCGATGCTTATATAGAAGATATGCAGCTCTGTGAAGAGCTATTGATGTCTTGCCCGAACCAGCCACGCCTTGAATAAGCATGCTGTCGGCAATATCTTTTCTCATAATTTCATTTTGTTCTTTTTGAATTGAAGAAACAATCTGTTTCATCTTCACGGAAACATTTTTAGAAAGAATCTCTTGCAAGATTTCATCATTGATTGTCATGTCAGTGTCAAAGTACGATAAAAGCTGACCATCTTCTATTTTGTATTGTCTTTTAAGCTGAAGCGTTCCGCTATACTCTTCTTTGCCAATTTTGAAACTAGCAGGTCCAAGATTATAGTCATAATACATTGAAGAGATAGGTGCTCGCCAGTCTGCAACATACAGTTTGTTGTCATCCACGATATTGCCAATGCCAATATATACCTTTTGTACTGTCTTGCGATTCTTAGGAAGAAAGTCTATACGAGCAAAATATGGATGGTCTTTTTGTAGGTATAAACGCTTTGTCTCTTTAACAATCTCGCCTTCCACAGATTCAATATCTGCAAGATTTGAATATGTCTCAGATAAGTCCAGCCCGTCTTCTTTTGCTATTTCATGGAAATTTTCAGAAAGGTCTGATACGCCAAGTTTTAACTTGTTTTTTATGCTTTTAACTCTTTCTTGGCTCTCGTTTATTTTTTTATCAATAATTTTTAATGTTTTTTCAAGATATTCTTTTTCTTTTATATCCAATTTTTCCCCCTTTGTCACACAACATTTATGCGGCTTGTCTATCTAAGTTTGTTTTTTATAGATAAACCAATATAGCGTGCTAGCATGAGCGCGGGCTGTGAAGCTAAGAAGCCTTGCGGCTTCTTACAAAACAACAAGTTGTTTTGCCAATTTTTAAAATACTTTAAAAATCAGCTTCACAGCCCATTTGCTTAGAAAACTAACCCTAAATCGCATCAAAAACTTTTTTTGCTTGCAAAATGTTGTTTTGATTTAAAATTATATCATATTCACTGACAAAAGTCAAGAAAGAAGCCGCCCTAGAGAGAATATAATAAGCCGCTTAGGAAAGAGTCATCTCAAATACAACATATAAGATAATAATATGAAAAATAAAAAATAAAAAAATTTAAAAAAATTGTTAAAAATGCTTGACAAACGTTGCGGGGGGGGTATAATAGGGTAACTTAAAAATATAATATCATTTTTATTGCCCGAAAATGATATGAATATATTTTAAGTTTAAAAGGAGAAAAAATATGAGTTTAAAATTAAAATTAGCAACAAGTATCAGTGCCTTTTTTCTAGTTCTTGCAATGCTTGTCACAGGCGTGTTTGCTGCAAGAAACTTAGAATTTAACTTTGGCGGCACAGTAAACTTTGAAGCTCTCAGCGGCGAAATCGACGCACTTGTTACTGGTGAAGTAACAGGCACAGCCACACCAATAACACTTGAAGATATATCAATAGAGCAAGGGACAGAAACTGTAACTGTTCCACTTTCATGGCAAAACATGGACTTAACTTATGCAAAAGATGGAAAACAAATAGTTTTAACAATATCTGTGCAAAATAGACGTTCTGATAGAGATTTAGAAGCTATTATATCTATGGAAGGCCTTGCAGCTAGCGAAGAACAGGCTGGAGAAGACAATGTATATGGGTTTTTTGGCAATGTACCACCATCTAGTAGTGAAACTTTATCTATTAAACCAAATCAATCAGGTGAAGTTGACTTTAGAATAAACATAGTAGATAAATTCGCACCTGTTGATAATGTCAACGTAACATTCACAATTTCGCTGCAAGACAGAGAGCCAACAGCATAAACCTTTTTAATGACATAATTTTTTAAAGACAGAAAGGGCAATCTGTCTTTTTTAATATGCGGTTTTTAATATTAAACATCATCAAAAAACTTCATTAAAAAACTCTTACACCTAAATTAGTGTAAGAGTTTTTATTCATCTATTCATTATTCGTATCATCTGTTGTAACATCACTTTCTTGGCTGTTGATTGAATTTTCTTCTTCAGAAATTTTTGCTGCAACATTATTTTCTGAGCTTTCAATATTGATATCATTTTCGCTTTTTGTTATTTCTTGATTTTGAGCATTTTCATCAATACTTTCACTTTCTTCTTCCTTCTTGGCAAGTGCCACACCCACAATCTTGCTGCCTTCTCTAAGCTTCATCACTCTCACGCCTTGACTTACCCTTGAGAGTGAACTAATTTGCTCTACAGGTGTTCTGATAATCACACCATTGTCAGCAATAAGCATGATGTCGTCGTCAGCGATAGATTGCTTTAATGCTACAAGTTTGCCTGTTTTTTCGTTGAATACGCCAGCTTTAACACCTTTTCCGCCACGGCTTTGAAGCCTATATTCTTCAACGTCACTGCGTTTTCCATAGCCATTTTCAGAAATAGTAACAATTTGAGAATTTTTCTTAACAATTGCCATGTCAACAATATAGTCACTTTCGCTTAGCCTTAAGCTTCTTACGCCTTGACTTTCTCGTCCCATATTACGCACATCTTTTTCATTGAATCGGATGGCTTTTCCGTCATGAGATGCAATTAAAATATCATCTTTACCAGAAGAAACTTCCACGCCAATAAGCTCGTCGTCATCGAGTAGATGAATAGCCTTCTTTCCAACTTTGCGAATAGACGCAAATTCTTCAAGTCGCGTTTTCTTGATAAGTCCGCGTTTTGTCGCCATGATAAGGTTGCCTTCTGCATCATCTTTTCGCGGTATAACGGTTGTAACCTTCTCGCCTTCGCTTAGCATAAGCAGGTTGATTATAGCTCGACCTTTTGCAGTTTTTTGAGCTTCAGGCACTTCATAAGCTTTAATAGAGTAAACGCGTCCTAGATTTGTGAAGAACAAAAGGTCATCATGGGTATTTGTGATAAACATGTTTTCAACGTAGTCTTCTTCTTTGGTCTTGTGTGCGGTCACACCCACGCCGCCACGATTTTGAGCTTTATATTCACTTGTCGACATTCTTTTGATATAACCTTGATGAGTCATAGAGACCACAACATCTTCCTTTTCAATAAGGTCAGCAATATCAATTCCGCCAGCATCAAGGCTGATTTCAGTTTTTCTTGCGTCACCAAACTTATTTTTAATCTCTTCAAAATTGTCACGCAAGATTTTAAGAACGCGGGCAGGAGTTGCAAGTATATCTTCAAGGTCAATGATAAGAGCGTCAAGTTGACGCAGCTCTTCATTAAGTTTTTCAACCTCAAGAGAAGTGAGTCTTGAAAGTTTCATTTCAAGGATTGCGTTGGCTTGAATATCGTCAAGTTCAAAATTTTCGGTAAGTTTTATTGCAGCGTCTTGTTTATCGTCAGACGATTTGATTATAGCAATCACTTCGTCAATGTTTGCAAGAGCAATAACAAGCCCTTTAACAATATGTTCACGCTCTTTTGCCTTTTCAAGTTCATATTGAGTTTTTCTTGTCAAAACTTCCTTTTGGTGTTCAAGATAATAATAGAGCATTTCCTTAAGGTTTAAAATGCGTGGAGTGCCATTTACAAGGGCAAGGAAGATTATTCCGCTGCTTTTTTGTAGCTGTGTTTGTTTATAGAGAGAGTTAAGCACAACTTGAGCGTTAAAGTCTTTTTTAATGTCAATAACAATTCTCATACCTTTGCGGTCAGATTCTTCTTTTATGTCGCTAATTCCGTCAAGCCTCTTGTTCTTAACAAGGTCAGCCATTTGCACAATAAGCTGCGCTTTGTTGACTTGAAACGGAAGCTCTGTGATAATAATTCTGCTTCTTCCACTTGCAGTCTCTTCAATTTCAGCTTTGCCACGCACAACAATTCCGCCACGACCTGTCTTATATGCATGTTTAACAGCAGCTCTTCCCATGATAATGCCGCCAGTTGGAAAATCTGGGGCAGGAATGATTTTTATAAGCTCGTCTATATCAATCTCAGGATTGTCAATCAGTGCTTGCAATCCGTTTAAAACTTCGGTAAGGTTGTGCGGTGGGATATTTGTTGCCATACCAACGGCAATACCATCAGAACCATTGATAAGAAGGTTAGGAATTTTTGCAGGAAGAACGGCTGGCTGCAACAGGGTGTTATCGAAATTAGGGTAGAAGTCGACTGTGCTCTTATCTATATCTTCAAGCATAAGCCCAGCAATCTTAGAAAGCCTTGCTTCTGTGTAACGCATAGCGGCAGGTGGGTCGCCATCAACAGAGCCAAAGTTACCTTGCCCGTCAACGAGAGGATATCTTATTGAGAAATCCTGTGCAAGACGCACCATAGCGTCATAGACCGAACTATCTCCGTGTGGATGATATTTACCCATAACATCGCCGACAATTCTTGCACATTTTTTAGTAGGCTTGTCATAAAAGTTATTCATTTCGCCCATTGCATAGAGTATACGCCTATGCACAGGTTTAAGCCCGTCACGCACATCAGGAATAGCACGCGACACGTTGACTGCCATTGCGTAAGAGATAAACGACCTTTTAAGGTTGTCTACTGTATCGACTTTTTCTACTTTAGTGTCTTGGAAAATTTCTTCCAAAGACTTTTTGCTTTCATGCTCCATTTTACGCTCCTATTTTTATTTTAAGCT
Organism: Clostridia bacterium; assembly: GCA_963930145.1. GTDB lineage: Bacteria > Bacillota > Clostridia > Christensenellales > UBA1242 > Caccovivens. The sequence continues at coordinate 17,167 of CAWVLM010000065.1, forward strand.
GTTATTAGTTTTAATTGTTATTTAAAAGTTTAAGATAAAATTATAAAATTTTTAAAAATATTTTAACGTTTTTTATTTTCATGTATTTTCTTTCGATATTCTTCAGCACGTTTTGCACCGCGTTTGATTTTATACTCTATCATTTCATCAACTTTTTCGCTGCCAAACATAAGCCTTATCTGTTCTGCGCATATCAGCACATCAGCTGTCTCTTCTATGATGTTTTCTTTAACTTTTTCCATTTTTTCGTCATTTCCTATCGCACGAAAATACTTACAAAGTTCTTTGGTAAGCTCACTCATCTCTTCAATGCATATCATAATTTGTGCTTGCTCACCAAAGGTCTCATTATAATTTTTATAGCACTTTTCTCGCTCTTCTCTGTCCATCTTTTCTTCCTTTTAATTAAGAAGTTTTAAGAATGATTTGTTCAAATCCTAGTTTTTTTACTTTCCATGTTTTTCTTTTCAGCTCTTTTCAAGGCCCTGTCTAATTTATATTGTTTGATATCATTGATTTTGTCTTGACCAAACATATATGAAAGCTGCCCCATATTTATTGACACATCTGCAAGCTCTTCTTGCAAGTTTTCTAGTGCCTTTTGAATTTCAAGTTCATCTCCTGTTGCAACTTTACGCTTATATTTGCATATCGCTTGCAATAATTCGCCCATCTCTTCAATAGCACATTGAAATTGTGTTTCTTCGCCAAACGTATCTAAAAAAATCTTATAATATTCTTCGTCTTTCATAATTTCCCCCTTATATCTTTAAATATCAAGGTCATCAACAAGGGTGGCATTTTCTTCAATGAATTTGCGTCTAAGCTCGCTATCTTCACCCATAAGGTCGTTGAAATATTTTTCAGCTTCAATGGCATCTTCCATAGTCAGCTGTATAAGAATACGGTGCTCAGGGTCCATGGTGGTCTCCCAAAGCTGGTCGGCACTCATTTCACCAAGACCTTTGTATCGTTGTTGCGGATAACCGCGGTCATTGCCGTTTGCTTTCCAAGCATTAAGCTCTTCATCAGAATAGAAATAGTATTCTTCTTTGCCCTTTGTCACCTTATAAAGTGGTGGTTTTGCCGCATACACGTGACCATGCTCAATAAGTGGACGCATATAGCGAAAGAAGAAGGTCAGAAGAAGTATTCTAATATGAGCACCATCGACATCGGCATCGGTCATGCAGATAATCTTGTCATATCGGAGCTTATCCTCATTAAACTCGCTTCCAATGCCGCAGCCAAAGGCGGTTATCATAGATTTTATTTCGTTATTTTCAAGGATTTTATTTAATCGAGCTTTTTCTACATTTAAAATTTTGCCCCTAAGCGGCAAGATAGCTTGAAAACGTCTATCTCTACCAGTCTTAGCAGTACCACCAGCGGAATCGCCTTCTACGATGTAAATTTCGCAGAATTTACGATTTTTTTCGCTACAATCGGCAAGTTTTCCAGGCAAGGTTGTGTTTTCAAGCACACTTTTACGCCTTGTAAGCTCTCTTGCATTTCTTGCTGCGTCTCTAGCACGTTGAGCTGTGATAGATTTCATTATAAGGTTTTTGGCTTCGTTAGGGTGATTGTCGAGATAGTCACCAAACTCTTCAACCATAGCCTTATAAACGATATTTCTCATTTCACTATTACCAAGCTTGGTTTTTGTTTGACCTTCAAATTGCGGATTTCTAAGTTTAACACTTATAACTGCCGTTATGCCTTCTCGGCAATCTTCACCTGAGAGTTTTTCATTTTCTTTGATAATTTTGTTGGTAAGGGCATAGTCGTTTATAACCTTAGTAAGCCCAGCTTTAAATCCGTCAAGATGCGTTCCGCCTTCTTCGGTGTTAATGTTGTTTGCGTATGCGTTTATAACCTCGCTATAGCCGTCATTATATTGAAAACAAACCTCAATTTCGTTTTCAAGTTCGCCTTTAGAATTTCTATTGAATTTATTGAAATACACAGGTGCAGAAAGCAGTGTCTCACGGTTTTTGTTAAGATAGTCAACAAATTCAACAATTCCGCCTTTAAATTCAAAAGTTTCCTTTCGCTCTTGACCTTCGCGTTTATCTTCAAGAGAAATCACAAGTCCTTTATTTAAAAAGGCAATTTCACGGAAGCGGTTTTTCATGGTGTCGAAGTTGAATACTGTCGTTTCAAAAATCTCATCATCAGGCAGGAAAGTGATGGTTGTGCCGCGTCTTTCGGTTGCACCTACAATTTCAAGCGGGGTGATAACCCTTCCGCGAGAGAACTCAATTTTGTAGTGTTGTCCATTTTGATAAACGTCAGCTCTCATGTATTTTGAAAGGGCATTGACGCAGGATACACCCACGCCGTGAAGTCCACCAGAGATTTTATAGCCTTCTCCGCCGAATTTTCCACCAGCATGAAGTTTTGTCAAAACCACTTCCACCGCACTTTTTCCTTCTTTTGGAATTATGCCCGTAGGAATACCACGACCATTATCTACAACAGAGCAAGAGCCGTCAAAGTTGATAATAACATCAATTTGAGTGCAGTAGCCAGCAAGAGCTTCGTCGATAGAGTTGTCCACAACTTCTGTTACAAGGTGATGAAGCCCATGCTCATCCGTTGAGCCGATATACATACCTGGGCGTTTTCTAACAGGCTCCAGTCCTTCAAGAACCTGAATGTCACCAGCATCGTATTTATCTGAGTGTCCTATTTCCTTACTTTCTTTGTCTGCATTCTCTTGTGCGGCAATGTTTGACTTGTCATTAGACGCATTTTCACTTAAGTTATCATTTTCATCAAGACGTTTGCTATCTTCTAAAACTTCGCCGCTGCCAGCCTTTTGCTCGTCAATATTTTTTTCAAGACTCATAATATCTCCTTAAACTAAAAAAAGAGCAATTTCACTCTATATATGTTATATATAATATATTATATATAAATATAAGGAAAAAAGCAAGTGATTTGACAAATTAGCCGTTTTTCTGAAAAAAAATAAAATGCAAATATTATCAAAGGTTGTCAAAAAACAGAATATATGTTATAATCAAACCTAGTTTTACATATTTAAGGAATAACTATGGAAGAAAATAATTCAAAACCAAGTCAAGAGCTAATAAAAAATCAAAACAATAATGATGATTTAACTGAAAACTTAACCACTGAATGCACAACATCTACAGAGAGTGCAGATAGCGAAGTTCAGTCAGTCGATATACCAGCCGATATAATAGAAGAGAAGGGTGAAAACAAGCTCTCAAAGAAACAACAATTTATTCAATTTTTAAAGTTTCTTGCTTTTTCGTTGTCAGCGGGCGTTATTCAGTTGTTGTCATTTGAGCTTTTATATACTTGGACAGCTTGCCTTGCATGGTGGCCATCATATCTTATAAGTATAATTTTGTCAGTGCTTTGGAATTTCACCTTCAATCGAAAATTTACATTCAAATCGGCAAGCAATGTCCCGCTGGCTATGACGCTAGTGCTAATATTTTATTGTGCCTTCGTGCCACTTTCAGTCTTTGGTGGCGATGCACTTGAAGGAGCGGGTTGGAATGGCACTCTTGTCACATTTTTGATGATGGTGATAAATTTTATAACAGAATTTTTTTGGGATAAATACATTGTATTTAATGATAAGGTTATAAGCAAAATATTAAGAAAAAATAAAAATTCAAAAATAACAAAATGAAAAATAAGAGTAAAACGAAAAGTTTTCGCTCTTATTTTTTCTTATCAATAAAAGCAATATTGTTATTTTTGAATTTCACAAGATAGTTTTGATTGATATTGATTTCGCCTTTAAAAAAGATTTTGCCTTGTTTTTGTTTTTTACTTTCAACTTCTAAATATTCAATCTCATAGAAATTATATCCCAATATGTTCAAAAGGGGATTGATATAGAAAAGAGCGTTGTTGATATAAACTATTCCAATTAAAACAAGAATTATAATAAAAAGCACAAAGTCACAAACATAAGTCACGTCAAGCTGCAGGGCGAAAAGCACAAATAGAGAAAAATAGCCAAGAAAATGCCTGTCTGTAATATTCTCTTTTTTTAATATGATAATTTCTTTCGTCATGTCCTTGCAATGATAGATATTTATGATAAGCCCGACTATGCCAAGCACAATAAGCGTTAAGAGCAAAATAATATTTAACGTGTTAAGCACATTGAAAGAGTGGTTATCATTTATTATATCAATGATAAGCCGAATTAAGATTAAAAAATACATCGGAACAAAGGCACTTAAATATAAAAATATATCTTTTATAGCATTCATAATAATTATTTTGGTTATTTTTTAAAAATTTATTTAAAATGTTTTGTTTTATTTTATTTTTAGGTTAAAATATAATTATGATAATTCTTCCAATAATTTTAATAGGTATAGTAACGCTTGCAATGTGCGTTCTATACGCAATTTTTCAAGATGTGGGTGAATGGCAGGGATTTGTTGTAAGGTCGCTCACAGGTCTATTTTTGCTCATTTACGCGGTAATAACAATAAACTTAACGTCAACTATAAATGCCTTCTCGCTTTTCATAGCAATAGCCGCTGCTATAACAATGTTTTATGAAGGCTTGCAAACAAGCAAAATCACAAGCGTGCAGGCAAAAACTATGCTCAGCGGAATAAGCAAAGCACTTATTTATTTGACAGCAGCATTTGGTATCATGTCACTCGCAGAATTTAACGGGCTTGCTCTAGCGGGTGGATTACTTTTAGGGCTTGGGTTAGGTCTTGTGGTGTGGATTATAAAGAAATTTAAAAGTTTATCTGATATTCTTTCAATAATCTTTATATCTGTTGCCCTTGGACTTGGCGTGATGTTCGGCATAAACAGTATTGCCACAACAAGACATCTAGCCAGTGCAATAACAGCCGCTATAGCCATATTACTATTGCTAATAGGCGAATTTATAGTTTATTTTTTAAAGGACAGCAAAGTCAATTCAATAGCAATCTCAGCTCTAAGAAATTTTGCTTTAATAATGCTAATAATTTCAATATATCTATTCAGTTAATATAAAATCTCCTATATAATAGGAGTATTTTTTTAGAAAAGTGCAATAGAATTTTTTTGGGGTAGTTTTTAAGAAAACACCAAAAAATAAGCAAAAAAAGACCATAAGTGCGGTAGCTGACAAAAAAATCTAAAATAAATACAAAAAAGTATTGACAAAACGGGCAAAAGGACATATACTAATATTGTGCTAAAAAAGGCAAAGATATCGCGGGATGGAGCAGCTCGGAAGCTCGTCGGGCTCATAACCCGAAGGTCGTTGGTTCAAATCCAACTCCCGCAACCATAAAAAAAGTTGGGCATTTTTGCCCAACTTTTTTATTGCGGGAATCAACTTTAGTTATGACCTTCGGGCTATATCGAAACAAAGTGAAGATATAACCTTCGTATTCGGTTGTTAGTTAATAAAAACTCCCGCAACCAAAACGAAGGTTAGACATAAGTCTAATCTTTTTTATTTATCAACATTTGACCTTTGGGCTATATCGAAACAAAGTGAAGATATAACCTTCGTATTCGGTTGTTAGTTCAGCACTCCCGCAACCAAGTCGCAAACTACGCTTAGGCAAGAATTGCACACGCAATTCGTTGCGGTGTCGCTGGTTTGCTCCTTTAACCCCACAAATCTTACGATTTGCGGGGAGCCTCACGGACTTCATAAGTCCGTTTTTTATTAAAAAATTATGACCTTTGGGCTATATCGAAACAAAGTGAAGATATAACCTTCGTTTTCGGTCGTTGGTTCAATAAGAACTCCCGCAACCATGAAAAAGTTGGGCGATTTACCCAATTTTTTTATATTTCTTATATTTTCTTTTAGAATGTAAATCTTTTTTGCCATATACAAAGTAAAACTCATTTAATCTATCTTTTGGTAAAATTAGCTAAGGGTTGACAAAAATTATAAAATATTATAAAATTAAGCATAAAGTAGGTTATATATGATATTTAAAATAGTTGACAAAGATAATTATAAGCTTGATATTGATTTGCAGGCAGAGCTATTTCCAAAGGAAAAATCACCTAAGCAGGTATATGAAGGGTTACAAACAGGAAATCCTGTCAATTATATTGTCTATAAAAATGATACGCCTATAGGTATAACGGGTTATTATTTTGATGAAAAACTGCCTGACCACGTGTTTATAAATTGGTTTGGGGTTTTAAGTGGATATAGGTGCCAAGGATACGGACATCAAATAATTGAGTGGTTAATTAAAGAGTGTAAGAAATTTTCTGTTAAATATTTAACAACATACACTGACAAGATTGTTAATGCAGCATCTGTAAGACTGTATAAAAGTCTTGGTTTTTCTGTTCGTGATTATGACAATCAGGAAGATATAAATAAATTTACTAGTCTAGGCGTAGAAAACAACTATGTAGCATGTTGTTTAAAGCTTAAGGACTGCGAAGATATTGAATTTCAAAAGCTTTATTTAAAAATATCTGATGATTTGCTTGATATGGAATAATAGCACAATTTTTAAAATTAAAAAACTTCTATAGCGTTAAACTATAGAAGCTTTTTTGTTTGCAAAATTATTGTAAGTTTTCGGCATAGAACATATTTTTAAATTTAACATTGTTTTCAAATAGCTCGTCAAACGTGCCAATATCTTCAATCTTTCCGCCATCAAGGAAGAATATTTTATCTACGTTACGTATTGTTGAAAGTCTGTGTGCAACTATAACAATAGTGCTTTTACCTTTCATCTGGTCAATGCTGTGTTTAATATCTTCTTGTGCAAAGTTGTCAAGCGAGCTTGTTGATTCATCAAATATGATGATAGGTGAGTTTCTAAGGAAAGCCCTAGCAATCGCAAGACGTTGTTTTTGCCCGCCTGAAAGTTTGATGCCGCTTTCGCCAACTTTAGTATCAAGTTTTTTAGGCAGCGAATCAATAAATTCTTTTAAAGAAGCCTTTTCAATAGCCTGATAGATTTCTTCGTCAGTCGCGTCATTCTTAGCAAGAAGCAAGTTTTCCTTTATTGTCATATCAAATATGTAAGGGAATTGATTGACAAGTGAGATATTGCTTCTTAAAGATTCTTTGTCAAGGTCATTGATATTTATTCCATCAATAAGCACTTCGCCATCACTGACAACATACATTTTGCTCATCAAATTTAAAATTGTAGACTTGCCAGAGCCCGATTTACCAACAAATGCCACAGTAGTATTAGGTTGAATTTTAAAAGAGAGATTATCAAAAATTTTATTGACAGAAAGCACCTTTTTCTTAAGTTTTAATCTGTCTTTTTTCTTTAATTTTAAGTTATTTTCGTCGTTATAAGGGTTGTCATATTCCACATAGCTATAGCCGACATTTCTAAATTCAATTTCGCCTTTAACATTTTCTAGTTTCACATTGCCAAACTTTTCACATTCAAAGATGTCGTCATTGAATATTGAGAACATACGCTCAGAGCAAACCCTAATTTCAACAAATGTAGACGAAATTTCGCCAAATCCCCAGATAAGAGAATAGAGATTGCCGTTGTTAGAGTATATAATCATAAAGGTTGCAAGCGTGATTGTTCCAATATCAATGAAGTATACACCCAAGATAAGAATAAGCACACCAAAAACCTCAATGATGAAGTTACGTGAAGAATAGAAATTCATGTTCACAAGGTCACGCTTTGCGTTAGCCTTTTTATAGTCAACATAATATTCTTTTGAAACCTTGCTTAAAGACTTTTCAAGCCCAAGTGCTTTGATATCTTTTTCACTTCTCACAATTTCTGTGGTTAAAGAGTGTATTTTGTCACTTTTTTGCCTTGTTATTTTTTTGTTCTTTCGTAGTGTTTTTGTTCGGAAATATTCGATAACAGAGCACACAAGCACAATGCCAAGCAGTGCAAGCCCGATATATAGGTTGAGCGTTGCGATATAAATAACCATGATGAGCGAAGATACAATATCAGTCAAAAGGTCAACAACGTCTGATAGGGTAGATACAATTCGCTCAGGATCATTCACAATTCTTTGCACAAAAGTGCCCGTGTCATTATCTGAATAGGTCTTCGAGTTGAGTTTAAACGCCTGTTCAGCAAGGTCAACATTCAAATCAGCCATAATTTGATTTGCATACTTGTTATATATGATGCCAGATAGATACCAAGACAGTCGTCTGGCGATGTAAAGCCCACCAACTATTGCAAGGGTAATCATAGCGTTTTGATATAAGCCTAGTGTTATTTGCTCAACAGCTCTTGCAAGCAGTATGGTCATAAGTATATTGGCAGCAGAAGCCACAATATAGACAAGTATATACATTGAAATGCCAAATTTGTAGTTCTTCAGATAGTGCCAAATATTTATTTTATTTTTGTTTTCATTTTTAATTTTTTTCATAAAAAACCTCCGTATTATAGTTTGCATGCGAAGGCTTTTATTTTTGAAGCGATTTTTGAAATTATGCTATCAAACAAGAACCATTCGCATGGCTAACATTATCATTGAATTTGTTTGTATAAACTAGAATATTCCTTATTATCATGTGAATAGTTCTCCTTTTGTTAAAATATTTTTTTTCAATCGACGGTTTAATAATAAAACATTTTTATGATGCTGTCAATACTTTTTTTTAAAAAAATATAAAAAATTTAAAAGATATAATTTTTATTTTAATTTAATATAAAAAATTCATTATTTTTAAAACAAAAAAGAAAAGACAAAAAATTATCTTTTCATTTGAATTTTATTCTTCCATATTTTTCTTTGCCATTTCGTCAAGTTGAGATTGATGACGTTTAAAGAAATCTTCTCTTGGCTTTAACGCTTTAATTTTCCTATTTTTTGTTTTGTCAAGCACGTCTTCAAAATTGCCAAAGATATAGTTCCAATCAAAGCACTTAGTTTTGTCAAAACCAATATAATCAGCAACATTTTCACATCCGCTTGGTGCAATAGGATGAAGAAGGGTATTTGCCACAAAAATCATTTGCAGCGTGTTGATAGTCAAGTGTGCAAGTTTTTCTTCAGTCACGCAGTTATTTATATCCTTAACCCAATATTTGTTGATATTTCTGACAAACACATCAAGAGCGTTATACACTTGGTGGAACTTTTTGTCATACATAAATTTTTCAACGTTAAGTGCCACTTTTTTGCATTCTTCCATCGTACTCGCGTCAATCACAGCTTCGGGCAGAATGTTGTCAAAGTGACTTTGCGTTGAGTAAAAAACTGTTCTTAAAATTCTGTTATAAACGTTTGTAAGAAGGTTGCCTTCCTTGACAACAGGGTCAATTTCGTCATCATTTGCGTCAGGGTCAAACGCTTTAGGTGAAAGTGAGACGTTGTTGTTGACAAGATTCATTGCAAGAAAATGCATACGTATTTGTTCGGCAGTGTAATGCTCTAAAAATTCACTTGCCATAGGCGGCTTTATGGCACCAGACGAACTTGCTTTTTTGTTCATATAGAGAATGGATTTGATAGGGTTGATTTTTGTAAGACGAAGCTGACCGTTTTCAGGGTCAAGCACAGGGTTTTTACCTTGCGTATATAGCCACATCGCTTGCTGAGCAGGTCCATAGAAATAGATATTGTCTTCGCCTAAGAACTGATAAACCTGTCCATCGCGGTCACACCAATATTTTTTCCATTCATTTTCATCTTTATCAATACTTTCAAGATAGGTCTTTGTAAAAGTTATAGGAGCCCACAAACTTTCAGGCCAAACATAGAAAGTTTGGTTCTTCACGCCATCAATTTCAGGGCATGGCACGCCCCAAGAGATGTTGCCTGTAAGACGGAAAGGAGTAAGGGTTTTGCCTGTTCTATATCTAATATTATTTTCAGCCAAAACCTCACAAGCTTTTTCGCGGTCTTCAAGCTTATCAAATACGATGGTCATAGAAGGTGCTTTTTCATTTCTATCAAGTTCAACAAAGTGTGGAAGATTATTCTTTATTTTATTAAAATGCTCAAAGAATTCACGCTTGATATAAATCTCTGGCTTTTTGAAAAACTCTCGAATTTCTTTAACCATAAATGGAGCCGTATCGCTCTTTCTATCGATAGAGTCAATCCATGCGTTAAGAATATCAGTGCATTTTTCAAGGTCAAAATAAAGGTTTTCAATCTTGACAAGCTTAGGTTTTTTGCCACTAAGCGTGCTGATAGGGTCGATTAAGTCCTGAGGAAGATATTGATGTCCAAGGTCGCATTCATCAGCGTAGCCTTTTTCGCCTTGACAATTTTCAATAGGGCATTTTCCAACAACCTGTCGTCCATTAAGCAAACATCCATTTTCTTCATCATAGAATTGAAGCGAAGAGTGCTTTGATACCATTCCATTTTCATATAGCTTTTCAATAAACCATTTGCTAGTTTCCTTGTGTAGCTCCCCAGCTCTTCCAAGAGCAGAAGCGGCATAAAGATTAAACCCAATCTCAAACTTTTCCAATATGTCCTTTTGTTTGTTGTGATTTTCTGTGATAAAGTCCACAAGGGTTTTGTTCTTCCACTGTCCATTTTCTTGAAGTTTACGGAAGGCTTCCACAGCAGGTGAGCCATAGCAGTCTGTGCCTGAAACAAAGATAACATTATCCTTGCCAATTCGGTCACGCATGAAACGTGCAAAAACGTCAGCACGAAGTATCATGCCAAGATGTCCAAAATGAATAAGTTTATTCCCATAAGGCATACCTGATGTAATAACAGCACGCTTAGGAAATTCTGGTCTAGGTCTAACAAAATCGTTCATAATATTTCTCCTAAAATTTTTAAATAATTATTTTTTAATTTAATTATTTAAAATTTATCGTTTATTTTTTATTTTAATTATTTTTATCGTTTATTTTAGCTTAAATATTTATAATAATTAAAAAATTTTAATACCTATCTATGATTTTTGATATTTTTAAATTTATTGTATTTTTATTATTTTTAAATTTATTTATAAAAATATTTTAATTGTTGTCATATAAATAATCATTTTTTAAAAAAGCGAGTTTATTTTTTATTCGTGTCAGGGCATTGTCAATGCTTTTCTTTGAAAGATTGCCTATTTTTGAAATTTCATCATAGTTATAACCTTTTAGATATAAACTTAACACCTTAAACTCCATTGAAGAAAGTGTTTTTTTGATTTTATCAATAATTTCTGCAACTCGCTCTTTTTCTATAACTCTATCATCTGGTGAAGGCAGAGCAGAAGGAAAGACTATTTCAGAACTATCTTCATCATCTTCGCTGCTTAGCTGTTCAATAATTGGCAGTGCAGATGATAGCACTTTATTTTTCTCAGAGCTTGCAACTCGCACCGCACTTTGAATTTGATGTTTGATGCAAGTGCTAGCAAAAGTTTTAAAAGACGCTGATTTATCGCCTTTGTAGTGCATGATTGCCTTGTACAGACCTATCATACCTTCTTGAACTATATCTTCAATGTCGCCGCCTGTAAGGAAATAGCTTCTTGCAATTTGGTTTACAAGCGATTTGTATTTTGTAAGCAGGGTGTTGACTGCATTTTCATCACCTTGACGTGCTTTAAAAGCAAGTTCTTCATCTGTTATTTTTTCTTCCATTTATCACCCTTGCCTTTGTCTTAAAATTTCAAATATCATCACGCCACAAGCAACAGACGCATTAAGCGAATTTACCTTTCCCATCATAGGAAGAGAAATAATTCCGTCAACATAGCTAAGCAGTGATTTTTTTACGCCAAATCCTTCAGAGCCAATGATAATCGCAACGTTTTCTGTTAATTTTTTATTGTAAATATTCTCGCCGCCAGCTTCGCACGCATATACCCAAACATCATTTTCTTTAAGAAAATTGATTGCGTCTTTAAGATTTGTGACGCGTGCAATAAGCATATTTGAGATGGCACCCGTGCTTGTTCTTATAACCGTTTCATTGACTTGAACAGCTCTATTTTTAGGTATGATTATTCCATGCACCCCAGCACATTCGCAGGAACGTATGATAGCTCCAAAATTATGCGGGTCTTCTATTCCGTCAAGCAGCACTAAGAACGGCTTTTGACCAAGTTTTTTAGCCTTTTGCAAAATATCTTCAACTTGACAATATTCAAAGTCTACCGCATCTGCAATATAACCTTGATGATGAGCCGTTTTAGATTTTTTATCTAAAAAAACTCTTGGCACAAACTCAAATTTAATTTTGTTTTGCACGGCAAGGTTGATGATTTCATCTTTGCGACCTTGATAATTTTTATCAACATATATTTTATTGATGGTAAGTTTAGCCTCCATTGCCTGCCTAATAGCATTTTTACCTTCTATAAGCATAATATCTTCTCCATAGATAAGATTTTATCACAAAACAAATAAAAATACAACACAATTTAAAAACAATATAAATAAACAAATCTAGCATTATAATGTTAAATAAACTTAAAAAATATTTAGAAATTATTAAATTATTTAAAAACATTTTAATTGTATATAATTTAGTGTAATTTAGTTTTTTAACATTTATTTAATATTTATTTAATATTTATTGAATATTTATTTAATATTTATTGAATAATTTAAAATTTCGTTTAACCTAGTTTTATCATCTTTTAAATAAAGATAGCCCACCAAAACTTCAAAAGCGGTAGCATAAGAATAGTCAGACTGGCTTGCGTTTTTTGCCGAGTGCTTAGGCTTTGCATTACGACCGCGTCTTATGATTTCATTTTCTTCTTCGCTTAGACTAGGCAAAAGCTCTTTCAAAACTCTTGCTTGCGATTGAGCTTTACAAAATTTGGCAGCTTCAGTGTGATAGTTTTCCATTTTTCCATCATATAATTTTAAACAAAATTCTCGCACAAAAAGGGTATGCACACTGTCACCGATAAAAGCAAGCGGCAAAAGGTTTGTTTTAAGCAGCTTTTCAAGAAGTTCTTTATTATTGTTAGTGTGATTTATAACATCCATAAACATCCTTTAAAAATATGATTATAACAATAAATAAGGCACTTGTGAATGGGCGGATTATCCGCTCTCCTTTATATACCTTAGTTTGTTCCAAGAGAGCGGAGACAAAACTTATCTTTTTATTCACTCTATCGGACAGTCGTCAAACATTTGGTTCGCGAATAGTGATGCAAACTAAGTTTGCTCATCGAACATTTGACTTATAAAATTTACCCCTTGTGGGGTCTTACTTTAGCCCACAAAATCAGAGATTTTGTGGGTGCCCATGTCGGAAAACCAAAATTTTGTCTGTTAGGTTAGAGAGCGGAGATATAACCTGAAATTCGGATGCACTTAATCAGACAGTCGCCAAGCATAAGGCTTGTGCCCGCGTTCTCCGTAAGGAGTTCAAAAAAATAAAAGTTTAAACCTTTTAATTTTTTTGAAAATGCTTTGGTGTCGCCCCAATACTATACATTAAATCGGAATAGCATAACATCGCCGTCTTGCACAACGTATTCCTTACCTTCCATGCGGACTTTACCTTTTTCTTTTGCCTTTACAAATGAACCTGCTTCCACAAGGTCATTATAAGATACAACCTCAGCCTTAATAAAGCCTTTTTCAAAATCAGTATGGATTTTTCCTGCAGCCTGCGGTGCCTTTGTTCCTTTTTTAATCGTCCAAGCTCTAACTTCTTTTTCGCCAGCCGTTAAGAAAGACATCAGCCCAAGCAAATCATAGCTAGTTGCAACAAGCTTTTCAAGTCCGCTTTCTCTGATGCCAAGTTCTTCTTTAAAAACCTCTCGCTCTTCAGGCTCAAGCCCTGCAAGTTCTTCTTCAATTTTGGCAGAAAGCACAATAACTTTCGCTTCTTCATTGTCCGCCTGCCTTTTCACTTGCTTAACAAAGTCGTTGTCTTCTTTTCCAACATCGTCTTCACTGATGTTAGCAACGTAGATAACAGGTTTTGCAGTCAAAAGTTGCAAGTTTTTCATAATTTTTTGCTCTTCTTCGCCGTTAATTTCCACGCTTCTAGCTGGTTTATTATTTTCAAGTGCCGAGTTAATTCTTTCAAGAAGATTGACAGTCGCAATCAAACTTTTGTCACCAGTTTTCACAAGTTTAGCATCTTTTTCAAGCAATTTGCTCACTTGCTCAAGGTCAGAAAGTGCAAGCTCAAGGTTTATTATTTCAATGTCACGAAGGGGGTCAATGGAGCCATTAACATGGATGATTTTATCATTTTCAAAACATCTTACAACATGCACGATTGCATCGACTTCACGAATATGGCTTAAAAATTTGTTTCCAAGCCCTTCACCTTTGCTTGCTCCAGCAACTAGCCCTGCAATATCAACAAACTCAATGGAAGCAGGGGTGATTTTTTGCGTATTATAAAGTTTTCCAAGCACCTGTAATCTCTCGTCAGGCACATCAACAATACCAATATTTGGCTCAATAGTGCAGAAAGGGTAGTTTGCACTTTCTGCTCCCGCATTTGTTATTGCATTAAATAAAGTACTTTTACCAACGTTAGGCAATCCCACAACACCAATTTTCATATTTAATTCCTTTTAATTATTATAATTTTCTCTTGCATATTATAGCATTTAATTGCTCTTTAGTAAAGTTAAAAATGTGATTTAGTAAATATAGCGTAAAAATAAAAATTTTTCATATTTTATTCAGTAAAAATTTATGCGTTCTAAGCGGTCTAAGCATAAGAAACAAATAATAGCAAAAAACTGAAAGAATAAAGGTTAATAATATGGTTCTATAATATTTATGGGGGCGAGAAGGGAAAAAGTCGAATAAAAAAGAACATATTGATTATAATTTTCAATATGTTCTCTTGTTTGCTTGTTGCCCGTTCCAGTAAAACAGCTTCAACTTTCTCATTTTTGTTATTATGCTTCGGGTACTTCTTGTGCGACACCTTCCGCTTCTTCAGCTTCAGCTTCAGGTGCCGCTTCAGTTCTTTCAGGCGTTCTAGCCCTCTCTTCTTCCGCTCTTCTAGCCGCCTCTGCTTCTCTATCTGCCTTTTTCTTAGAAAGGAAGCTAAAAATTCCTCGAGCTTTAGCTAAAGTCTCAGAGCGTTGTCCGCCAAGTTCGGCAGCCGAGCTTCTTGTAGTGGCAAGGATTGAAGTATTATAAGCAGCCTCAGCATCGATTTTTAATCCTACATATTTTTCTCTAATTTTAGCTATAAGTTTTTTCTTTTGACCTTTGATTTTTGCAAGAAGAGCAGCATTTGCCTTTTTATTTTTTTCGGCTATAATGCGTGCTTTTTCTGGCGAAAGACCTTTAGTGTCAATTTTTTTGCTTGAGCTTTGTCTAAGTTTTTTAATATCTTTTTCAATTCCGAGCTTCTCAAATAGATAAAGGTCAAGATTGCCAAAGTTCAATCCTTCAGGATTAAATTCGCTTGCATGAGCTTCAAAGAATGCCGAATCTCCATCTATAAAAGCATTGATAAGGTCGTTTGCGTATTGATATTCAGGATGCTCAGCGATGTAGCCTTCAATTGCTTTCATCTTTTTTTCAAATTCCTTCCAGTCAGCCTCACATCTTTCAAGGTCGTCTTTGGCTGCATTAGCTTTGCGTTCGGCAGGAGAGTTTCCGTCTCTTGCTGCATCTGTGTGGTGTTGTTTATCTTCAAGACGCTTTTCTTGGATTTCAATCTGTTTTTGCAATTTTTTAGCCTTTTTCAAACTTTCTTCAAGTCGACCTTGCCTAATTTTTGCCAAGCCTTCTGGGGTAAATTTATCATCAATCGTTTGATTTATTTGTTTATCAATTTCTTTTATGTCGCCGTTGATGCCAAGAATTTCAAACATGTAAAGGTCATTGTTGCCAATTTCAATACCTTCAGGCATAGCCTCAGGATTTTCGATAAAGTATGAAATATCGCCATTTATAAAGCCATTTAAAATTTCAATGCCATAAGGGTAGTCAGGATTTTTAGCAAGGTAAGAATCAATAGCCGCTAATGTTGTATCATACTTTGCTTTAGCTTCTTGAAATTTTTGAAGGTCATATTTCTCAGCATTAGCCTTGCGGTCGTCTTCTGTTTCGCCTTCTCTAGCAGCATCTGCACGACCCTTGTTATTTTCAAGACGAAGTTTTTGAATATCTAATTCTTTGCCAATGCCTTTTTTAAGTTCTTCAATCTTCGCATTTTTTTCATTTGCATCTAAAGATGTGTCTTCTAAAAGTTTAATTAGTTTATCGATTGATTTTTCATTTATACCAGTTGCAACAAGACCTTTGTTGACCTTGTCCACGGCTTTAGCTAGGTCATCAGCCTCGAGATTTCCAGAAAGGATAGCCTCAATTTCAGTTTCGTATTTGGCTCTATTTATATCAAATACTCGAACATCTCTGTTTGCCTTGAAATATTCAATATTTTCTTCAGATGGCAATTCATCTAAAACATGCTTCTTAGCTTGCCTATATTCTTCTTGATAGCTTTTAGGTAGCAAAGACATAATATAATTTTCTCTATCTTTCGGCTTGGTGTCATTAAGTTTAATTGCAAGTTTTTCCATAAATTCTTCTTTGCTTGCAGCCTTGATTTTAGGTGAACGAGAAGCCATTGCCTCTTCATCGTAAAGTATTTCAGCAAGAAGATCAACAGTTGTAGGGTATTTGATATCTTTTTCTAGAGCTTCTTTTCTAGCTCTATATTCACTATCAACATAAGCTTTGCCATATCTTGCTCTAGCCGCAGTAAGATTTATAGATGTTCGTCTGTCAATGGCTTGATTTTTATCCCTGCAAAATTCAGTAAATCCAGCGGCTTTTTTTGCTTTTTCTTGATTATTTGCAGAAGGTGATTCGATATCAGAGTACCTTGCTATAATATCATAAATTTTTTCGCCATCAACTTTCTCGCGTTCCATGAAAGGCTTGATTTGCTCAATAAGAGCTTTATTAAAATCAAGATTAGGGTCGAGCGAATGGGCTTTATCAGGTTCTGTTTTAATGCCTTGTCTTTCTTCTTCAGAGATAGGAAGATTTTCAAGAATTTCACATAAGTTACCATACTTTCCGATATTTTCAGAAAGATTTTTCCCCGCATTTTCGACAGCGTCAAGATTTCTTGTAATTTTATGTTCTGGGTCTAGCACGCTTTCAAAAGCTCGCTGGTCATAGGCTACAGAGAATGAGCCGTCAAGGATTGCAATCGTCAGTTTTTCAGCACTATCATAAACTTTAAATTTAGCGTCATATTTTGCTGAATCGAACGCTTTTCCTTCTTTTTTAGCTTCATTGATTGCTTTTTCTCTTTCATCCTCAAGCCTAGCCCTTTGTCCTTCAATTCCAAGTCTAGTTATAATAATTTCTCTTTGCATATCAGGGGAAAGAGTTGCAAAATAAGGGTATTTTTTTGTATATTCCTTAACAATATCTTCTTCGCTATGAACAAAGAATGCATCTTTATCATCTTTTTTTGCTTTTATATCATAATTAGCAACCAGATAAACTTTCTTGTCTGGGTCATATTGAACAAGAGGCGTACCCTTTTCTTTTTTAGCAAATGGAGATGAAAGTTGTGATAAAGCCTTAGAAATTTGTTCTTGTTTGGCATTTTGATAATTTACTCTGCCTATTGAATATTTAGCAGCGGAAATAGCGGTTGCATCGGCTGTAGCCGTGACAGAGAGCTTGCCGATGGTCATTGAAATTTTACCATCATCACCAATAGCCACTTTATAGTCATTTACAAGAGCGGAAAGCGACCTTTTATTCAAAACAGCTCTAAAGGCTTCAGGTTCAATACCATCAATATTTTTTGCTTGGTCAACCATGAATGTTATAAGGTCATTTTTTGCAAATGTATCTGCAACAGCATATATAGTGTGGCTTTTTTCAAGTTTTCTTGAAGAAGGGTCTGCAAGCAAACCGCCGCTTGCGAGTATACTTGAGCCTGTTTCAGAGGTAGCCGTATAGAGAGAAGCAACTCTTCTAAAATAGCCACTTCCATTTAAAGCACCATCAATAGCCGCCATTTCGCTGCTTGGCTTATTAGGCTTAAGCATTGACAAAGTTTCATTTACACTTGCAAGAACATTCTTTTCAACCACTCCAGTAACAGAAGCAGGGGTGTCCTTAGCAACATTATCTTCAAGTTTTTCAGCGTAACCATCGTAGTAGGTAAGGCTATAGGTTTTCAAATAATCTTCGCTTGCATTGACACAGGCGTTAAAGGATGTGACTTTATCTTTGCTAGCAACAATGTCATCTACGGAAGCTTTAAATTCTTGAAGAAGGTCAACTTTCTTATGCTCTTCAACGTTTGCTTTAGCTTCTTTATCAATAATTTCTATGTCTGAGTTAATTTGAGCTGCCGCATCATTTAAAATTGCAACAACTTGGTCTCTGCTTTCTTCTGGCACATTTTCAATCATTTGATTTAGAACTTCAGTTGATCCGCCATGTGTAAGGATAGCGTTTTGGATGATATCAGTGCCATATCTTTCAAAGAATTTGATTCTTTGTTCTTCTGACATCTTATCAGTGCCAGCAAGATATTTCAGTCTATAAACGTCTGCATTTTTTACGAATTCACTTTGTTCTTCATGAAGAGTTCGTTCTTTAATTTGTGCAGAGTTTGCTTCATTTAAGGCTGCAACATAATTACGTAGATTTTCATTGTTTTCAGGTGTAAATAGCCCTTCAACACTTGCCCTTTGGTTGGCACTAAGATTTGTAAAATAACTTATAGTAAAATCTTCAACAAGAGCCTGTCTAGTCTTAGGGTCGTCAGTTTTGGCGATTTGGTCAAGACTCATTGCCATAGCAAGGCGGGTATCAAGGTTTTCAAGGTTGCATAGATTGTGAATGTTACTGCTGCCATCAGCTGACTCAGTAACACCAATCCCGTTTGCGTTATAAAGAGCTGCAAAATCTCTAGCAAATGCATTATCAGACAATTCTTTGTTATGCATCTTGTCAAGAACAGCTATTCTATCAGCAGAAGCGTTTTCAAGATTGTCAAGTTCTCTTTCATTTTCAAGGAAATTCTCTCTACCATCAAACTCTGCAGACTGTTCTTTTTCATAACCGTCAAGTTTATGTTTGATTCTTCTAAATGGGCTAAACACAAGTTTATCAGCGAAGGTAGATTGCAAAAGCCCAATGCCTGCCATAATTGCACCAGGAATCATTGCAAGCAGACCAACACCTGGGATAAGCGAGCAAACCATCAGCCAAATACCAATAGTTGAGAGCGTTTCGCCCATAACATTATTGACTGTTTTCAGGGTGTCTTTAAAGGCTTTGTTTTTTTCATCATTGCGAGCCTTTTGTTCGGCAATATAGTTTTCAAGACTTTTATCTTCTTCGTCTTGTTCTGCTTTTTTGTCTTCATTAGGCTTTGGCTTAGTATCGTTGCCGCCACCCGAGCCGCCATTGTCGCTACTTTCGCCGCCATCGCCACCTTCTTCTGCTGGCTCATCTTTGTCGCCTTCAGGTTGACTATCGCTTCCAGTATTGCTCTCACCAAGATTTGTATTGTCGCCAGCTTCAGGCGTGTCGCCATCTTGAGCTCTTGAGTCGCCGCTAGGAGTCTCATCGCCGCCATCGGAAGAATCGCCATCCCCAGACGCATCAGAGTCGTCGGGAGCGTCGCCTTGCTGCACGGCAGACACTATTCCGTCACCATTTTTGCGTGAATGGTATAGCTCAGGGCTTATGGTTTCTGTAACCGTCAAATTTCTTTCATTTATAGAAAACACAACTGGGTTAGAAGACCTGCCGTCATGTTGTTTTGCGGCAATAGTTATCTTTTCATCAGCAATAGGTATATCAAATTGTTTTAATCCTTCACTTTTACCAGTAGTCTCTGGCATAAAATTCAGCCCACTATTATTTGTTAAAAGTTCATAAGCTTGAGCAAATTCTGGTGATGTGACGCCTGCACTAGAAATAGGGATAGGAATTTGATAGTTATAACTAGGCTTAGAAGATGTTTCTATGTGCATAGAGTAGTGATATTTGCCATTTTCATCTTTTTCGTATAAGAAAGTAAGGTCGCTTTTACAATTAACCATTTTGCCTTCAACGTAAAGATAACGCACTTCTTCGCCTTTAGAGTTTCTTTGTTTAACAAAGCAGCAAGGTGGGATGTCTGCACCAAAATTAAGCTTAGTAAAAGTTATATCCTTCAAATCAACACTGCTATTGTCTTTCATGCCACAGAAATATTCACCAATTATGTTGGCTGGCAGGGTATTTACACTAGAGACAGGGCTGAATATACTTGCACCTTCTTTGCTTGAAAGCATATCTTTAACAACCCGTCTATTAACTGTTATGTCAATACAACTTTCATTGTTTGTAGAGTAGGTATATTTTGTTTTGTCGTCGCCGTCTCCATATTCTAGCGATATAGAAGTTGGCGAAGCCACAATGGTATAAGGTTTTTTATCTTTCGCACTAACTGTGATAACAATTTGGTCGTTATTTCTTTTCATAGAAATTGCGTTACTATCAGGACCAATTTCAAGACCATTTTCACTAAATATTGCCTTTAAAGTTTGGTCAGCTTCAATGGACTGTTCTTCTTCATTTAAAAATTTGCCAAGATTTTTAAGCTTAACAAAATGTTTTTTTTCTGTTGGCTTTGCAGGGTCAGCAATAGAGTAAACAGACATAATTGACTGTTGATTATTTTCAGCCGTATTAGTTGTCAGGTCAAATAAAGTTTGCACGCCACCGCTTGCACGTGTGTTAACCATAGAAACCTTTTGCGTAAGTCTAGATTGAGTTTTGCCTTCACTAGACTTAACTCTCACATTTTGAATAGAAACCATTGGATAAGTTTTAGCCATAAAAACCTCACATATATAAACTATAATTACATATATAATAATACCATTATAAAAGCATTTTGTCAAGAATTTAAAGGTTTATGTTGCTCTCAAGGCAAAAGATAATAGATATTTTTAAAAAACTATTTATTATTTTGCCGCAAAATGCAATCAAGCAAAACAATCAAAAAAACATATAAATGTTTTTTGTCAAAGACTAAGCATTGCAAAAAGGCAGGGGATTAAATTCAACAAAAAAGCATGAATTTTCATCCATGCTTAAATGTTTATTCAGCTTCATATTCTTCAACAGGGGCATTTTGAGCTGCTTTAATTTTATCTATTACGCTTTCAATGTCTGCCATATATTTGCCCACTTTCTCGCTATCTTCTTGAGTGAAATATTGTCTATAATAATCAGCTCTTGTTTCAATTGAGTTGCCAGGTCTTGCAATATTGCTTTGCTCGCCAAGTCTTGCACCAGCAACGTTTTCAGCTTCATCGGTAATTCTCGCCATTTCATCGACATAAGAAATTGTGGATGTAACTTTTTGTCCGTTTTGTTTCTTTGTACGCCTAATTTTAAGGTTTCCGATTTTCTTAGCTTTAGCATCAACTGCTTCTTTATCTTCAGGCAATTTTATCTTTGAGAGAATTGTGCCTATTCGTTTTGCAAGTTGTTCGCGAACGCCATCAGTATTCTTAGCGACAACGCTATCACCGGCAGTTAAGCGTTCTCTTTCAAGCTGGCGTTTGATTTCATCTAGTTTTTCAAGCCCTTCGCTAGCTTTTTGGTAGTTATCATCTCTAGCGGTCACATGCTCGTCTTTATCATCTTGTAAGCTTACAGTTTGTTCTTCAACTCTTGAAATAGTGCTATCAATAGCCTCTCTTTGCATTGCATTCATAACCGCAGAAAGTTTCAAGTCCTTTTTATCTGCAACCTCAGGATTGAGAGCGTCAAGAAGGCGGCTATCAATTTCAAAGTCACGTATGTCTTTATTGCTTTCAATAAAAGCTTTAACAGCTTCGTTTGTTCTTATAAAGTTGAATAGCGTCTCAAGTTGGTCAACAGAAAGGTTTTCAAAGGCGGTATCAAGATTAGCACCTTTTTCAACATTGCTTCCAAAGATTATTTCGGCAACCATTTTAAGGTCTCCAGGGTTCGGCGAGTGTCTAACATTTTTATATTTGAAATCTTTAAGAAGGTTATCTCCAACATTATATTCACTGCCATTTACAATAGCTTGAGCATGAGCCTTCATAATATCAAATATATCTTTCATAACTTTTTCTTGTCTAGTCGTGTAAAGATAGGATTTTCTCTTGCCATCAGAGCCCACTTCAATTTTGGCTTTAAATATATCGTTTGAGTGGTCAACAGTGTCATCATTATTATAAGCAGCAATAGCGTCAACAAGTGCGTCATAATCAGACAAGTTTTTATCAAATACCACTTGGAAATTGCCGTTTTCAGCACTTGCCAAGTCCTGGCCAAGTGTGTTTCTATCAAATATGAAAGAGAACCCTTTTGTTTTGCCATCTTTAACAGTATCGTCATAATAAGCAACAGGGAAATCTCTTGCTATAGCACGGAAAGCGTCCATAAATTCATCTCTTCGCTCAGCAGCAGGCTTAACGATATCTTTACCTTTAACCCAGTTGCGAAGAATAGCATGTTCATCTTCATTTTCGTCATACTCTTCTTTAAGAGCGGCAAGTTTTTCAGAAATGATAGCGGCTTGACCAAGTTTTTCATCTATATCTTTAATAGCGGCATTGTTTGCTGCCACTTCTATAATGCTTGCATCATATTCTTTAATGATAGCTGTTGCATTTTTGCCAGCTTCGGCAGTTTCGTTAGCTCTTTCAACTTCGGCATCAACTCTTTCAGCAAGAAGGGCGTCACAACGTTTTTGAGCGTAAGATGCACCTTTAATATAGATGTCGGCATTATTATATGTTTCGTCATTTACAATTTCAGGGTTGAATTCAGGCAATGTATAGCCATTGATATCAGGATCAGCATATTCTTTAACAACTTTCATAAGTTCTTCAAATGCCTTTTCTCCTTCTTCACCATAAATGTCTCTCATATTGCAAATACCAATGTAGTTTGCTTTGATATAAGCAAGTGCTCTAGCTTTTGCTTGAGTCTGTTTTGCAATAAGAGCATAAGCTTTTTTGTCCTGTTCAGAAAGATTTGTTCCACCTGCGAAATATTTAAATAGCCCATCAGCGGTAAGTTTTGTAGCATCGTTAGACGCTTGCTTTCTTTGATAGTTTAAAACGTCCATTCTGTCTTGAAATTCAGAAACATCCACAAAATTTCCTAAATTTTTAACATAATCAACGACTTCTTGAAGTGTTTTTCCTGTTGCAATTTTATCGAAATGTTTAACAGCAGCAACTTCAAACTCTCCAGCTTCCTTTACGCTAGCACTCTTTTTAAGGTTTGCCATTTTTAAGACTTTAGGGCTTTTAATCTCTCCTGCCTTTCCAGAGAAAACGCTAGCGATTTTTGAAATGATATTTTTAAATAATCCCATATTAAACTCCTTTTTATCAAGTTAAAGCAATTTGGCTTTTTCTATGCTTAATTTTATAACAATTTGCTTGAAAAGTCAATACAAATATTTAAAAAAATGTCAAAAATCATATAACGGCAAGTTTTGACAGCATTTTAAATATATTTTTCTATCGTCGCAAACTTATTATAGCAAATATCTTTCAAATAGTTTGACATTTCTTAAAAAATCATTAAAATTATATCAGCAATTATTGTATTTAAGGAGAACACATGGGACTTTTTGGTAATGAAAACAAATCACAGATAAAGAAATTAAGGAAGATAGCAGACAAGGTTATAGCACTTGAAGATAAATATAAAGGCTATTCAAACGAGCAGCTTCGTGCCTGCACTGATGAGTTTAAAAATAGATACAAGACGGGCGAAACTTTAAACGACCTTCTTCCAGATGCATACGCAGTTGTAAGGGAAGCGGCATCAAGAGTGCTAAATATGAGACATTTTTATGTGCAGATTCTTGGCGGCATCGCACTTCATCAAGGCAGAATTGCAGAGATGGCAACAGGTGAAGGCAAAACTCTTGTAGCAACTCTTCCTGCATATTTAAATGCAATCACGGGCAAGGGTGTGCATGTTGTCACTGTCAATGAATACCTTGCAAAGCGTGACGCTGATTGGATGGGAAAGGTATATAAATTTTTAGGGCTCACAGTCGGCGTTTCACTAAACAGGCAGAATAACGAGCAGAAGAAACAGGCATATCTTGCCGACATCACATATACCACAAATAACGAGCTTGGTTTTGACTACTTAAGAGATAACATGGCAAGGTCGAAAAACGAACGTGTGCAAAGGGGACTCAACTTTGCAATCGTCGATGAAGTTGATAGCATCTTGATTGACGAGGCAAGAACGCCACTTATCATAAGCGGCCGTGGCAGCAAGTCAACTGATGGCTATATGATTGCACAAAAGTTTGTAAAGACTTTAAGGCAAGATAGCGATATTGATATAGATATCAAAACCAAACAAATCAACCTTACAGATAAGGGTATTAGGAAGGCTGAAAGCTTTTATCATATAGATAATCTGTCAGATATTGAGAATATAGAGCTAAGTCACTACATCAACAACGCCTTAAAGGCAAACTTTATCATGCATAGAGATGAAAACTATATTGTAAAGGATGGCGAAGTGATTATAGTTGATGAGTTTACTGGTCGTCTTTCACCAGGCAGACGCTTTAGCTCTGGTCTTCATCAAGCTATTGAAGCGAAGGAAGGCGTTGATATCCGCGATGAAAATCAAACTTTTGCAACTATAACCTTCCAAAATTTCTTCCGTCTATATAAAAAATTATCAGGTATGACAGGTACAGCTAAGACAGAAGAAGGTGAATTTAGAACAATCTATAACCTTGACGTTGTCACAATTCCGTCAAATAAACCAAAGCAGAGAATAGACTATCCTGACAAGATGTACGTCACTGAAAAGGGTAAGATTGCCGCCATTATTGAAGAGATAAAAGAGTGCGTGGAAAGTGGGCAGCCTGTGCTTGTCGGCACAATCAATATTGATAAGTCAGAGCAGCTTTCAAACGCTCTTCGACATGCAGGCATTAAGCATCAGGTATTGAACGCTAAAAATAATGAAAAAGAAAGCGAAATTGTCGCTCAAGCGGGCAGAAAGGGCACGGTGACTATTGCAACCAATATGGCTGGTCGTGGAACTGATATCTTGCTTGGCGGTAACCCTGAGTTTATGGCAACAAAGGAAATGAGAGATAAAGGCTTTAGTGAAGAAGAAATCTTATATGCCACAGCTTTCAACTATATTGATGACGAAGCATTAAATAAGGCAAGAGAAGAATATAATAAGTTTTATTCTAAGTTCAAAGAAATAACAGACAAAGAAAAACAAGAAGTTATCTCACTTGGTGGACTTAAGATTATAGGTACTGAGCGACATGAGTCACGCCGTATTGATAATCAGCTCCGCGGACGTTCTGGTCGTCAAGGTGACCCAGGCTCAAGCATATTCTTCCTTTCTCTTGATGATGATTTATTTAAGAGATTTGCAACTGATAAGCTTCGCAAACTTCTTGCCTTCTTTAAGGTTGATGACTCAACACCAATTCAGTTAAAGGCGATTTCAAAGCAGATAGAAGCCTCTCAACGAAAGATAGAGCTTCAAAATTTCAGTATAAGAAAAACTGTTTTGCAGTTTGACGATGTTATGAATAAACAAAGAGAGATTATCTATAAAGAGCGTAACGAAGTGCTAGATGGTCAACCTGTACATGACCAAATTGTCAAGATGTTCCCAGATGTTGTCACAAAGAGTGTCACAAAGATAATCTCGGACGACCGCCCATATTATGAATGGGATTTGGAAGCACTTAATAAAGAGCTTGAAAATGGTCTTCTTGATAAGGATAGCGGTGCCATCACAGAAGATTTTGTTGAAGGATGCGATGTCAATGATGTGATAGAAAAAGTGCTTGATATAATCTATAAAAAGTATGACGAACGTCACAAGGAAGTGGCAGCTATAGGCGTCAATTTTGAAGATATAGAACGCAATGTTCTTCTAAGAATGGTTGATATAAATTGGATGAGCCAAATAGAGAACATGCAGATAATGAAAGATGAAATTCTTTCTCGCCAATTTGGGCAACAAGACCCTGTCATGGCATATAAGAAGGAAGGGTTTGACATGTTCGACTCAATGATAGACAAAATCAAAGAGACCACATGTAAGATTTTATTGAATGCAAGAATACAAGCTCGTCCTGCCATGCCTGAGCAGCCAGCGCCTGCCAAGATAATTTTCACAGGCAAGCAGCTCACACCAGAAGAGCGGGCAGCACAGCAACAAAAACGCAAGCTTCAAGTTCAAAAAACAGTATATAATGATAAGCCTAAAGCGGGCAGAAATGACCCTTGTCCATGCGGAAGCGGCAAAAAATACAAAAACTGCTGCTGGGATAAAGATCACCAATAACTGGTGAGACACCAAAGCCATAACGCTGACACGCTGAAAAATTCAGCTAACAGCTATGGCACGCAATTTTAACGATAGGACATTAAAATTGCTTTCGGTTTCTCTCCCAAGCCTCTTCCACCCCAGACAAAAATTTTCTAAATTTTTGTCTTAATAAGGACCCGCAAGGGGTGAATTATATTGGGGTAACACCAAAATTTTTTAGACTAAAAGTTGCAGGGTTTAAGCCTGCAACTTTTAGTCTAACTCCTTACAGAGAACGCGGACACAAGCCTAACGCTTGGTGACTGTCAGACTAAGTATAATCTAAATTATAAGAGTTTTATTTCCGCTCTCTAACTAAAATTTCGGTTTTCCGACTTGGGCTCCCGCAAAATCTCCGATTTTGTGGGTAAAAGTAAGGACCCATAAGGGTAGATATAAGTGAAAAGAGAAAAGTGAAGAGTGAAACGTGAAAAGCTTATCAATAAGGCTTTCTGCTATCAAAAAATCAAAATCAAATCAAAACCTGCAAAATCTCAGGGCAGAAGCTTTGAGATTTTTTAATTGTTCTTAATAAAAATTGTATTTTTTGTTTTGAAAAACAAGTTTTTTATGATACTATTAGAGTAGGAATGTTTATTTTCAAATAAAAAGGCGATAAAAAGCTTTAAAGTCCACGCAGAAACATTCATTTTAGTATTTAAGGAGCTTTTTATGAAAACTTATGTTTATCCAGCAGTATTTATCAAAGACGAAGAAGAAAATGTTTATCGTGTGCTTTTCCCAGACCTTGAACTTACAACTGATGGAACGATTGTTGAAGAAGCATATCTTTATGCAAGAGAGTGTTTGAAAGCATATTTTAAATATATTGAAAAGTATGATTTAGATTTCAACTTGCCAACGGATTTTGAATATGTAAAAAAGTCTGCAAGGGCTGAAGATTATGTGATGCTTATAGATGCGGTTATTGCAGACAATGATAAACAGAAAAAATAGAAATTTTAAGGCAATTGACAGAAAAAGATGATTTACGCAAAATAAAATAAAAAATACTTAATAAATTGTTGACAATAAAATTAAATTGTGATAATATAATGCTAGCACTTCTTCGATGGGGGTGTTAGTTTTTTGTTAGGAGATAAGAAAATGGCAACACCAAAACGTAAAAATATTATTCTTGCTTGCACAGAATGCCAAGAACGCAACTATGCAACAAGCAAAAACACTTCTGCAAATCCTGAAAGAGTGGAAATAAAGAAGTTTTGTTCTCGTTGTGGAAAGAGAACTGTTCATAAAGAAACCAAATAAAACCACAATATATCAGGGGGTATTATGCCAAAAAAGAAAAAGTCGCAGAAGAAAAATAGCAATAATAAAAATATAAGTGTTGCAGCTCAAGAAGATGCTGCAATCCTTTCTTCAAACATAGAGCAAAGCGAAGTTCAAAGTGAAGAAACAGCAGAGACTACAACAGAAATCAGACAAGAAGAAAATCTATCAAAGAAAGACACAAAAACAGATAAAAATGTAAAAACTGACAAAAATGATAAGAAATCTGCTAAAAATGACAAAAATAACAAGAAAAAGAGCAATAAAAATGATAAAAAAGAAAAGGGCAAGGTGAAAAGAAAGGTGAAAGAAACTTTCTCAGAACTTAAAAAAGTCACTTGGCCATCTTTTGGTGATGTTTGCAAAAAAACAGGCGTAGTTCTCGTTGTTGTTCTTATTTTTGCAGTTGTAATCTTTGGTATAGACTATTGCTTGGGACTACTTATGGGATTATTGAGATAAGGGGTTTGTATGGAAGAAAAAGATATAGACTTAACGCAAAATGAAACAGTAGCTGAAGAAAAAGAAGTAAAAGAAACACCTTCTCAAGAGAGCACTGTGGCTGCTAAAGAAGAATATGATGACGAAAAAGGCTACAAAGAATTTGTAGACAGCTTGCCAGCAAAATGGTATGCTCTTCACACTTTTTCAGGCTATGAAAATGTGGCAAAAGAAAATCTTGAAACAGTTATTGAAAAATTTAATCTTCAAGACCGAATCTTTGACATAGTAATTCCAATGGAAGACGTTGTTGAAGAGAAAAACGGCAAGAAAAGACTTGTTCAACGTAAATCAATGCCTTGCTACATCTTGGTTAAAATCAAATATGCTGATGACCTATGGCACAATATCACAAGAACGCGTGGTATCACTGGCTTTGTAGGGCCAAATGGCAGACCGCTTCCTTTGACCGATGATGATATCAGACGTCTTCATCTTGAAAAGATTAAGGTTGATGTAGACTTGAAGGTGGGCGATAAAGTTGAAATAGTTGATGGTCCATTCAGTAGTCAAGTTGGGGATGTAACATCTATCGACACTGAAACAGGCAAAGTATCTGTAAATATTGTCTTCTTAAATCGTGAAACGCCAGTAGAGCTTGAGCTTTCTCAGGTTCGCCGTATAAATCAGTAATCAAAAGATATATTAAAGCGTAAAGCTTTTTAATATATTGTCCTTGACATGACAGAAAACTATCAAATATAAAAATAGTGGGAGAGTGGAACTGCAACCGCTCAAAGCAACCACAAAGGAGGAAAAAATGGCAGAAAAGAAGATTGCCGCAGTTGTAAAATTACAACTCGACGCAGGTAAAGCCACACCAGGACCTCCAGTAGGTTCAACTCTTGGACCTCATGGAATAAACCTAGGAGCCTTTACAAAAGAATTCAACGAGAAAACAGCATCACAGGCAGGACTTAAGATTCCTGTTGTTGTAACTATCTATGCAGATAGAAGTTTCTCATTCGTACTCAAAACCCCACCAGCAGCCATTCTTATCATGAAGGCTATTGGAATTGAAAAGGGTTCTGCAGTGCCAAACAAAACAAAAGTCGGAAGTATCACAAAAGCACAAATCAGACAGATTGCTGAAACAAAGATGCCAGACCTTAACTGTACATCAATAGAATCTGCAATGTCAATGGTTGAAGGTGCCGCTCGTTCTATGGGCGTAACTGTTGTAGACTAAGGAGGCAGAGATGAAAGTAAGTAAAAAATATGCACAAGCATCTCAAGCAATCACACAAAAAGCTTATGATGCTGCTGAAGGAATTGACACACTTTTATCACTTCCAAAGGCTAAGTTTGATGAAACTGTTGAACTTCATGTAAGACTTGGCGTTGATGGAAGAAATGCTGACCAACAAGTTCGTGGCGTATGTATCCTTCCACATGGAACAGGTAAGTCACTCAGAGTTCTTGTAATTGCAAAGGGTGACAAGGCAGATGAAGCAACAAAAGCAGGTGCTGATTATGTGGGTGCTGAAGAAATAGTAAGCAAAATTCAAGGCGGCTGGCTTGATTTTGACGTTGCAATCACAACTCCAGATATGATGGGTGTTGTAGGACGCGTAGCTAGAGTTCTTGGACCTAAAGGTTTAATGCCAAACCCGAAGAGTGGTACGGTTACTATGGATGTAGCTAAAGCTATCCGTGACGCTAAAGCTGGTAAAGTTGAATATAGACTTGATAAAACAAACAATGTTCACGTTATCATTGGTAAGGTAAGCTTCGGCAAAGACAAGCTTCTTGATAATTTCAACACAGTTATCGAAGCTCTCACAAAAGCAAAACCAGCAGCCGCAAAAGGTCAATATTTTAAGAACGTTACAATCGCCTCTACTATGGGACCAGGAATTAAAATCAACGTAACAATGTAATAAATATCCATATACAAAAAAGATAAGTTGAAAAATACTTATCTTTTTTCTTTAACAACTTTCAGCTAATCTAGGTTTTGTTATTTTTATAAGGTCTATGGGTTTGCCTATAGTTCTTATAAAGGTCTATCTATAAAATAACTTGTAGAAGTTCTATGGGTTTTATATAGAAACTTTCAACCAATCTAGTGAGATAATATATAAAAATGCACCTCTAAAAGTATTCAACTTTTGGGGTGCATTTCAATTTGTAAAGCTTTTTTGTTGTTATTTAACCTTTTGTCTCTTTCTAAGAGCTATAGTTATACCAATTATTGCGGCTACTGCAATAACTCCAATAACGATTGCAATGATAGCAAATGTGTTGAGTGGCTCAGATCTTATAACTTTATATGAGTAGAGCAAGTTGTTGGACATTGTGTAAACTTGAATGAAGTATGTGCCAGTATTCTCAATTGTTATTGTGTAGGTTTCACCATAATTTGCAAGAGTATCTGCCGTGAAATAATGGTATCGAGAGCCAATTCTTATGTAGCAGTCACCCATAGCGTTATAGAAATTTTTTATATTAAAGGTTATTGTGATTGTGCCAGTTGTGCTGTCGCCTTCGGCAAGAGATATATTGAGTGGTGGTTTTTGCATATTAAGCCAAAGCTCAAAGGTATACTTGCTGCTTGAAGTGCTTGCATAGGCACTATCATTTGTGTTTACAGTGATTTGATATCTTCCGCTACCTGTTTTTTCATCAAGATAATTTATCAAAAGCTGAGAAAGATAAGCTTTTCCGTCAATCCTAATTATGTCATAATTTCCTATATCAATAAGGTCTTGAGTGATATCAACTCCGTCTTTGATAACGCTTTCAATGTAATAGTTCTTGTATTGAATAAATTCATAAGCGTATCTAGATTCATTTTCATTGATGATAGTGAAATTATATTCATCCTGTCTTACAGGCACACCTGTTGTGCTAGTTGCGGCAAATACAACTGAGTAGTAACCAGGCTGAGAGAATGTATAGTTGTAGTTGCTTGCGGTGAAGCCTGTGTAGGCAATTCCGTTTAGTTTCACAGAAATTGAAGGGTAACCAGAAGCTTGATAGTAAGAAGAAAGGTTGTAAAGGGAAAGTGTAACATTGCTGTTGTAGACTGCATTGTCAACTCTCTCTGAAACCACTTGCTCACCGCTTAACGTATCATTATATGTAACTATAAACGGAACGGAATTTAGAAATACAATATCTATGTAAGTGCTATTGCCAAAAAGATGGACATTTGCAGGCGAGCATGAGTCATAAAGTCTAACTCTATAAGAACCAGCCTTTTCAAGATATATGTAAGACATATTTCCTGTTGAGGATATTGTAGGAGTGATTGTAGCAAAAGAGCCGTTAAAGAATTTTAAGACTTCCACTTTAATCTTGTTTTGTTCAATGCCGTAATACGAGTTGAAATTGAGTTTCAACCTGTCAAACGAGCTTTCAGTTTCATTATTTGCAACGATAACAACTGAAGGTGATGACCTTATTGATTCAGTCGTGCCAGAGGTCGTTTCATAGGTGAATTGTGTAAGAATATTATCTGTTTCATTGATATAAATAATGGTGAAGTCGCCTCTAGATTCAGCACATTCATAATGATAGATTTCAACATAAACATTAGTTCCTGTTGTTTCAACTCTTGGCGTTCCAATTTGCACATTGAGTTCTTCATTAGGAACGATTTGCAATCTGTTGTTTCGGTCTGCGTAGTCCACACTCACAATATAGTTGACATCATATTCATAACCATAATTGTCAGTATATTTCATATCTCCACGCTCAATAGGCATTCCGTCAACTGTGATATAGTAGTATGAGGTTGAAGAATCCAAGATGGAGAGAGTGAAAATTCTGCAAATATTGGTAAACACATCATCAGCGTCATATTTAATAAAGATGATATATTCGCCTGTTCCAGAAATAGTGTAACCGCTTGACGCCGAATAGTCATCATTGATATTTTGCCAAGTGTTACCATTGTCTGCCGAGAGATATACGCTATAGCCATAGCCGTCTTGATAAGCATTAGCACCTTCATTATTCAATCGCTGCCCATCTCTGAAATGAACTCTAACTGTTTGAGAGTAGGTTGTTGCAGCTCGGGCAGTTGCGGTATAAGGTGTTCCATTGAAGGAAATTGTATAGTTTGGTATTGTTGCAAAATCGCCACTTTCCAAAGGTTCAAGATTTCGGTCAACAAACACAATTGCTCCGCCGTTAACATCACTCAAAGAATACGATAGATATGGAAGCTGATTGTATATTCTTATATGAAGAGTTTTGATTTCGTCATTTGTCTCACTATCAGTAACAATAATTTTATAGTAAATATCATAGATATTATTGTTTTGAGCAGGTGAGAAGGTATAGGAATAGATGTTGTTTCCAAGATTTGTATAATTGAACGAAGATGTTACATCTGCGTTGTCTACGTTGTAGATATTGATTGTATAGAGCAGAATGTTATAAGCAAAATTGATGGCATTATCAGAAAGATATGTCTCATCTCCATTGCTTTCAGTGATTTTGTAGATATCAGAGCTGCCACTTATCTCATTGTAGGCAACTTCATTTGCAAGTTGGATGATTGTGGTCTCGTTGCCAAAGTTATCAAGTATTTCAAAACGCACTTTTTGTGATGCATTTGCACCAAGATTTATAACAATTTGAAGGGTAGAACCATTATTGATAGTTGTAAAACTTATGTACGAAAGAGCGGTTTCAAATTCTTCAGTAGGAGTCCAAGTCCCATAAGGGTTTTGATTTGCAATCATCAAAAGGTCATATTCGCCAGTAATTGTATTGTACTGAGAAATATTTATACGAGTAGGGAAGACAAAACTTGTAGTTGTGCTTTCATACTGAGACTTGGTTGGAACAGAAATGTTAAGAATAGCCGATGTTCTATTAGGGTCTTCCACCTTTTGAGTTGCAATAGTCGCATCCATTATAGAAAGGTATGTGTTATAAGAAGAACCATTTATTCTATTAGTGAAGGTCAGCGTATGCTTATTTGACGAGGACTCAACACTATCAAATATAGACGCCAAAGTCACCTGTTCAAAGCTTACGCCTGTAGAACTGATTGTAATTCTGTAGATATATCCATCTTCAAGCCAAGGCGAGGTCATATAACGAACAGAGCTTTGCCCTGCTATTTGAATATAAACAAGACTCCACGGGTCGGATATGTAACTTAAACTTTTAAGTTCAAAACCGCTATTAGAGTAAATATTGAAGCCTTCAGTAATCTCTTGTGAAAGCACAGCAATTTCTTCGCTATGCTGAGCGTTGGTGTAGGTCAAGGCATTTTTATTTACATTTTCATCGTCATCAAAAGACGAGTCAATAAGATAAACAAGGTATACAGCCATATTGCCAGCATAGTCCATTTCAACTATTTCATAATAGCCGCAACTTAAATCATTGACGCCGCTTGTAGTCAGCTGATAATAGTTGTTAGCCGAGAAAGAATTTTTATCCACTTGAGTGTAAGAGTCAATAGATGGCAAGTTTTCATAATAGATATATTGAGTGTCATATCTAAAGCTCGATGCATTTTTTAAAGTGTCCACAAGGGTGGTGTTAAAGAAATCTGTTGTAACGTTATAGCTATAGTATTGGAAATATCCAGTAGAAGCAGAGAAGGAATAACTCATATTTTGAATTTGGTCATAGTTTGCAGCGGTGATAGCCACATCTTGACCTTGATAATCCTGATAAGTTCTCATGTTGATTTCTTGGTAATTTTTAGTAAATACCTTTGTTGCCTGTTCTGTGCTTGTCATCAATTTTTGCAAATTCGCAAGCGGAGCGGACCTATCAAAGTAGATAGTTTTTGTTGTTCTATTATAATAGTTGTCGTTATGACCTTCATATTCCATAGTGATTGTAAGAGATGAATTTATGGCGGTGATTAAGCTTGAACAATCAACCGTGAAATATCTTGTATTGCCATTAGCCGTAATTTCCGAGTGAGTCACTGGCTGCGTGCCGTTTATGGTAATATGAGAGAAATCTTCATTGATTCTTGCTTCATAATTGCTTGTCGGAACTTCCCATTGAATAGTAAGTAAATTTGAGTTTGCGTAATAGGTATTTGCCGAAGTTTCTGATAGTTCATAGCCGTCAGCATTTATAATGCTAAATGCAGGCTGCTGAGATATGATTTCAAAGCCAAATTTATAGAATGAATAGAAAGTGCTTTGCGGGTCGTTGCTTGATTGGTAGATTGTAACAACATAGCTTCCTTGCAGATAGAAGAAATCTACAGGTGTAGTGCTAGTAATTATACCATTGGACAGTCCTTCATAAAGGTTAAGGAATCCGCCATTTGTTGTACCGTCAGAGAAATAGTATTTAGTAACACTTTTGCCATACTCAATAACCTCAGCCACCACTTTAGCATAGATTTCATATTCGGTGATGGAAGCAAGGCTATTGATATATTCCTGTGCTTCTGCCTCAGTGTTAAAAGGCTCGGCTATCTCAACGCCTTCAGAATAAACATGCCATAGATTGTCTGATTCTTGCTGATAGAAGGAATTTCCATAGTGAGAAAGGTTATTATTGAAATCAACGCTATAAGAATTAGAATTTTCATCATAGCTAGTTGTTGTGGTAAATTTATATTTAGGAATATATAGCGTCATTGGGAGTTTATTCCCTTCCACCGAGAAAGTAGGTATTTCATCTTCACTAGAGAATGATTCTTTGGTATAGAATGAACCGCTATTAAGCCCAGTATCAGTATTATAGCTAGGGAAAGAAACTTGAATAGAAGAATTGCCTTCACTGCTATACATGCTGAGTATGATGTCGCCACCAACAAGACTTTCAAGAGAAGAGTTTCCGTCTTCACTGCTCACAGCTTCAAGGCCTGAAATAAGTCCAAAATCATCAACATCAAAGGTGATTATACGCTTAAAGTAGTCATATTGGTCGGTGTTATTGCCTTCAATATATTGTCTTTCAATTATATATCTTCCAGCACCAGGCAAGTTGCCGCTACCAAGTGCGACAGTATAAGTCAAGGTCTGTCCAGGTTCATATGAAACAGATGTATCATACTCATAGATAATAACTTGTTGATATTCATCAGAGATATC
>CAWVLM010000066.1:0-8015 GCA_963930145.1 Clostridia bacterium
AGATTGGAAGAAACTTGGCGAAAAACTTGCAAAACATAAGAACAAGCTCTTTTCACTTGACTATGAAATTTTTATGACTAAAACAAAACAGCACGTTGAAATAGATGAGTGTTTAACAGAAGTCAAAAAACAAGCAGACGAACTTGAAAAAGTTATAGAAAATGCATAATTTTGAAATTGAGACGCTAGAAACGATGCGGGAGGCAAAGCACGCCCACCATCTAATTTATACAGCAACTAGAGTTGCTGTTTTTATATAGAATTAAAAAATGTTTCTTCTATTGTAATTGAAAAACTTTTGTGATAAAATAAAATAAAGGAGAGAGCAATGGAAAAAGTAGATATTGAAAAAATAAATTTTGCATTCAAGTATGCGTCAGAGAAACATTCTCGCCAATTTAGAAAGGGCACAACCATACCATATATTGTACATATTTATGAAGTCTATCAATATTTGCGAGAAGAAGGTGCAGATGAGAAAACTTTGATAGCAGGTCTACTTCATGATGTCGTTGAAGATACTGGCACCAGCCTTGAAGAGATTGAACAAATTTTTGGCGAAGATATCGCAAAACTTGTGGGGAACGAAACTGAAGATAAAACTTTACCATATCTTCAAAGAAAAGCTTTGCATATGGGTGCTTTAAAAAATGCGGACGAGCGTACAAAACTTGTCAACTGTGCTGATAAACTTTCCAATTTAAGAAGTATTTATTTAGACCAAAAGTATTATGGGGAAGATAGCTGGAAGAAGTTCAATGGCTCAAAAGACGATATTAAAAAATATTACACAATGGCAATCGACGCTCTTAGTTCTTTAAAAGACCGCCGAATTTATAGACAAGTTGAAACTTATTTTAACTTGGTTTTTGACGGCAGATTTATCTGCTATGCGAGAGACAAAAAGGTGGAAAGCTGCACTGAGTGCCCAGAGAAAAAAGTGGAAGGGGAAATTATAAAATGCGGCTTGACAGGAAAAAACATAGAAAAGGAAGAAAAAGCAGGCGTACCAGAAACTTGCCCGCTTATTGAATTATAAGGTGTAAACACACCTTTTTTAATTGCTTTAAAAGGATAAATTTGATATAATAAAAACATGAATTACTTTGAAAGAATGAAAGAAAAGTTTGAAAAACTTAAAACTAAAAAAGATGTTGTTGTGCTATCAATTGAATCTTCGTGTGATGAAACAAGCGTGGCTGTGGTGAGAAATGGTCGCGACGTTTTGTCTAATATTATTGCCACTCAGATAGAAATTCATAGGCGTTTTGGTGGAGTTGTGCCAGAAGTTGCCTCGAGAAACCATATCACCGCTATTTCTAATATTTATAGAGAAGCATTAGAAGCAGCAAATATAAGTGCAAATGATATTGACGCCGTGGCTGTAACCTATGGTGCGGGACTTATGGGAGCTCTTCTTGTTGGCGTAAATTTTGCAAAAGCACTTGCTTACACGCTTGATGTTCCTTTAATTGCAGTAAGTCATGTACATGGTCATATTGCGGCAAACTATATCTCACATCCACTTTTGACACCGCCTTTTATTTGCCTTATGGTTAGCGGCGGACATACGGCGATTTTGAAAGTTGATGATTATAACAAGATGAAACTTCTTGGAACAACGGTTGATGACGCGGTTGGCGAAGCATTTGACAAGGTTGCAAGGGTGTTAGGTCTTCAATATCCAGGCGGACCAGAGATAGACAAGCTTGCAAAGCAGGGCACGGCTAGCTATAAATTTATTGTTTCTAAGTCGCTTAAAGGCACGCTTAACTTTTCATTTAGCGGCATAAAAACCGAAGTTGTCAACCTTGTGCATAACATGACACAACGCGGCGAAGAGATAAATAAGGCAGATATTGCCTGCTCTTTTCAGGAGTGCGTGACAGACGAGCTTTCATATAAGGCAATCAAGGCATGCAAAGCTCAAGAGATAAAAAGGCTTGTTGTTGCAGGTGGGGTTGGTGCTAATTCAAGACTGAAAGAAAAGCTAGCAAACCTTTGCAATGAAAATAATATTGAATTTTTTAGCCCTGTCTTAAGATACTGCACTGACAACGCGGCAATGATAGGCTCATGTGCTTATTATATGATAAAAGATGGCTTAGGACTTGCAGAGCCAAGCTTGACGGCAAAACCTAATATTGATTTGTAAATAAAGTTAAAGGAGATGTTTATGGAACTTTTGGCTCCAGCGGGAAATTTTGATAAACTTGTCACAGCAGTGCATTTTGGTGCAGATGCTGTATATTTTTCAGGTAAGCAGTTTGGGCTTCGTGCTTTTGCGGGCAATTTTGACGACCAAGAGATAATCAAGGCGATGGAATTTTTGCATAAACATGATAAAAAGGGATATATCACACTCAATATTGTTGCCAAAGATAGCGACTTTGTTGGGCTTGATGACTATCTTAAGCTGCTAGTTGAAGCTAAGGTTGATGGGCTTATTGTCTCTGATATTGGGCTTATTTATTATATTCGCAAAAATTTTCCATCTCTCAACATTCATGTTTCAACGCAGGCAAACGTTAACAATTCGCAATCGTCAAAGTTTTTTGCAGACCTCGGTTGCAGCCGTATTGTGCTTGCTAGAGAGCTTAGTCTAAGTGATATCAAAAAGATGCACGAGACGCTAGGCGACAGGGTTGAGCTAGAAGCGTTTGTGCATGGTGCTATGTGTATATCGTATTCTGGTAGATGTTTGCTTTCAAACTATTTGACAGGGCGTGATAGCAACCGCGGTGCATGTGTTCAGGCGTGCAGATGGAAGTATTTTATACGCGAAGAAAATCGCACTGACGAGCTTCCTATTGAAGAAGACCAGCATGGAACTTATATATTAAACTCAAAAGATATGTGCCTTATTGACCATTTAAAAGAGCTTCAAGATGCAGGTATAGTCAGCTTAAAAATCGAAGGAAGAATGAAATCGGATTATTATGTTGCTTCAGTTGTCAACGCATATAGAAGAGCACTTGACGGCTATAAAAACTATGACGTTCTTCATAGTGAACTTGAAAAAACCAGTCACCGCCGCTATACCACAGGTTTTTATTTTGATGCAGACGATAAAGAATATCTTGAAGATTCAATGCCTGTTCAGTCTTATATTTTTATAGCAAAAGTGGTTGAAGACGCAAAAAATGGCACCGTTAAGGTTGAAATGCGAAACAGGTTTAAGGTAGGCGATACTTTAGAAATTTTATCAGCAGATGACAATTTCTTAAAAACAATACAGATAGAAAAAATTATAGACTCAAAGGGCGAAGAGATAGACGATGCAAAACGAGTGCAAGAGATAGTGACAATAAATTGTCCATATTCGCTTAAAAAAGGGGACATTTTAAGGATAGAAAAAGAATAAAATTAAATAATATTTTGCATAATAGAGTGAGCTGGAAAGACAAACTTTATCTCAACTTGTTTGAAACAAGGGAATTAGGCAAACCTAAGAAGCGTAGATTTTGGTGATAACAGCAGTTTAAGAAGTATGGGAACAAATATCTTTCAAGATTGCACAAGTCTTCAAACGGTTGATTTTGGATTAAATAGCAAAATTACAACCATTCCAACATATATGTTTGGTAAATGTACGAGTTTAAGACAAGTGTATAATCTTCCCGACACAATTAAAACTATTGGAAAAAACGCATTTTTTGATTGTAGATTTTTCTCAACCCTTGGCTTTGAAAACACATATATCTCTTGGCAAGTATGCGAAGAAGAGGACTTTTCTACTGCCATAACAACCATCTCAGCATCTGAATTTAGCAGCAGCTATATAACATTATTGACAGAAACATATGATAGCTATTATTGGCGAAAAATATAAACAAAAAGCATCAAGCAGCCAATTTATCAATGAAAAAAATCCGCAGACTAATTCTACGGATTTTTTAAACACAATATTCTTAATTTTTAAATTTGATTTATTATTTAAGTTTAACAGTTGCACCAGCTTCTTTAAGCTTAGCTTCAATAGCTTTAGCTTCTTCAGTTGGAACATTTTCTTTAATAGCCTTTGGAGCGCTTTCAACTAAAGCTTTAGCATCGCTAAGGCCAAGACCTGTGATTTCTCTTACAACTTTGATAACTTGGATTTTGTTAGCACCAACTTCTGTAAGTTCAACAGTAAATTCGCTCTTTTCTTCAGCAGCAGGAGCAGCGCCAGCAGCAGGAGCAGCAGCCACAGCTACAGGAGCAGCAGCAGAAACTCCGAAAGTTTCTTCAAGTTCTTTTACAAGTTCAGAAACTTCAAGAACAGACATAGATTTAATTTCTTCAACTAATTTTTTAACATCAGCCATTTTAATTTCCTCCTAATTTTTTTGTGTTTTCACACGTTTTTTTGACTTTTGTGAGTTTGTTTATAATTCAAACTCGGTTTTTAACGCAAATTTTAAATTATTTGCTTTTTATTTTGTTTAAGTAATCTTAAACGGGTAGTGCTTTAAAAATTTTAAGCACCTTGTTTTTCAGCAACAGCATTCAATGCTCTTGCAAGCCCAGTCACTGGGGCGATAAGAACTCTTGCGAGTGCAGAGATAGGTGCATTGAGTGTACCAAGAAGTTTTGCAACAAGAACTTCCTTGCTTGGAAGGAGTGCAAGCTCTTCAATTTCCTTAGCATCGACAAGTTTTCCATCAAGTAAACCAAATTTAACTTCAAGCTTCTTAGTTTTTTCAGCAGTTTGGCAAAGAACTTTTGCTCCGCTTACTTCGTCATCATAACTAAAAGCAACAGCGGTAGTGCCGTGTAAAAATTCATCAGCACCTTTGATTCCAAGTTCGCCCAGTGCAAGGAGCAATAGTTTGTTTTTATACACTTTGTATTCTGCGCCATTTTTCTTAAATTCGCGACGCATTTCGGTGTCTTCAGCAACAGTCAAAGCGTTATAGCTTGAGAAAGCAACTGATTTAGCTTTTGAAAGCTTATCTTTGATTTCTTCAACTATTTGCTTTTTTGCTTCTAAATTAGCACTCATGAAATTCCTCCTTATATTGAATATTGTGTTTATTAAAACAAAATCTCTATGCCAGCGGAAAAAAGGCATAGAGATAAAAATCAAACTATATCTTCTTTCCTCGGCAAGCACACGGGTGAGTGTTTACGTTTTCACACTTGCGGTCTTCGGATAGATTTTATTTTAACATGCCTATTATACACAAGAGCAAAGCACTTGTCAACAAAAATTAAAAGAAAAATGAAAAAATTTAAATTTTTAAAACAAAATTCCACTTTTGAATTGTAAAAACAAAAGTTTGATTGACTTAAAATCAAAATTGGTATATATTATAACTAATTATTATTTTAAGGAGCTATCTATGGACTACAATTTTAAAGAGATTGAAAAGAAATGGCAGGATAAGTGGTATAATGAAAAAGCCTTTAAGGCAATAGATTTTCATCCAACTAAGCCTAAGTATTATGTATTATATGAGTTTTATAATATAAGCGGAAATCTTCACATGGGGCATATGAAGGGCACAATTCCAGCTGATGCTCTTGCTCGTTTTAAGCGTTTCAAGGGCTATAACGTGCTTTTCCCGATAGGTGGAGACGCCTTTGGACTTCCTGCAGAAAACGCTGCTATTAAAACAGGAATTGACCCGCATGAATTTGTTGCCAATGGCATGAAAACAGTGCTTGAGCAGTCTCGCAAACTTGGGCTTTCTTTTGATTGGGATAGAACCATCTGCACAAGCGACCCTGCGTACTATAAATGGACGCAGTGGATTTTCCTTCAATTATTTAATCATGGCAAGGCATACAAAGAAAAAACAAAGGTCAATTTTTGTCCACACTGTAAAACTGTACTTTCAAATGAAGATAGTCAAGGCGGAAAATGCGACCGCTGCGGCAATGACGTTGTTCAAGAAGTGCGTTGGAGCTGGCTGCTTAAGATGCGTGAGTATGCCGAAAAACTGCTTGGCAATATTGACCGTATAGACATGGCAGAGAGTTTAAAGGAAGCCCAAAGAAATTGGATTGGCAAAAGTGAAGGTACCCAAATATCCTTTAAAATATATAATGATAAAGATGAAAATGTTGGAGAGCTTAAAATCTTCACCACTTGCGTTGAAACAGTCTATGGTATAACTTTTGTGGCACTTGCTCCAGAAAATAGCCTAGTTGATACATTGAAACCATACATAACAAATTGGGCAGA
The DNA here is from genome assembly GCA_963930145.1 of Clostridia bacterium. Classification (GTDB taxonomy): domain Bacteria; phylum Bacillota; class Clostridia; order Christensenellales; family UBA1242; genus Caccovivens. The sequence continues at coordinate 6,170 of CAWVLM010000066.1, forward strand.
CGTTGAAGAGTATAGAAGAAAAACAGCTCTTAGGTCTGAGTTTGACCGCATGAGCGACCAAAAAGACAAAACGGGTGCTCGCCTTGAAGGACTTTATGTAATAAACCCAGCGAATGGCACAAAAGTTCCAATGTTTATTGCAGACTTTGTTCTTGCAGGCTATGCAACAGGTGCTGTTATGGCTGTTCCAAGCCACGACCAACGTGACTATGAATTTGCTGAAAAGTTTAATATTCCAAAAATTCAAGTTATAGAAGGCGACACTAGCAAAGCTGCAGTTGAAAAGAAAGAATATCTTTCTAAAAACAGCAAGATGCTCAATTCTGCCGAATTTGATGGCATGCCTGTCAAGGAAGCTAAGCCAAAAATTGCCGAAAAACTTATAAACATGGGCGTTGCTGAGAAAAAGATAAACTATAAAATGACCGATTGGGCATTCAACCGTCAAAGATATTGGGGAGAGCCCTTTCCAATCATTCTTTGCCCGCATTGCGGCGAAGTTGCACTTAGCGAAAAGGATTTGCCGCTTGTTTTGCCAAAGGTTAAAGACTATATGCCAAATGAAAAGGGCGATTCACCACTTTCTAAGGCAAAAGAGTGGGTGGAATGTGTTTGTCCAAAGTGCGGCAGACCTGCAAAACGAGAGACCGATACCATGCCAAACTGGGCAGGTTCAAGCTGGTATTGGCTCCGCTATGCCGACCCACACAATGACAAGGCACTTGCTGATTATGAAAAACTTAAATATTGGGGTAGCGTTGACTGCTACACAGGCGGAACAGAACATATCACACGTCATGTGTTATATGCCTTTTTCTGGCAAAATTTCTTGTATGAGATAGGTGCAGTGCCAACTCGCGACCCATTTGTGAGAAAGATGGGCAGCGGGCTTATCTTAGATAGTGAAGGCAAAAAGATGAGCAAAAGCTCCACAAATGGCGTTTCTCCACTTGAAGTTATTGATAAATACGGCACTGATGTTGCCCGCATGCATGTACACTTTCTTGGCGGCTATGAAGACAACACTCCTTGGACGTATGACGGCATAAATGGTATAACAGCCTTTATTGATAAGGTATGGGCTTTGCAAGATATGATAAAAGGTGACGACGTTTCAAAAGAGCATATCTATGAGCTTTCAGTATTAAATAAAAAACTATGCGACAACTATGAGAATTTAAAGCTTAACACTGCAATTTCAGCTCTTATGATATTTGTCAAAAAGATAAAAGAAGATGGCTTTATCACAAGAGAAGAGCTTAGACAATTTTTGATTTTCCTAAATCCGCTTGCGCCACATATCACAAGCGAGATGTACGAAAGGGTGTTTAATAGCGAAATTCTTGACCAGTCTTGGCCAGCTTATGATGAGAAAAATCTTGTTAAATCTACTGTAGAGATTGCAGCACAAGTAAATAGCAAGATAATCACAAAGCTTAATATTGACACATCTTTGTCACAACAAGAAATCTTAGACTTTGTAAAACAAGATGAAAAAATAAAACAAGCAGTCTTCGGCAAAGCTATAGTCAAAGAAATCTATGTTCCAAATAGAATTGTAAATATTATTGTAAAATAGTTTTGAAAAAAGATACAAATATGCTTAATTTTATGCTAATTTGCTATCTTTTTTTATTTATTTGAATATTCACTTGACAAATTTACAAAATAAAGCGAAAATAATAATACAAGTTTAATTTGCCAAATGCTTAACTTAGTCTATGCGTTTTAGCATAAGACGGACAGTTTAAGTTATAATAAATTTGGGAAATTCTATTTTTACTATAATAAATCTTTAAAATGGAGAGAATAAATGCGTAAATATGCTATCATTTCATTTGTATTT
>CAWVLM010000067.1:0-4337 GCA_963930145.1 Clostridia bacterium
GTAGAGGCACAAACGCTTGCAAATGCCTATCTTGCTATAGATAATAACCTTGATATCTTGCCAGTAATAAACAAGATTGACCTTCCAAGTGCAAGACCAGAGGAAGTAAAGAAAGAAATTGAAGATGTTGTCGGTGTTCCAGCCATGCATGCACCTTGTATTTCTGCAAAAGATGGCACCAATATCGACCAAGTGCTTGAAATGATTGTCAAAGAATTTCCTTCGCCAAAAGGAGATGAAAATGAAAGGCTGAAATGTCTAGTTTTTGATAGCTACTATGATAACTTTAAAGGCGCGATTTGCCTTATAAGGGTGTTTGACGGCAGCGTTAAAGTTGGCGATAAGATAAAGATGATGCATACGGGCAAGGTCTTTGATGTCACAGAAGTTGGCATCTTTGTGCCATTTTCAAAACCTATTGAAAGTTTGAAAGCGGGCGATGTTGGCTACCTTGCAGGTTCTATCAAGAACCTAAGCGACGTTGAAGTTGGTGATACAATCACAAGTGCAACAAATCCAATAGATATTCCATTGCCTGGCTATAAAAAGGTTCAACCTGTGGTCTTTTGTGGAGTTTTTCCTGTGGACGGGGCAAAGTATAATGAGCTTAAAGACGCTCTTGAAAAACTTAAACTCAATGACGCGTCACTTGAATTCCAACCAGAAGTATCTCAGGCACTTGGCTATGGCTTTAGGTGTGGCTTTTTAGGATTGCTTCACCTTGAAATAATCACAGAGCGAATAGAACGTGAATTTAATCTTGATATAATCACAACTGCACCTAGCGTATATTACCGCGTGCGTAAAACTAACGGAGACGTGGAAGAACTTTCCAATCCGTCATCTCTTCCGCCGCCAACAGAGATTGAATATATTGAAGAACCAATAGTAAGGGCAAGCATTTACACTCCGCCAGAGTATGTAGGTGCAATCATGGAACTTTGCCAAGACAAACGCGGCGTATATAAAGATTTAACCTATCTTGATTCAAATCGAGTGAGAGTAAACTATATTCTTCCGCTCGGCGAAATTATCTTTGACTTTTTTGATAGCCTTAAGTCTCGAACAAAAGGTTACGCAAGCCTTGATTATGAGATGGCAGGCTATCAGCGAAGTGACCTTGTGCGTGTTGACATCTTGCTCAATGGAGAGAAGTGCGATGCTCTTTCAATTATTGTTCATAAAGATAAGGCGTATTCTCGTGGCAGGGTGCTAACTGAAAAACTCAAGAAGATTATTCCGCGTCAGCTCTTTGAAGTGCCAATTCAAGCGGCAATCGGCTCAAAAATTATTGCACGCGAAACTGTCTCTGCAATGAGAAAAGATGTGCTTGCAAAGTGCTACGGCGGCGATATAACAAGAAAACGTAAACTTCTTGAAAAGCAAAAAGAAGGCAAAAAACGTATGAGAAAGATAGGCTCTGTTGAGATACCGTCAGAAGCATTCATGTCAATACTTAAACTTGACGATGAAGATAAATAAGGTTTTATAATAGTTTAGTGCAGAGAATTTTGCTAAATTTTATTAAAATTTGATTAATTGTTGATTTTTAACTGCTGGCGGAAGGAAAAATTTTTAAGCGTAAAAATTTTTAGCAAAAGCCGCACAAATTCCCATGTGGCACTTGAAATCTTTTGCGGCTTTTGCCGCTTGCGCGCAGGGCACGCAAGCCCTTCCGCCAGCACTGTCTAAACTCCGACTGCATCTCAAAGAAAAGGCGAGTTTGTCGTTAAAGATACAAAGAAGGTGGGTTTATGCTAGGAATTTATATTCATATTCCATTTTGCGAAAGGAAATGCAATTATTGTGCATTTTCTTCTTTTGCATGTATTGATAAAGAAAAAGATAAATACATAACATCACTTTTGCAAGAAATTGAGAATTTTGATTTTAAAAAGTTTGAATTTAATAGCAACCTTTTATGCGTTGACAGAACAAAAACAACATCCTATGATGTAGATACAATTTATATTGGTGGCGGAACTCCAAGCCTACTAACTATAGAAGATTTGACAAAAATTTTAAATAAAATTAAAGAAAAATTTAAAATTTCTTCAAACCCAGAGATAACGCTTGAGTGTAATCCAAATTCTTTGACCTATGAAAAGGCATGTGGTTATAAAAACTTGGGCATAAATAGGGTGTCACTAGGCGTTCAAAGTTTAGATGACGAAGAACTCAAATTTATCGGCAGATTACATAACTCTTCACAGGCCCTTGACGCAATAGACATGGTGAAAGAAGCAGGAATAAAAAATATAAGTTGTGATATGATAATAGGGCTTCAAAATCAAACGCCTGAGACGTTTAAAAATCAACTTGAAATGCTGATTAAAAAAGATATAAAACATATCTCAACCTATATGCTTCAAATTGAAGACGGCACACCACTTGCAAAATTTGCTTTACACAATGCGGACTTTTTGCCGAGTGAAGATGAAAATGCTTTTGTTTACAAACAAACATCGGCATTTTTAGAAGAACATGGTTTCAAGCGATATGAAGTGTCAAATTTTGCCAAACTTGGTTATGAAAGCAGACATAATTTCAAATACTGGACAGGTGAAAACTATATAGGCTTTGGTCTTTCCGCCCACTCCTATATTGATGGAATAAGATATGCAAATGCAAACAATTTCGCAGATTACTACAGCCGAAAACTTGCCCTAAAGGAGACGCTATCAAAACAAGAACTTATTGAAGAGCATCTCATGCTTGGCTTAAGATGTGCACGCGGAGTTAATATAGAATATCTGCAAAAACTAGGCAAAAATATAGAAAATAATGAAAATTTTAAATATTTTCTCAAAAAAAATGTTATTTTTAGATTAAAAAATAAATTTTTCTTAAATCCCGACTATTATGAAGTAAATAATTATATAATAGTCAAACTTATGTCTTAAACATATAATTGACAAAATAAAGCTATTATATTAAAATATTTCTATGGAGACAACCAATGGAAGATAATAAAAATAATTTAGAAGATTTGTTCAATAACAGCTCATACAACGAAATGGATTATGATAGCGAAAGTTTGAAGCCAGGCGCAAAGCAGAATAGCACTGAAACTCAGCAGCCCGCCGAAACACAAACAAATGTAGAGCAGTCAAATGATCCTTATGCCAACCTTGACTATAATGAAGCACTAGACATGGTGATAAACAATTTCAAGAAGGGCAAGAAATCAAAGCCGCAAAAAGAAGAGAAAAAAGCAAAAAAAGAAGAAAAAGAAGATAAAACAGCTGAAAAAACTCATAATAAAAGTCACTCGAAAACCTTTTTTGTGATATTTGGTGTGCTTATAGTTGCTGCTGCAATAGTTTTATGCGTCTACTTCTTTGCATTGAAAGATGAAGATAAAAAAGAGACGAGTGAGTATAATATCTATACAAATAATGATTCATTAGGCAGTGCAAGCGGGCAGCTTTCTGAAGACGGAGACGAGCTTACTTTAACTGCAACACCTAATGGACAAAGCATATTTATTGGCTGGGCACAAGACAGCGAAAATGGTGACATTGTCTCTGAAGAGCTCTCTTTCACGGCTAAGTATGATAAAGATACTGCTTATTATGCGGTTTTCAATATGACGACTCGCTCTTATAGCTATAGAAATATTGAATATACTTTATATATTGAAGCAAATTATGCACTCGTCACAGGCACAAGCGATGAAAATTTAACAGAACTAACATTGCCAAATGTTGTGAATTATGATGGAACAAACTTTAAAGTTTATAAGGTTGCCTCGAACGCTTTTTCTGACAGCAATTTAACAAGGGTGAATATTTCAAACAATCTCTATAGAATTGAAGACCACGCTTTTTATAACTGCTCAAACCTTGCCATTGTAAGCTTAGGCGATGGCAGTAATTTGAAAATAATTGATGACTATGCTTTTGCAAACTGCACAAGTCTTGAAAGAATAAATCTTCCAGCAAACGTCACAACTTCAAGCACCGCCTTTGAAAACTGCCCACTTTTAACAGCGGAATAAAAACATAAATGAAACGTGTTTATGACTTATAAATGATAGCAATTTTTAAAGCTATCATTTTTTATAAATTGTTGCAAATTCTTGCAAATTTTATAATGATATTAAAAACATTGACTTTCCTTTATTTTATAGGTAAAATAAAAATTATGGAAAGTTTTGAATATTTTAATGATTTTAAATCAGATGAATTTAAGAAAATTTTTACAGAATACTATCTTGGTGAAGGTATCATTTTAAGCGAGCAAACAAAAGTTTTTGACGAGATAGAAAATTCAAGCAAAAAGCATGGGACTAAGTGCATTGTTTACAAAAAGTCAAACAAAATTTCTGGCTTTAT
>CAWVLM010000068.1:0-12860 GCA_963930145.1 Clostridia bacterium
CCGAAGTGGTTATACCTAGCTCTTATTCAATAAAAATGGTAGATGGCGTTAAAACTTATATTGAAGGTAATGACTATCTTGTAACAACTATCAGCTCTTCTGCTTTTTCTGGTCGCGGAGGACTTACAAGTATAATCATACCAGATAGCGTCACAGCTATCTACTCTTCTGCTTTTGAAGGTTGCAGCGGACTTACAAGTATAATCATACCAGATAGCGTCACAACTATCTACTCTTCTGCTTTTGAAGGTTGCAGCGGACTTACAAGTATAACCATTCCAGATAGCGTAACAACTATCGGCTCTGATGCTTTCCGAGATTGCAGCGGACTTACAAGTATAACCATACCAGAAGGCGTAACAACAATCGGCTCTCATGCTTTCTATAATTGCAACGGACTTGAGACAATGAATTATTTAGGAACGCTAGAGAGCTGGTGTGCAATAGAATTTGGCGGTAATAATTCTAATCCAACAATTTATACACAGGCATTATATATACAAGGAGAAGAGATAGTAGGAGAAGTAGTAGTACCAGAAGGAATAGATACATTAGCGAATACTTTTATTGGTTGTGAAAATATAACAAGCGTATCCTTACCAAACAGTTTAACAACTATCGGCTCTTCTGCTTTCGAAGGTTGCAGCGGACTTACAAGTGTAACCATTCCAGCAGGGGTAACAACTATCGGCTCTTCTGCTTTCGAAGGTTGCAGTGGACTTACAAGTATAACCATTCCAGAGAGTGTAAAAACTATCGGCAGGCGGGCTTTCAATTCTTGCAGCGGACTTACAAGTATAACCATTCCAGAAGGAGTAACAAGTATCGGCTCTTCTGCTTTTTCTAGTTGCCGCGGACTTACAAGTGTTGACTTAAGTGACTGCACAAGATTAACAACTATCGGCGAGTGGGCTTTCTCTAGTTGCCGCGGACTTACAAGTGTTGACTTAAGTGGCTGTACAAGATTAACAACTATCGGCGATTATGCTTTCTCTAGTTGCAGCAGCCTTACAAGTATAACCTTGCCAAGCAGTTTAACAAGTATCGGCTATGGTGCTTTCAATAGTTGCAGTGGACTTACAAGTATAACAATTTATGCAACAACGCCGCCAACACTTGGAAGCAGTGCAATACCAAGCAATGTGAAAAATATATATGTTCCTGCTGAGAGTGTTGAGACGTATAAGGCGGCAAGTGGCTGGTCAAGCTATGCAAGCAATATTTTTGCTATTGCATAGATATAATAAAGCTTAAAAAAACTATATAAAAAATTCATTCTTAAGATTAAAAATATTTTCTTGAAAATAAAAATTCATTTTTAAAATTAAAAAATTTTCTTGAAAATAATAGTCTTTGCAGAAAATAAAAAGCTCGTATGAAAATTATAAGAGATTTCAAGCTGAAGGCAAATAACTTTTAAAAAAAGGTTATTTGTCTTTTTTTATGCGAAAAGGACGAGCGTAAAATAAGAGACTTTTCAGCTAAAGTTTTTAAAAAGATTTTTGGAATAAAATATTTAAAAATAATCTTTGGCTACTTAAAAATTTTGAATAATTAAAAATGGCAGGGCAATAATTTCTATAAACATTGTCGGTTTTTATGGTTTATGTGGTAGACGGCGGGGTAGAGTTTGATTTATTTCAACAAAATGCGACAATTTTTGTCACAACTCGGCAATATACAACCTCTAATCTTCTTTAAAATAAAAGAAAAAAGTGCTATCTTTAAAGTGTCTTAAAAAAGTGTTGAATTTTAAGGGTAAAAGGAGAATTTTATGGAAAATGATAACAAAAAAATCAAAATTTATTTTGCTGACAGCAGCGAAGACAATGCTCTTATGGAGTATTTTAAAGGCAAGGAAGACTATCAAATTGTAGGCTTTTCTAGTGATGGGCAGAAGGTGGTCAAAGACGTGGAAGCGGGGCAGCCCGACTTTCTTATAACTGAAGCCCTTCTCTCTGGGATGGATGGCTTTATGGTGTTTGAGACTATCAAAAGAGACATGGGAGAGAAGGCTCCTAAGGTGATTTTTATTTCCAACCTTTCGCACAGCGGCTTTGTGTCTAAGGCGATAAGGGAAGGGGCGAGTTACTTTATGGTCAAGCCTGTTATGCCTGAAAATCTCGAAGAGAGAATTCGCGACCTTTTGACTGGCAAAGAAACAGGGGAAGACAGAAGCGAAAAACTGCTTGATGAGAAGATATCAAATATCTTTATCAGTATTGGCATACCTGCACATATCAAGGGCTATCATTTTTTAAGAGAGGCTGTCAAACTTGCGGTTGAAGAGCCAGGGATTATCAGCTCTATCACCAAAAAGCTCTACCCAACGATTGCCGAGAAATTTGAAACGAGTTCATCAAAAGTTGAGCGTGGCATGCGTCATGCAATAGAAGTTGCTTGGAATCGTGGCAAGATTGAAAATATCAATACTCTCTTTGGCTTTAAGGTGTATAATCCAACTGATAAGCCAACAAACGGCGAGCTTATTGCACTTATTGCCGACAAGATGCTTATGGAAGGCTAGGGAAAATCGTGAAGACTTTTAATACTACACCAAACAAAGGCATAAATTTATAAAATTACTTTTCAAATTCTTATAAAAGATGCTAAAATCTATAAGAAGGAGCGAAAATTGAGACTTATAGATTTAAAACAAGATTCGCCGTCTGTGGATTATGCTCTTGCCGTCACAGAAATTGAGCTTGAAGCGGCTAAAAAAGAAGGGCTTGTGGCTGTCAAGGTTTTGCACGGGTATGGCTCGCATGGCAGGGGCGGGGTTATACTTGTGGAACTAAGGCGGCAGCTTCACAGGTGGAAGAAACAAAAGTTTATCAAAGATTATTTTGGTGGCGACAAGTGGAATATGTTTGACCCCATAACGCTGGAAATATTGCAAAAAGATAAAACAATATATGCAGACGAAGATTTAAACAAGGCAAACCCTGGAATCACTATTATTTATCTACAATAAAAAATCAATTTGTTAGTCAAACAATTTTGAAACTGTCAAAGAAACAAAAAATCTAAACTGTTTCAGTTTAGATTTTCAGTAATTATTTTTATCATATAAATTAAATGTAATGAATATCAAAATTTTCATTTTTTGTAATATCATTTTATATTGTCACCATTTAATAAATTGTCTTTATTTTTCTATTTCGTTTTTATTTAAAATTGTTACGTCTTTATTTTTTATCAAGCTGTTGCTGTGCAAGAAATCATATCCAATCCATGTGACATTAGGCAAGTCTATACTTGTTAAGGATTTATTGTCCGATAAGAAATTATTTCCAATCTGTGTGACATTAGGTAAGCTTATGCTTGTTAAGGATTTATTTTCATATAAGAAACGATCTCCAATCTGTATGACATTAGGTAAGCTTATACTTGTTAGGGATTCATTGCAATATAAGAAACAATCTCTAATCTGTGTGACATTAGGCAAGTCTATACTTGTTAAGGAGTTATTCCAATATAAGAAAGAATTTCCAATCCATGTGACATTAGGCAAGCTTATACTTATTAAGGAGTTATTGTAATATAAGAAATCATTTCCAATCTGTGTGACATTAGGTAAGCTTATACTTGTTAGGGATTCATTGCAATATAAGAAACAATCTCTAATCTGTGTGACATTAGGTAAGCTTATACTTGTTAAGGAGTTATTCCAATATAAGAAATCATTTCCAATCCATGTGACATTAGGCAAGCTTATACTTGTTAAGGATTTATTTTCATATAAGAAATCATCTCCAATCTGTGTGACATTAGGTAAGTCTATACTTGTTAGGGATTTATTGTCAAATAAGAAACTATCTCCAATCTGTGTGACATTAGGTAAGTATATACTTGTTAGGGATTTATTGCCCGATAAGAAATCATCTCCAATCTGTGTGACATTAGGTAAGCTTATACTTGTTAGGGATTCATTGCAATATAAGAAAGATCTTCCAATCTGTGTGACATTAGGTAAGCTTATACTTGTTAGGGATGTATTGTTCGATAAGAAATAATCTCCAATCTCTGTGACATTAGGTAAGTTTATACTTGTTAAGGAGTTATTGTAATATAAGAAAGATTTTCCAATCTGTGTGACACTTGGATTGATGTAACCAATAATTTTGTTATGCTTATTGAGTTTTATTTCAACAATCTCGCCCTCTTCTGGCGTGATTTGAATTGTTAAGCCCTCTGCACTTGGCACTCGTTTTATATCTTTTATCTTTCCAATGCTTTCCGGAAATGAATCGTATGCATCATTTCTCATCGCAAGATTATTATAATCGATTATTTCCTTTTTCTCTAAATCGAGAATAAAATAACCAAAAACAATAGCCTTATCTTTGTCAAATTGTTTAACTTCACCATCTTGTATTATTATGTTATTTGAGCAATAATAAACATTGTTGAGCTCTTGGTTATATTTATAAAACTTGCCATCTCTTGCTTGAACATAACCTGGAATTTCAAAAGATTTTGAATTTTTATTGGTAAGATTTATGCCATAATGATTCACAAAGGCTTGAGTGAGTCCTGGGATTATATTGTCAAGATTGTTACTGAATGTTGCGTCAGGGTTTGAGATTGTGTGATTATATCTATTTTTAATTGAAAGAATACTTGGTTCGGAACGCGAAAACTGTATACTTAAAACACTTACACCATAATCATCTTCTCGTCTTGGGTTTTTAAAAGCTTCTCGCTTGATTTTGTCAACATCCTTCTTGACAGCAAACCATACGCGGTTGCTTCTTAGTCTGCCACCATTAAAAGTGCAAAGTTCTTCACCCTCATATCTTGCGGGATTTCCACCTTGATACACTGGAGTAGGTGAGCCTCGATGATAATAATGTCTAAAACTTTGAATATCTTTTTCTGTTTGGCATTCTGGATAGAGAATATAGCCTGCCTTGTCCAAAAGTTCTTCAGGTGTAAGGCTTGATTTTGTTTTATTATCCTCAGTTTTTGTTAAACTGAACACATAATTTTTAAAAGAATCAACAAGATTATTTTGAGTTAAATCATCATATAGTTCTCTGCTTGGTGGAAAGTGCTCGCTCAATAATTTTTTTAGTAGTCCTTCAGTTTCCAGAATAGTTGGAAATAGATTTTGGCATAGATGAGAAAACTTTTCTCCATAATGTTTTTTTATCCACTTTAAATCTGTATTTTCCATATTAACCATATATCCTTTTTAAAATATATTTTTTATCCTTTGTGATAAGGACAGCAAGATCTGCTTCATCCAAATTATTTTCAATTTCATTAAACTCTTCAAACGCATATGACTGAATATATAAGTCACTTTTAGGGTCCAACAATTTTTCATTTATCACAATTAAATCGCCGACTTTTGGCTCAATTTTATAAAATTCCAGAATAAGCCGATGCATCTTTTTAGTTTTAACATCTTGCAAAATATATTCATTAAACTTGTTTATCTGCTTTATTTTTAAAGACATATCTATAACTTCTCTCCTTTCTTAAAGTATATACTTTTACAGTATATTTGTCAATAAAAAAATATAACCAAGTTTTTGCAAGACTTTTATTTATTCCGCTAGTTTCAAAGTTTAATAACCTTGATTTTTTTAATTGTTTTTAATATTTAAAAGGATTTTTTTAATTATTTCAAACAGTTTAATTTTTTTATATTTTTAAGCATTTAATTATTTTATGTATTTTAATTATTTAAATAATTCTAATCCATTTAATTTTAATATTTTTAAGCGATTTAATTATTTTTTATATTTTTATGGAATTTATATAATTTTTTATATATTTGATAATTTAAATTGTCCAATAAAAATAAATCTTATTAAAATATTTTTGAATTTTTATTATTTTGACTATAATATGGCTATGAAATGTTTTGATTGCCCAAGAAACTGCGGAGTTGACAGAAGAAAGCAGATTGGCTATTGCGGTGAAAAAGAAAATATCAAGATTGCAAAAATCATAGAGAATTTTATGTGGGAAGAGCCTTGTATCAGTGGAGAAAAGGGGACTCTTGCGATATTTTTTTCTGGATGCAATTTAAGGTGCGAATTTTGTCAAAATTATGAGATTTCACACAAAAGTGTTGGCAGGGAATATACGCCAAACGAGTTTTATAGGTTGCTTTTAAGTTATGACCTTGATAGGTTTTCTTGCATAGAGCTTATCACGCCCACCCACTTTTCAAGTCAGATACTCAAGGCGTTAGATAACAAAAAGCTTCCCATTCCTGTTGTGTGGAATTCAAGCGGCTATGAAAAACCTGAGAAAATAGAAAAGCTTGCAAAGGTGGTCGATGTTTTTATGCCTGATTTTAAATATTTTTCAAGCGAGCTTGCAAAAAAATATTCAATGGCGGAAGATTATTTTAATTTTGCAAGTAAAAGCATAGTCAAGATGAGAGAGCTAAAAAGCACAAACATATTTGATAAGAATGGCATTTTGCAAAGCGGGCTGCTGATAAGGCTGTTGGTGCTTCCTGGAAATGTGATTGACAGCATAAAAATTTTAGACTTTATAAAAGAAAATATAAGTGAGCCTTTAGTCAGCATAATGAGCCAGTTCACCCCTTGCAACAATTCTTCGATAAGCCGCAAACTTTACCCGCTTGAATATAAAACTGTGGTTGCCCACGCTAGAAAGCTTGGGCTTACCAATGGCTACATACAAGATTTTGCCTCTGCTAGCGAAAATTTTATTCCCAAATTTTAATTTCCTTGACAAATATTTGGCTTTATACTAAAATATCTATAACAATAAGTTTTTGGCGGAGAAATATTATTATTTTTAAAGGAGACGGGTTATGAACTACGCAAAACATTTAAAACATAAAATGATGATGTCTAGAATTCTTGGAATTATGGCATGCCTTGTTGCTATTGCTGGAATTGCGTTGAAATATTATGATGTTATCAATCAGTGGATGTGCATTATCACTATAACCTATGCTATGGGCACTATCTTTGCTTTCAACAGCAACCTTCAAGATATCAAAGTGGGCAACCCTTGGCATAGAGTAAATGCCATTTGTGCACTCCTTATCTTCGCCTTTGTTATATTTTTGATTGTCTATGGTTTTACTTCAGGGCAGCTTCAAACTCAGTTTTAGTATAGCTTAAAAAAAGACCTTCTGTTAGCACGGAAGGTCTTTATAGTTTGCTACTTTTAAGTGCTATACTAAGCAAGAGTGGGCGGCAAAAGCATGTGACGCACTTTTCTATTGCAAGGCTTTAAAGCATTTTAAGCTTAATTAAATTGCAATTTTTGCGTTTATCTACATTTTTCGTGCAGCGTTTATAGATAGCCTTCAATACGATAAATGTAAAAGTTGCTTTCATTGCCGCGAAGGGTTTTTGTCACATTGCCTTCGCTGTCAATTTCTATGCTATTAAAAATTTCAGCAGATAGTCGTGAGCGATTGGTTGGTATGATAAGTCGCACGGTATGATAGGTGCTTAAGGACGCCGCACAGCTGACAACAAGTTGGTCGGCTGTTTTTCTGTCGGTTAGTTTGATGTAGGTTTGTGCTCCCGAGCCGCCCATATAAAAGTAAACTCGCAAATAGGTATAACTTGTCAGGTCTAGAGCGAAGGATGTGCCAAGTAGTATGCCGTTTTGTTTGTTTAAATGAATGCTTGGGTCAAGGCTGTCTTTATCGTAGACGAGAACATAGCTGCTGTCAGAGCTGCCTATGCTTAGGTCATCTACCACGCCTTCAAGCTCGGCAAGGTCTAACGATAACGTTGAAAGTGAAGAGTTTATGTCAGAAATATCGTCTTCCATATCAGCGTAATAACCGCCAAGGGTTGCTAAATTTGCCTGCAACTGGCTTGCTTTACTTTGCAATAGTCCTATGTTTGTGTCATTTGTAGCAATGCTATTGGAGTGTGATGCCACCACTGATTGCAAGGTTTGGTAAGAGCTTTCAAGGTTGTCTATTTCTTGTTGCATGGTTGTTATGCCTGATATTGATGTTTGAAGGTTGTCTATTTCTCCATTTATACTTGATATTGAAGATGTCGCCGATGAAACTGATGCTTCAAGCCCGTCAAGGGATGTGCCTATAGAAGAGACATCGCTTTCTATTGCCGAGATATCACTGTTTATTGACGATATATTGCCTTCTACAGTGCTTACGCGATTGTCTATAGATGAGATGTCGCTATTTATTGACGATATATTGCCTTCTAAACTTGATATGCTGCTTTGGATTGTCGAAAGGTCTTCTTCTAACGAGAAAATATCGCCGTTTATGTCTGTTATGCTTCCGCTTAGCGAAGAAACGCTGCCTTCAAGCTCTGTAATATCGCTCTCTATTGCGGTAACGCTTGATTGCAACGCCGAGACGTTTTCATTTATCATCGCGATACTGTTTTGTATGGGCGTCAAGTCGGTGCCGCCACCTTCAGTTATTTGTTGTTGCAATTTGGGTAGGCTGACAGATGTTAAATGCCAGACTTCTTTTTTTAGTTTTTCTAAATCATCATATATATTTTTCATAAAAAATCTCCTTAGCATAATTTTACTAAGAAGACCTTATATATTCAAGCTCGACTGCCAATTATTTTTTCTTGCGTTTTTTGATAAACACAAGCGACAGAATTATAGTAACAGCAGCGGCTATCAGTGCAATGCCAACAATCAAAAGAGGGCTGACTCCGTCAGGGGCAAGGTCTGCCGTTTTGATATAACCGTTATACAAACTGCCATCAGATAAAACTATTTGAATGGCGGTGTATTCTTCTTCATCATCAAAGCCGCTATAGATGTATACCCCTTGATTTTTTTGAGCAGTATATTCTGTTGGGGTCTTATTTAAATCGTATATAACCGCTCCGTCTGTGCGAATAGAACCATTGAAAACAGGGTAGACAGTCTGCGGCGTGTTTGTGGTGATATAATATTTATAGATATAGCCTTGATAGCTTTGCTGGTTTAGCGATACTTGAACTCTAACAAAGTCGCCTTCTTCGTTTATCACATCTAGGCTTTGACCGTGCATAAGAAGAAGGTCCTCGCCGTCAAGCTGAATTTTATTTGACGAAAAAGATGCAGCTTCATAAAGATAGCTATACGAAGATATGATTGTCACTTGGTCATTTGGCAAAAAACTCATATTTGCAAAGACCACCATAGATAAAAGTGTGAGAAATGTTTTCATAAAGTTATTATTCATCAAAAAAATATTTTTGTCAAGGAAAAACTAGTTATAAATCCCTTGTTACTGCAGCCAATTTCTATCAGTTGTTTCGTCCCAAATATCATTTAAGAGTTTGCCATCCACCTTGGCATTGTTTTTGAAATCTTCATCATTGTTAAAAAATATTGTTTCTTTTGTATTTTGATTGTAAAGTTCAATGGAATATTCATTGTTGCCATTTTCGACAAGCGTAGCAGCATAATAGACGCCCTTATATTCAAATTGCATTTCACTATAGTTGTATAGTGCGTCAATAAAATCATCAAAGTCGGGCTCAAAAGGCTTGCCTTCGCTATAAAGTTTTTTCGCTTTATTTAGTGAGATTAAATTAGGGTAGGTAACGCGAGTTGGATATTTTTCGCCATAAGAATCTAAATTCCAGCTGCAGTTATTGCATTCTCCATTGCCATATTGGTCTTTTAAACATTCATTTCCGCACACAGGGCAGTTTGTCTTAAATTTCCTTTTATAAGGGGTTTCTTTTCCGCATATAGGACATGCACCATTAGACACTTCAATAGAAATATAATGCCCACAGTCACATTTATAATTTGTGATTGAAAAACCACTGGTTGGTTTTGTCAAAAGTTTTTCAATAATTTTAAAAATTTGTTTTATACTTTCAAAATCTGCATAAATAATAAATTTATTCTCTTTTGATTGTTTAATTTTAGTTTTTGCTTCTTCCAAATTTTCAAAAGTAATTTTTTCTTGAAAATTGTAAAATCCGTAAACAAGATATTTAAGGCTTGCAAAGATTTCCATATTGAATGACAATAGCTCTTCTTTATTTGGATAGAGTTTTATATAGCCAATATAGTTTTTGTTTGTATAGACATCAAAAAAGATTTCTGTTTTTATGCCAAGCAGATGACAACGGATTCGAGGTATCGGGTACATCTCATTTGTAAACCTTTTGCCGATTTTTATTTTGTGCCCGAAGTGAAAATCTTTTGCATTATCAATGCAGTTTTTAGAAAGGAAATTTGAGGCTTTTTCCATATTATCAAAGGCAGATGCATACAATTTATTTAAATTTTTGATAGTTTTTCTCATATTTTTAATTATAACATATTTTTTCAATTTGGCAAATTACTGCAGCCAATTTCTATCAGTTGTTTCATCACAAATATCTTTTAAGAGTTTGCCATCCACTTTTTGTAGCCATATATAAGATACTTAAGATTTGTAAAGATATTGTGATTATATCATATTTTATTTCGTTTAAGCAATCTTTCTTGTCCTTACAGCGTCTAATTGATATGTCTTACTTTATAATTTTTAAGTCATCAATATTTATTGAAAAAGTTTCGCCAAAGTGCTTGTTGTTTTCATCTAAATATGGAAAATCAACTTCAACACAATTATCCGCCATATTGTTGTCCATAATAAAACCAATATCTCCCTTATGCAATAGGATTTTATTCTTTCAATATTATTTTCTAATTCAACTTTAATATAGTCAGGTAAGTTTTCTTTATCAATACTTATATCATTTTTGTTTATGTCTATCAAAGTGGCTTCGCCAAGGTTATGCGGATTAAAAAACATTACCGATACATAATTTTGACTTATTTCAATAATTATGCCATGCATATTTTTTTCTATGCCATAATTTTTATATAATGTATTATTATTTAAACATACTAAATCAAATTTTTTCATTTAATCCGTCTCCAAGTGCTTGAATTTTTACTTAACTGGCGGGGAATGGCTTCAACCAATATATATATTTCTTTCTGTGTCAATTTGTATCAATCAGTCAAATACATTCATATTTTATCACATTCTCCTTTTAAATGTAAATATTTTTAAGGCAGTAAAAGATTAACGCTGAAATTTTGTATTTTCAATGTTTAGTGCCATGTTTTTGTTATATAAAATTATTTTGTTTAATAAAATACAATATGAAATTTCTAACGATTAAAAAGAAAACTATTGTGATTGCATTGAGTATTTTTATGGCTTTTGCAAGTGTTATTTCGGTGGCGGTGGTTGCAACTTCGTCTATGCCGAAGCCTATCTACAACATAGTGATTGACGCAGGGCATGGCGGGCGAGACGGCGGTGCAATAGGGGTAAGCACGGGGGTAACCGAGAGCGAACTTAACCTTATGTACGCAAAAGAGCTGAAAGAGCTTTGTGAAGATTATGGTATTGGCGTGAATATGACTCGTTCTGATATGAATGGTCTGTATGACGAAAGTGCCACCAACAAGAAAAAAAGCGAGATGGAAAGGCGTAAAAATATCATCAATTCAAGCGGTGCCGACCTGATGATAAGTTTGCATATGAACAGTTTTCCGCTTCCGTCAAGCGAAGGGGCTCAAGTTTTTTATGCGGCGGGAAGCGAGCAGGGGATGAAACTTGCAAAAAGCGTGCAGCTTTCTATCTGTCAAGGGTTTGAAAGTGCTAGAGATTATGTCAGCAGGGGCGACTATTTTGTGCTTAATTATTCACAAGTGCCAGCGGTGCTTGTGGAATGTGGGTTTTTGTCGAACCCTGAAGAAGAAAAACTTTTGCAGAGCAAAGAGTACTGTCAGCGATTTTGCTATGCACTACTAGTTGGCATTTTGTCATATTTTGACATGTAGGGGTTTACATTGCTTAGATTTCATGCTATAATAAAAGTATGAATCTGAAGGAAATCTTAAAAAGTGAAGAAAAGTGGCTTAAACGCTGCACGCGTATGCTTACTAATGTGAAATTACACTATATCAACAATCTTGATGAAATTTTTTATGCCGATTTGACTGACCCTAAGTTTAAGGAAATTGAAAAAAGGCTTGTGCTACGTTCTAAAATCAGTGAAGCAAATAAGCAAATAAATAGCATTATTGTTTCAAAGCTTAGTAGCTTGGGCTTGGAAGTTGGCGACTATATTAGCAGGTATTGGAGTCAAATCAATGATGGCTTTGCGTCAGTTGATTCAAGATATAACAAGGCAAGTTTTTACGCAACCTTTTTGTCAGATAGAAATTCAAAGCTTTATCGCAGATTTCCTGACACTTTAACGGCAAAAAGTATGAAAGATTATCTTATGTATTTAAGAGAGTATATAGAGTATGTGCAAGCGGCAAGCCACCGCAGTGCTATTGAAAAAGCTAAGGCTGAAGCTGCGGCAAGTGGTGCTACGGTTGATTACGCCGATAGCTTATTGCCAAAAAATTGGTCAGACATATGCAAGCAAATCAAGACTTTAAATGATAGGGCGGCTTTGACCGAAGAAAAGCAATCTCAAGAAGACGAAGAAAGAGAATAAAAAAACTTAATAAATTTTTAAAAGGCGACTTATCTTAAGTCGCCTTTTTCAAACCAAATGTTCGACGGCAAACCGCTATCGCGGGAGTGAAAAGTGAAGAGTGAAAAGTTAAGAGAATATGGGGTTGGAATAATAAAACGGAATAGACAAATGTGACGTGATGGACGGTTTAGATAATAAAAAATCTCCAAAAACAAAAATTTTCAAAAAAATTTAAAAAATTTGTTAAAAATGCTTGACGGGCGCGGCGGGGGGGGGAGTAAACTAATAGCATAAAGATAGACGCCATATGCGGCTATCGCGAGCGGCTTCGCCGCGAGAGCGAATGTACAAACTCCAACGGAGTTTGTGAAAGGCTAACGCCTTTGGTAAATTTTTGCAGGGCAAAAATTTACACAT
>CAWVLM010000069.1:0-6260 GCA_963930145.1 Clostridia bacterium
ATCGCGTCTATCTTCATGCTATTAGTTTACTCCCCCCCCCGCAACGCGTGTCAAGCATTTTTAACAAATTTTTTAAAAATTTTTAATTTTTTTGTGCCTTAAGCACTTTTTATCGTCTAGGTTATCCATAACGCCTATTTTTACTTGTTCCGAGAGCGGAAGCAAAGTTTGTCCTTCCTAGCCCACTCTATCGGACAGTGATGCAAACTAAGTTTGTGAGAGCGGAGATAAAGTTTATTCTTCCAGCCCACCCTATCAGACTATCGCCAAGCGTAAGGCTTGAGAGCGGAGACAAGGCTTACCCTTCCTAGCTCACCCTATCGGACAGCCGCCCAGCGCTTGGGCTGGGGGAAACTAAGTTTGCAAAAAACATTTTTATTATAATTGACAAACGCAAAATTATTTTCTATAATAAATTAGTTACTATTGTAAAAGGAGGCACGCATTATGAAAAGAACTTATCAGCCAAAGAAAAGACAGAGAAGCAAAGTTCACGGCTTTAGAGAAAGAATGAGAACTAATGGCGGAAGAAATGTTTTAAAGAGAAGAAGAAATCGTGGAAGAAAAAAATTATCTGCTTAATACAAAAGAAAGGTCAGACCACAGATTAAAAAAGAACAGGCAATTTAACTATATATTTAAGAAAGGCGAAAAAGTCCACAGCAAAAATTTCAATCTATATATTGTTAAAAGCAGGTATAAGACCTATAAGATAGGCTATTCTATTTCCAAAAAGGAAGGCAAGGCAAACAAACGCAATCTTTTAAAGCGGCGACTTAAAGAGATTGTACGCATAAACAGGCTGCCAAAGGGCAACTGCAACTACATCTTGCAAGCAAAGCAAGGTGCAAGTGGACTTAGCTATAACGATATAGAAAAGCAGCTTATAGAGCTATTTAAAAAAGCGGACAAAATATGCTAGGTTTTATAAAGAAAGCGGTAAAGTTTATCTTAAAACTGCCCATATATTTTTATAAAGGTTGCATATCTCCCCTGCTGCCAAGTTCTTGCAGATTTTATCCAACATGCTCAAGCTATATGCTTGAAGCTATAAATGCCTTTGGGCTTAAAGGAGTTATCATAGGACTTAAGCGAATAGCAAAATGTAACCCTAGGCATGAAGAATGTGGTTATGACCCCGTCCCTATCAATATTAAAGGAGAAGTCAAATGGCTATTTTAAGCACACTGCTTGCAGTCAGTGAGCCAACAGGCTTCTGGCCGACTATTATAAAAGCGTTTGCATCTGTAACTGCAAATTATGTTCTTGCAATTATCTTTTTAACAGTTGTTATAAGGCTAATTTGGGGAATTATCGACACTTACAGCAAGTATAATCAGCAAAAGATGAACGCGGTTCAGCAAAAGATGCAGCCAGAGCTTGAAAAAATCAAAGCCAAGTATGAAAAAACACCAGAAATTCTCAATCAAAAGCAGAATGAAGTTTATAGACGCTACTACGGTAAGTCTTACTATACAGGTTGCCTTGTTATGCTTATTGTCATGGCACTCAACCTTGTTATCTTCTTCACGCTATTTTCTGGTTTGAACACAATGGCAAGTTTTAACATTGACTCAAGCTACAACAATTTAAAATTTAGTTACGCAAACACACTAAACGTGATTGACGACTACTTCGCTGGCAATTATCAAGACGCCGAAAAACTTGAGTATTTTAAAGATTATCAAAGTTTAGGAATAGTTATTGACACAGCTGAAGACGGCTCGCAAACAATATCTCTTGTTAAGTATCAAAGAGATGGCGAAGAGTTTGCTCTTGACCAAGACGGAAACAAGGTTGTTGAGATTGTTCTAAACACAACAGACTATAAAACCGATTTTGGCTACATTGACTCGTCTACAAGCACAGTCGGCGGCGAAACAATAACAGACGAAAAAGCAATCACAACAAACGACTATATCATCACAATTATAAACAAAATCTTCCCAAGCTATAATGAAGGTGAAGAAGAAGGCTCAAAGGAAATTGTCCTTATTGAAGACTACGAAAAGGTGCTTGACGATGAAGGCAACGCCCTAACCGATGAAGACGGCAACTTTGTTTATCAAGATTTATACCTTTCTTCGGCAATTCAAAATGTCAGCATAAGCTATGTGGTTGAAATCTATGACCAAACTAAGGATAGCTTCCTGTGGATTGAAAACTATTGGCTTGCAGACTCACCTACTATTCAATCTATTATGAGCTATGACAACCTTGTTGCACAAATAGGCTCGGCAAATATTGAAAACGGCGAAGAACTTGTCTATAACGCCTTTATGCCAGCTTTGCAAGACTCTCGCGGAAGAGTAAATGGCTACTATATTATGCCTATTCTATGCGTTCTCGTTTCAACGCTAAGCATTGTTCTTAACAATCTATATAACAAACGTAAGAGCAAAAAGGAAGGCAAAGAACCAGTTAAACAACAAGGTGCGGCAAAATGGATGCAAATCATCATTCCTGTTATGCTTGGAATATTTGCCTTGTTCTATAACAGCGTGTTTGCAATCTATATGCTTACAGGACAAGTTGTTTCAACGATAATCATGCCGCTGCAACTACTTGTTGTTGATAAACTTACTGATAGAAAGAAGAAAAAAGAAGATAATCAAACAACGGTTGATTATTCAAGAAAGTTTTAAAAAATAATGGAGGAAATATGTTTTCAGCAGAGGGAATAGGAAAAAATATAGAAAAAGCGATAGAAAATGCACTACTAGAACTTAAAGCCACACGCGAAGATGTTGATATCAAGATTTTAAGCGAAGGCGGACTCTTCAAAAAGGCAAAGGTTTTAGTCACTATCTCTGAAGATGCTCGCGAAAAATATGAAAAGAAATATAATAAACGTGCAGAAGAAGAGAAAAAAGAAATTGTAAAAGAAGAGCAAGAAGAAACTAAGGTTACAAAAGAAAAACCTAAAAAAGAAGCTAAGGCTAAGCAAGAGCCTATAGAAAAAAAAGAAACAGAACTAACAACAGCGGCAGAAGAAGATGAGTCTTCAAGACAAGACAAAATTGTTGACCCATGCGAATTTTTGAAAGGTCTTTTTGAGGTTGCTGGCAAAGATGTTGCAATCACTCGCGATGAAGATGAGAAATATATTCACATCAACATTGAAGGACAGGACCTTGGCGATATGATTGGCTACCGCGGAGATTGCTTCTACGCAATCAGCAGGCTTGTTACAGCACTGAGCGGCAAACAAAGCAAGAAGATTCTTCTAGACATTGGCGGCTATAAAGAAAAAAGAGCGGAATCTTTGACTGCTCTTGCAAAACGTACGGCTGCAAAGGTTGCAAAGAGCGGAAGATATATCAAGCTTCAACCTATGAACCCGAGCGACCGCCGAATTATTCACACCGCCCTTCAAGATGACAACCGTGTGACAACTCTCTCAAAAGGCACAGAGCCACACCGCTACGTTATCGTCTTTCCAAAAAATGAAGATTAAATAGAGAAAGGATTTCAATTACGAAATCCTTTTTTTGCCCGACATTTATATCTAGCAAAAAACTCTCACTTTTGAGATGCACTCCAATTATAGTGAGAGTTTCTTTATTTAGTTCCCCCGAACTTTTCCTTATTTTAAGCTTTAATATATTTCACATAGCCAGCAACATCACTGCCACTAGTGTCAACTGTAAAACCGTATGGCACACTTGTCACCGTGATGGTATCTTTGATATATAGCGTTCTGGCATAATAAGTCAAATTACCAAACGAACTCGAACTTGTTATTCCATTTGCCACTTTTGAACTATCTATATATATAGTTGCTAACTTATAGCAATTATTGAAAGCATCAGAGCTGATACTTGTCACGCTTGATGAAATAGTTATGCTTGTAAGGCTGCTGCAATTATTGAAAGCTTCCATCCCGATACTTGTTACACCTTCTGGAATGGTTATATTTGTAAGGCTGCTGCAACCAGAGAAAGTATTTCTGCCGATTGCTGTGACGCCTGCTGGAATGGTTATATTTGTAAGGCTGCTGCAATAATAGAAAGCATAATCGTTGATAATTGTTACGCCGACTGGGATTGCTAAGTCTCCTGTAAGGCTGTAGCAATTAGCGAAAGCCCACTCGCCGATACTTGTTACGCTATCTGGAATGGTTATGCTTTTAAGTCCACTGCAACTAGAGAAGGCAGAATTGCCGATACTTGTTACACCTTCTGGAATGGTTATATTTGCTAGACTGCCGCAATCACGGAAAACTTGCTCCTCGATAGTTGTTAGCTGGCTATTTTCTCCAAATGTTACACTTGTAAGGTTGCTACAGCCATAGAACGCATAAGAGCCAATACTTGTTACACCGTCTGGAATAGTTATACTTGTAAGGCTGCTGCAACGATCGAAAGCATAAGAGCCAATACTTGTTAAACTGCTTGGCAAGGTTATACTTGTAAGGCTGCTGCAACGATCGAAAGCATAAGAGCCGATATTTGTTACGCTATCTGGTATGCTTATACTTGTAAGTCCACTACAAGAAGAGAAGGCTTGATAGCCGATACTTGTCACACTACCATCTGTTGGTATTACTGAATTTTTACATCCTAGAATCAGCTCTTTACTATTTGTCTCTATTAAACAATTCCCATCACTATGATATTTTCTATTTCCTTCTTCTACTTCTATTGTCTCAAGTCCGCTGCAACCAAAGAGTGCATAAGGACCAATACTTGTCACGCTTGATGGAATGGTTATGGTCCTAAGTCCACTGCGATCATTGAATGCATCCCAGCCGATACTTGTTACGCTACCATCTGTTGGTATCACTGAATTGTTGCTTCCTACAATTAGTGTTTTGCTATTTGTCTCTATTAAACAATTCCCATCACTATGATATTCTCTATTTCCTTCTTCTACTTCTATTGTCTCAAGTCCGCTGCAACCAGAGAAAGCATAATCGCCGATTATTGTTACTCCTGCTGGAATGGCTATACTTGTAAAGCTGTAGCAATTATAGAAAGCATAATCGCCGATAGTTATAACGCTATCTGGAATGGTTATGCTTGTAAGGCTGCGGCAATCAGAGAAAGTAGAAGAGCCGATAGTTGTAATAGTCTGTGGAAGAGAAACGCTTTGAAGAGTTGAACGTGCTTGATAGAAAACTCCGCTGCTAGAAGAGATTGAAGCATCCATCGAAGTAACGTTATATGAAATTGATGACCTATATATTGCCGATGGAACAATGATATCTTTTGCTCCTGATGAGCAGCTGGCAAGCTCGGCTTCAGCCGCTCGTGGTGTGTCATAGTTATAAGTCAAATATTCATTTGGCTCAGTAAATATTGCATAATAAGTGGTTGGTGAAGACTCTTCAAGGTTAAAAGTATAATCTGGCAAGGTTGAAACAAAATCTTCAGCTTCTAGGCTCGTTTTCCAGCCCAAGAAATCGGCGTCAGCATTTCCTATAAAGTCTGCACTTATTGTTGTTTGGTCTCCTATTTCAGCAATTGCTCCTTGTGCTTGCCCTAGTGCTTCA
The DNA here is from genome assembly GCA_963930145.1 of Clostridia bacterium. Taxonomy (GTDB): domain Bacteria; phylum Bacillota; class Clostridia; order Christensenellales; family UBA1242; genus Caccovivens. Next base: position 5,495 of record CAWVLM010000069.1, read on the forward strand.
TTAGATGATATTGCTATTATGTTTGGTTCAGGCACATACTCGTCTATTGTGACTACTATTCCGTCTAATGATATGTCTCCTGATGTGCCGCTTGCAAGCTGAATTGTTAGGGTTATGGTGCCTGAGATGCCGCCATAGGTTGTAACGTCTGTGATTGGAATTTCGCTACCTTCTATTGTTCCGCTTGTTGATAAAATAACTCCGTTGCCGCCTGTGGCTGTGGCGGAATATGTTGTTGATGTGGTGTTTATAAAATCAAAATAGACAGTGACTATGCCGCTTGATGACGTAACTGTGCCTAGATTCAAATCAAAGGTTGTGTTTGTATAGCCTGGCATAAAGTTTTCTATTGTCTCAGCTGCTCCTGTGGTTTCTGTTTGCAGGCGAATATCTTTCACATAAAGTGTGGTGTCTGAAATATTAAAATCCACACTGCCTTTAAGATTGATAGTCCGCGTTGAAGCAAATACTCCTACAATCAAAAGCCCAAGCATCATCACAAGTAGCGAAAAACATGACATCAACTTGATTTTTAATGACATTTTTACCCCCATCTTTTTTATTTAGTTTAGTTAAATACTCTAATTTTATACAAAATTCAACACTTTTCGAATTTTACACCCTTATTTTAGCACTTTTATAAAGGTCTGTCACAAGGGTGACGGCAAAGTGCCGTCACAAATTTAAAGATTTTTTAAAAAATTTTTAAATTTTTGACATTTGTCGCATTTTTTTGTGCCTTTTAACTAGGTCTGTCGAGCTTTGA
>CAWVLM010000070.1:0-17621 GCA_963930145.1 Clostridia bacterium
ATAAATATTTTTTTATAATTTGCTCATCTTAAGTGATAGGAGGAATTATGAAACGATTTTTATCATTAAGCTTACTCGCCTTATTATTGGCAGGTGGAGCATTTGGCATGACAATGTCATTAAAACCAAAGATTATAGATAAAGCTCGGGCAGAAGAGATTATCGAGTATCAAACAGAAGAGAGTGTGACTGAAGAGCTGCAGCTTTGCGTTATTGGAAATGCAAGCAAAAATGTATCGCCTGATAGTGCCAAGATAACCGCGGTGATAGAGACTTTAGATATGGATATGTCAAAATCTAAAGATGACAATTTTGAAATATTTGATAAGGTTCTTGCGGCATTAAAAGATGGGGGAATAGATGAAAATAAAATAGTGCTTGAGAGCTTTACATCCTATCCAAGCTATGACTATAATGCAGGGAAAACGCTTATAGGCTATTATGCAATCACCACCTTTACCTTTGATGTTGAAAACCTTGACAATATCAAAACCTATATTGACACAATAACAGAAAAAGGTGTGACAAGCATAAGAAATATAACCTATCAGCTTTCAAACATAGATGAAATATATCAAGATGTTCTTCTTATGGCGATAGATAATGCAAAGGCAAAAGCCGAGAAGGTCACGGGCGGGCAGTCGCTTAGCATAAAAGGCATCAAAGAAGAGTATGTTTATTCTTGCTCAACTCTTTATAGAACTTATTCAGAATCGCTTGAGAACAATGCTCTTGCTGGCAGCATTGAAGTATCAGCAAAGGTTACCGTTGAATTTGAAATATAGGCTATAATTTACAAAACGAAAGTGCAAAAAAAATGCAAAATAAAATCAAATAAAGTTTATTTTCTAAAGTTTAATAACCCTACTTTCTGCTTTGCGTTTTTATGCTTTAAAGCCAAAGATAAAAAAAGACCAACTTTTGGGGTTCACCCCACAATAGGTGGTCTTTTTTTAGAGTGAAAGCTTACTCAGCTTCAGTTTCGTCAGTTTCTTTTTCGTCTTGTCCAAAAGCTTCTCTAAGGCTTTTATCTGCAAAAACTCCTTGCTGATTGCACACCGCATAAGTGTTATTAAATTCTTCTTCTTGAATTCCATAGATGTCGCCTAAATTAGTTATATTCAAATAACCGCCAGCTTTAATTGTCATCTCTACAGGTGCACCATTTTCTCCCCAAGGCACATCAAAAGAGATTTCTTCTGGCACTTGTATTGCTTCAATAGGTGCTCCTATTGGTGCATGTTTGCCATCTTTGCCAATTTCTAACTCATACTTTTTTATAAATTTTTTGTGTGGAACAGCATATTTTTCGCCATCAGGATTGGTGATAATCCAATCTGGGTTGCCATTTTCATCAACATTGACAGCAACATCTGAAACCTCAACATGTCCGTCTTTCATAACAGTTGTGATTTTTTCGCCAGGAACACCTTTGACAGCTTCAACCCTAGCATATTTCTTATAGAATTTTGGCGTAGCTCCTTCAGCTAGTTTGTCATAAACATATTTTTGCATATTTTCTATTCGCATATTCTTCCTCCCATATGGCTATATTATATCATAAATATTTGATAATTTCTATATTTTTTTAAATTATTTTAGAATTTTTGTTTGGCGTTTTAATAAAATCAAACGTTATCGTTTAGCGTTTTAATAAAATAAAAATATAACATAAGTAAAATTTAAAAATTCTAGCAAAGTCATAGTCCCGAGCATTGCATATCTACAGAATTTGTATAAATTTTCACAATTTTTTATTTTATTTTTGATAAAATTCCTAAATTTATAGATTTTGCTTTTTTCAAATTATTAGGCTCTTGTTTTTTTAAAATTGCAACTGCTTGTTTATTTGCAACTTGCTCTTTCTTTTGACTTTTCTTTTTCTTGTCTTTTGAAATATAAAAGATAGAAAGAATTTTGCCTATAAAAAGTATGATATTGTCGGCATGATCCATAGAATATCTTTTCATAAAAGCCTTGCCTGAGATGAGTAGGGCAGCGATAACGGCGGAGACAAGTGATGCTATCACTATGCCTACAAAGTCAGACATGCTCTGCATAATCAGGGCAGCTGACACGGCGGCACCAGCGGCACCACTCAAAATACTGCATATGTCGCCCAAGATATCGGCAACTATTGATGAAACGCGATCGGCTTTCTTCTGCAATATGATTGCTTCCTTTGCACCGCGAACTTTTCTTGCTGCCATAGCTCTAAAGTTCTTTTCATCGCAGGCGGTGATGGCAACGCCTATCATATCGGTTATAATTGCAATAACTAGAAAGACAACAATAACAATGACTGCCACTGCAATATTTGCTCCGTCAAGAGCGACTTCACTAAGCACGCCAAAAGCCATAGAAAGCGTGAAAGAAAGTGCTAGCACAATAAGCGGCCATCTGAAATATTTTACAAATTTAGAGTCTTTTTTCTTGTCTTTTTTATTGGGTTTATTGGGGTTATCCATATTGAACTCCTTTTTTTTGATATTTTACCATAATGCAATAGAAAATCAAAATTATTGATATCAAAAATTTTTTATAATATTTCTCGAAAAAAGTGATTTTTAAGTTTTTTATTGAAATTTTGATAAAATTTCCTATAAAAAATGATTTTTTAATATATTTTTATAAAATTCCTTGTAAAAAATATATTTTTAAAATAATTTTGATATTTTTATAAATTTTGATTTTGCAAATGATAAAAAATGTAAAAACAAAATAGAGCCTTTTCGGCTCTATCAGAGAAGACAGCAAAATTAGTAAACCTTGTGTCATAGGTTCGGTCGGATTTCCCATTCTCGCACTTGATGTCACCATACAAGCAGTTTCCTTTTAAGCAAGACATTACACCGAATCGCCACTCAGAACACACTATAATCCTATTTTTGCTTGCTTTCACAACAGTCTAGAAGTTTTCCTTGACAACTTGGGTTGTTATTCTCTTGTTTTGCAAATATAGTTTCATAAGCAGATATAGTTTTCAGTTGGCCGACATCCAACTATATGATACCTTAATCCCCATATATTCACTCAAAGTAGGCTACACTGCACACGACTTTTACCGCAATGCAGGTTCTTATCCCAGAGAGTGGAATTTAAAGTAATTGCACCCTGTTGGGTCTCCGCGATAATTGGGACGAGCTTCTGTATGCCGTTACAGCCTGCCCAAAAATCTTAACTTCCAGCACCTGCCCCAGTTTGGGCAACCAAGGCAAGCACCAGAAACTTCATCGATGTGCCCTTCGACGCCATTTGCTTCGTCTTCCTAACAACGCAAATTGACTAGAATACTGCATCTTCTATATATATTATAGCACAAATAAAAAATAAATGCAAGCGGGGTGAGATTGATGGAGAATACTATAGATGAAAAATTTAACAAGTTAAAGCAAACAAATTTTGTGATAGCCTTAAATAAAAAATCACGAATTTTTGGATGCTACCCATTTGTTCGTGATTTTGCCGCGTCTTAGCTATTTTCAATTGTTGAAGATATTTCTGCGATTTTGTCGTCAAGTGCTTGTTGTTTTTGTTCTTTCTCTGCCTTAATCAGCTCGCTATCTACTACATCAATACTTTTTATCAGCTTTTTGTAATCTTTTTCAATTCTATTAAGTTTTTCAATATTTCTTTGTATTTGGTCTTTATCTTCTGCTTTTTGTGTTGCCTTTTCTATTTCTTTCTTAGCACGAGCCTGTGTCATTTGTCTAAGCTCATCACAAAACTCGTGAGAAAAAACTTGGTCTGCAATTTCATAGTGATAACGCTCAAGGGTGTAACGCATTTTAGATATAGATATATCTTCAGTAAAGAATTCTTCTTTTACAAAGTCTTGCACACCTTCAACTGCGGAAGATGGATTTTTCTTACTAAAATAGGAAAAAGCTGTGTTAGTCGTTGTATTAAAGTTTTCGCAGTCAAATCTAAATAATCTTTTTATAAACTCAGGATTTTTTGCAACGGCATCTGGTATGTATTTAAAGTAATTTTGGAAATAAGTATTATCATAACTTTCGTAAATGTAGCCTGCTCTATCTTCGCTGTAGCTTGAAAGGTGTTCTTCCACAATAAGATTTTGACAAAAATCTAAATTGTTGTGGAATTGCGGGAAAAGGTCATAGAGTTCTATATCGCGTTTTACAACTTCGGCAGCACTATTGCAATTACTTGAAATTTCAGGCATAATTTCTAGGTATTTTTTATTTAGTGTAAGCAATTTTGCACAAACATGAAATTTGCTTTCTAAAATAAGCTTGCTTTCAACACCTTTTTTCTTAATCCATTTTATAGCTTTGTCAGGGTTATTTTTAAACCACTCTTCTTTTTTTTCTAAAATTTTTTCAAATTTGCTTATTTGCATATAAATAAATCTCCTTTGCTTTATTATATCACAATAAAATAAAAATTCAAGATACTTTTTTTAATTTTTCTTTGCACCATGTTTGAACTGGGTATTGACAATATGCGGTTTTTATAGTATTATATAACTAAATAGGAGAGAAATATGGACGTAGATAAATTAGAACACTATCAATTAAAGTATAGAGAATGGATAGAAACAGATGGAGACCACTATCCAGAAATTTCCGAAAACTCACAAAGAGACTTGTATACTGGCAAACATTCGTCAGTTAGCGTAAGAACGGGCGGGGAGTATTTGCGTTATAAATTTACAGACATGTCGGCAGTCAACGTTAAGGTCTATGAAAATACCTATGCTCTGCCAATAGATGTTGATGCTCGTGATGTTGTAGACCTTGTTATGGCGGCAGACTATTGTCAAACTGAGCTTAAAAAAATGCCACACAAAAAGGCGGTAAAAACCCGTCTTTATAAAGTGAGCAAAATGATAGAGCGAAATCTTCAAGATATGCTTGAAAAAAAGGTCAAAACTTTAACATTTGATGTTATAGGCGAAATTGGAGAGGTGACTTTCTCAAAGATTGACGCAGCTTGTCGCTTGGAAGTTGAAATTGCAAAATTGATAGAACAAGACAAAATTCCAGCAGAAACAAGATGGAAGAAATATCCGCGAGATACAAAGAAATTCCATGAAATGTTGCCAAAAATTCAAGCCAAACATGAAAGTCATAAGCTTAGAATAATTGACGATGTGGAAAGACAATAAACTCCGCCAACTTTATAAGATAGACTTTTTTTGCAAAACTGACAATTTTCACATAATCAAAATTGAGCATAATACTTTATCTTTTTAGTTTAGATTTATATATACTAAAACTATATCATAGATAAAGGCAATTATGCTCTTTTTTATTCGACTTTTTCTTTTACACCCCCATGAATATTATAAAACTGTTTTTTGTCTTTCCCCCGCCGTAAATATTATAAAATTGTTTTTCGACTTTTTCTTCTCGTCCATGAATATTAAAAACTATAAATTATAGATAGTAAAACTTTTAATAAAACAGCAATAAAAAAACTAGACAACTGCATTAAGAGCTGTCTAGTTTTTATTTGTTAAGGTTTTTCAACACGGCTTAAAAGTTCTATTGAATATTCGCCATCAGCGTTTGCTCCGTTTTTATCAACTCTATACATATAATAATTTGCATCAGTTTGAGTTGTGTCCTCTGATTCTTCGCTGCTTGCGGCGTTATCTAATTGTGAGTAAAAATAGATATAATTGCCGTCATAACCACATTGTCCTGATATGATGCTTGTCCTTGTGACTAGCGTTTGAACTTTGTTATCTCTGACATTTATTCGTGACAAGCTTGTTTCATTTGAGTAGTAAAGGTAATCGCCGTCAACAAATAAAATATCTGTATATTCAGCGGATGAAAGAAGAAACTTTGCTTGTGCATCTAGGGAACTTTTATACATAACTGAGCTAGTGCCTACAAGTATATAGCCGTCTCCTGCCTTTTGCACGTTTGTTATTGACGCAGCATCATAGAATTTCTTTCCGCCTGAGAAATATTTATCTTCGGTGGCAAGATTTTTGTAGTACACCGTTTCATTTGGAGTTTTTGTATCTTTATAGCTATATATAACATTATCGCCAACTCTTCCGAGCATTGTGGTTGTTGAGCCAACAACGTCAGTATTATTGCCATAAGCTTCAATTTCGCCCGTTGCAAAATCGACAGCTTTTACCGCGGTTGTTTCTCTATCTGTTCTCTCAGAGTCAACAGTATATACAACATTTTTTACCGTCGAGTTTTCGTCGCAAACTGCAACTGATTTTACCTCTTCTGCTAGGGTGACGGTCTTTCCCATTTTTTTCCCTATTTTTATAGAATAAAGGTTATAACTTTCGGTTTCGCTTGACGAAGGAGCATAGATGATATAATAATAATTTCCGTCTGAGCCTTTCTCGGCTGTGATAACTGAATTTTCATCATACCTAAAAGTATCAATCTCTTGGAGTTTGTCGCCATTGAATTTTACTCTGAAAAGTGTTACCTGAGTGTAGTCATTTTCAAGAGTGCTTGTTCTATGCGTGTTTGCTGATGTGAAATAAATATAATCACCAAGAGCAAACATATTTTGATTTTGATAGCCTATAAGTTTTTCGTCGTTCACTTGTTCAACGCCTATTGGGCTTGGGTTTACATAGCCGTCTTCATCTTCTTCAGAGCTATACTCAAGGGTGGAGCCTATGTTTAGTCTTGACATATAGCCTGTTTTTGCCGCAGCATCATAGTCAAACCCTTCTGCGTCAGAGGCGGTGTAGCTGTTGCCAAAGTAAACATAGTCGCCCACGACTGCTATCTGACCTTCAAACTGCACTAAATCGTCAAAATATACCTTGCTGCCGTCTGGATTTTTTACATCACTAACTGTTGCACAGCCTGTAAGAATAAACGCCATGCAGATGATAAGTAGCAGCACTTTTATAAAGTTGTTTTTTAAAATAGCTTTCATTAAAGTTTTCTCCGTTTAAATAAATACTTTTTGTAGTTTACAACATCTTCGCCTTTTTGTCAATTAAAATTATCGTTGTTGGCAAGGTTTACCGTCTTTTACCGCGTGATTTTTCTATTTTTATTTATATTTAAAGATTAGTTATATTAAATATAACCTTTATTTTATTGATTTAAACTTAAAGGGCTTAGATTATTTGCGTCAATTTGTTCTCTGTTAGGTCGCAAGATGTCAAAAAATATGGTATGTCGTTTTTTGTAAATGTTGTCTCTATTCTTTTTAAACCATGAAGATGACCAAAAACCACTTTATCAACCTTATACTTTTCTATAAGCTTTGTAAAGTCGCTGTCATCTCTTGAAAAGTTGGTGGGAGGGTAGTGCAGCATACAAATAACTTTTTCGCCGTTTTGCCTGAGTTTGTCGGCAGCTTGCAGAGTAAGCTCTAGCCGCAAAACTTCTCTATCATAGATTTTTTTGTTCTCTTGTGACTGCTCGGCGTTTCTTTCTGGCACAGTCCAACCACGCGTTCCGCAAATTATAACATCATCAAACTTTATTGCATCATTTTGTATGGCATAAAATCCGCTCGGCAAAACCTTTCGCACCGCTGAGATAGATTTCCACCAATAGTCATGATTGCCGCGTATGATGACCTTCTTGCCTGGAAGAGTTGACAAAAGCTTAAAATCTTCGCCTGTCTCTTCAAGTTTCATTGCCCATGAAAAATCACCAGCAAGAAGAACAATATCTTCGTCTGATACTTTTTCTTTCCAATCTGTAAAAATTTTGTCTAAATAGCCTTCCCATGCAGGACCAAAGATGTCCATAGGCTTGGGGTTGTTGATAGATAGATGCAGGTCGCTTATTGCAAAAACTTTCATTATAGGCTCTTTAAAACCTCTTGCACCTGTCTCATGTCGCACTTGCCGTTATAGCTTGCTTTAAAGTGCTTCATAACTGACGGAATTGATTTATCTTCAAGAGAAGATATAATAGCTTTTATCTCTTCAGTTGTAAGCTGCTTTGGGAGATATTTTTTTGCAAGCTCTATCTGAGTTTCTATATTTTTGACTTCTTCTGTGTGGTTTACCTTTTTATAATTTTCTCTTTCTTCTTCAAGTTCTTTTATAGTCTTTTGTAAGATATTTGCAATGTCGCTATCGCTAATTTCTTCTCCTTTTTCTCTCTTTTTGATATTCTCAAGCATTATCTTATTTAAAACAACGCTATAAAAACTTCTTGCAACGCTGTTTTTTTCTTTCATCGCTTGCACATTTGCCTTTTTTATTTCTTCGTATAACATAATTTCTCCTTTTACATAGTTTATTATAACCTTTTTGTCTTATTTTTCAAAATGATTTAGTGGTGGGCGAGCGTTTTAAGTTGTCAAATTTTTTTGACAACTTTGCCTGTTTGCTTTTGCAAACAGGGGAGTTTGCCCTTACGGGCAAACAAAACGCTCGCCCATACAATATAAATTCGCCACCCATAAAATCACATAACAATATCATCTTGTGCTTTTTCTAATTTGTCTTTTTTGACCTTCCATTATCTATTCTTCTTTTACAATATTTATTATATTTGCCTTCACTTTCTCGTTGAACTCTGTGCAGGTGATGATGGTTTGCGTCTTAGACGTAAAGTTTAATAATTTTTTTCTTCGTTCGCTGTCAAGTTCGCTAAACACATCATCAAGAAGAAGAATAGGATATTCTCCAACGCGGTTTTTTATTATTTCAAGCTCGGCAAGTTTCATAGAAAGAGCCACCGTTCGCTGCTGTCCTTGACTGCCGTAGTTTTTTACTTCTGTTCCATTTAAGTATATATCAAGTTCATCGCGGTGAGTGCCTACGCTTGTATAGCCAAGACGAAAATCTTTCTCAAGATTTTTTTGAAGATGCTTAAACATCTTTTCGCTATATCTATCACAATCAAAGGATGAAATATACTTGATTTCTATCTCTTCCTTGCCACCCGAGATATATTGATGTGCAAGTTTTGCGTATGGCGAAAGCTCTTCGATAAACTTTTGCCGCTCAAATGCAATCTTCTCGGCAAGGTCAGATAGGGCTCTATCCCAAATTTCTATAGTTTCCTTGACTATTTCGATATCCTTAGTGCTTTTAAGCAGTTTATTTCGGTTTGCAAGCACTTTTTCATATCTTCCAATAAGATAAAAGTATCGTTTATTTGTTTGAGATATGTCGATATTCATAAATCTACGCCGCTCGTCAGGACTTTCCTTGACAAGTTTAAGTTCATCAGGCGAGAAAAACACGGCGTTTGCTCGTCCCATAAGTTCGCCAATTTTATGAATACCTATCTCGTCTATCTTTATACTTTTTTTCTTGTTTTCATCAAAATATATTTCAATCTTTTCATCGCGATACTTTTTTGAAAACTCGCCACAAAGGTAAGCCTTATTTTCTCCCCACTTTATAATTTCTTTTTCCCTAGACGTTTTAAAACTCTTTCCAATAACAGCAAAAAAGATTGCTTCAATAACGTTTGTCTTTCCTTGAGCATTTTTTCCGACTAAAATATTAAGATTTTGGTCAAAGTTGAAGGTTTTTTCTTTATAGCTTCTATAATTTACAAGTCTAAGTGAGTTTATAACCATGTTTATATTTTATCACAAGTTATATTTTTTACAAACATAATTTTTACTTAAGCAAAAAAATTTGATTTTTCTTTCAAAATGTCTTATAATAAAAGCGTTTTATAAGGAGAAACAATGAAAACTTTATCAAAAAACGTAAAAATAACACTTTTTTCACTATTTTTTCTTTCAATTTTGCTTATTTCAAGCGTTTTACTTGTGGGCTGCGGCGGCGATAAGGTTGAAAAAGATGTCACAAAACTTGACGGAATAATCGATAGTATAAAGACAACCACTATAGCCGAGAGCGGATATATCACAGGCTTTACCCTTATATTTTTATCAGAGCCGAGCGAGTTTTCTGCCACCTATAACGACTTAGTGATAGAAGCTGAAACTGCAACTATTGAAGACTATGAAAACAATGGACTGATAGAGACTGCCTATAGCTATTCCTTCTCCTTTGAAGGCATAGACGAAGAAAGTTATAACCTTTCTCCGATAAAGGTTAGCCTCACGATTTTGGAAAAACAGTATCAATTTGACCTTACAACTAATCTGCTTGAAAAAATATACCCTGCTCTTTCAAAATAATTTAATTTAACTAAACTAAAAATATTCAGATTAAATGTCTGCTTCTACGCTTATTTTAATCTGAATGTTTTATTTTGCTTTTTTTAGGCAGTCCAAGTTGACTTTTGATGGCTTAGATATTATAATAATAATCAAGGTGGTTTAATATGCAAGATTTAGTTTCACTATGGCAAGCAGTGCTTGATAAAATTGAATTGGCAGTGTCGAATGTCTCTTTTGTTATGTGGTTTAAGCCGCTCAAAGTTGTCGACTTTATTGGAAATAAAAAACTCATTGTTGCTGCAAACTCAACTGCTGCAAAAAATCAGATTTTAAGAAATTATTTTGATAGTCTTCTTAAAACTACTCGAGAAATCTTTAACGATGAGATTGATATTGAAGTACTTGACCAACATGAAGAACTTGAATACATAAAGGCAAACGGAGAAAAGACTAAGGAAAAGGAAGTTGAAATCACAAAAAATCCTTTCAATGCTAAGTATACCTTTGATAACTTTGTCGTTGGCAAATCTAATCAATTTGTCTATGCTGCGGCAAGAGCGGTAGCTGAGCATCCAGGCGAAAAATTCAATCCGCTATTTATATATGGTGGTGTTGGACTTGGAAAAACTCATCTTTTGAACGCTATCGGCAACTTTTTGAAGGAATATAACGCAAATTTGAAGGTAAAATACGTCACCTGTGACCAATTTTCAAATGACTATATTGAAAGCTTAGGCATGGTTTCTTCAAATCGCAATAAAGATATATCGGCTTTTAGAGCAAAATACCGCAACCTTGACGTTTTAATGGTCGATGATATTCAGTTTATTTCCAAAAAAACTAGCACGCAAGAAGAGTTTTTTAACACTTTCAATGAACTTTATCAAAACAATAAACAAATAATCATAGCATCAGACCGTCCGCCTAAGGACATTGAAACACTCGCCGAACGTCTTCGTTCTCGTTTCTCGTCAGGACTTATTCAAGATATACAATCTCCAGACCTTGAAACACGCATTGCTATTCTTAGAAAAAAGTGTCAGCTTGAGAAATACACGATAGAAGACGAAGCTATTGATTTTATTGCCGAAAAAATAAACACCAATATAAGAGAGCTTGAAGGCATGCTCTCTAAAGTATATTTTCTTGCAACTCTTTCAAACAAGCAAGTGGCAACCAAAGAAGACGCTATTGAAGCTTTCAACGGACAGCTTGAAGAAGAAAAAAATGAAGGCGTCTCTGCTGACGATATCATTGACACCGTTTGCAAATACTATGATATCTCAAGGCAAGATATAGTGGGTAAGAAAAAATCAAAGGAAGTTGTTGAGCCGCGAATGATAGCCGTCTATCTTATCTGCGAATACCTTGAAATACCGCTTGTTTCTATTGGAAAAATGTTTGGCGGAAGAGATTATACCACCATCATTCACTCGCGTGATAAGATAACTGATGAACTTAAAACATCACACAAAACTCAGTCTATAATAAGTGACATAAAAAAAATGTTGACAAATGGATAAAATAAAAAATTCATCAACATTTTATCCACATTTTTGAAATCTATATATAGTGTAAATTTGCAAATCAGAAGGGTATTTCAAACTATATATAGTGTCACAAAAAAGTTATTCACATATTCACATCGCTTAATAATAATTATTATTTAAAATAAATAAAAAATAAATATCTTCTTTCAAAAAAGGGGCGAAAAAAATAAAATAAAAATCAAAAAAATATTTTTAAAAATACAAATAATTTTTTAAAAAATAATATAATGTAAAATAATTGCATTATATTTTTTAATAGTCTATCTTTTTTATAAAGATACTAAAAAAACTTGATTTATTTCTCTTAAAGTGGTAAAATTATATCAAAGTTAAGGAGATAAATTTATGTTAGTATCATGTCAAGGACTTGAGCTTTCTGAAGCTTTTTTAAGAGTTAGTAAAGCTATTTCAAATAAGACAACAAACCCTATACTTGAAGGTATCAAAATTATCGCAGAAGATGAAACTCTTACAATGAGTGCAACTGATACCGAGCTTACCATTGAAAAGAAGATAAAGGCAGATGTTAAAGGTGAAGGTGAGACCGTTGTTCCTGGAAGGTTTATCACTGAGTTTGTGAAAAAACTTACAAACACTGAGATAGAACTTGAGGTGAATGATAAAAACCAAATGACTATTCGCTATGAAGACAGCGAAAGTGTTATTCAGTGTTATAACCCTGTGGAATACCCTGGGTTTAAAAGAGTAGATAGCAAGGAGTATTTTGGAATAAGTCAAAAAGATTTCAAAACTTGCGTCAACAAAACAATCTTTTCAGTAGCTCTTGACGATTCAAGACCTATCTTAAAAGGCGTGCTTTTTGATATAAATGGAAATGAACTCAATGTGGTGGCTCTTGACGGATATCGTCTTGCAAGGGTTAAAAAAACTATCAATTCAAACATAAATAAGTCGATTGTTGTGCCTGCAAGAAGCTTGAATGAACTTAGCAAGATGATTGAAGATAGCGATGATATTATCAATATCTATATTGACCAGTACACTATCATGGCTGATCTTGGAGACACAAAGGTGACATCAAGGCTACTTGAAGGTGATTATATCAACTATAAACAAATAATACCTGTCAATTATGAGACCTTTGTTGTTATAAACAAGGCTCAATTTGAGCAATCTCTTGAGAGAGCAACTCTTCTTTCTCGAGCAAGTAACAACAACTTTGTTAAGTTTGATATCAAGGAAAACAATGTTTGTATAACGTCAAACTCAGAGCTTGGAAACATCAAAGAAAATATCAGTTCAAACGTGTCGGGCAAAGATATTGTGATATCTTTTAATCCAAGATATTTTCTTGAAAGCTTAAGAGTAAACACAAATGACTTTGTTAAGATTTGTTTCAATAAAGCGTCAACGCCATGTGTTATTGTGCCAACGGACGAAGATGAATTTTTATATCTTATCTTGCCTGTTAGAGTTTTTGGTTAATTTGTTTTTGTATTTTAAATTTAAAAAGATTTTAATTTATAAAGGAAAGTTTAAAAAATAAATTAAAATTTAATAAAATTAAAAAAAACTTAATAAAAATAAATTTAATTTCAATTTTAAGCTAAATTTATAAAACTTAAACCTTTTAAAAAGATAAAAATTTGAAGATTTTTTATCTTTTTATTTTTAAGATAATAAAAAATATAAATTAAAAATTGAAATAAAATAAAATTTATTTTTTATAAATTGCTTGAATAGACCGCAAAATTATTGTAAAATAGGCATAAGAAAAAGTGAAAAAGGAGCAAAAAATGAACTATTTTGAAGATGAAAAAAATGTATATTTTGCCAAAATGAAAGATGGGGCGATAATTCCAAATAAGGAAGAAGAAAATGCAGGGTATGATATATATGCCTGTTTTGAAGAAGATTATATTCTTGTCAAGCCGCATAAAACTTGCCTTATTCCAACGGGGATTGCCTGGGCTTGTAGTCCAAGTTTTTATCTTCAGATTGAAGAGCGTTCGTCTACGGGCAGCAAGGGTATAAAAAAGAGTGCAGGGGTTATTGATAGCGGCTATCGTGGGGAGATTAAGATTGCCATAACAAACTCAAATGACAAAGCTCTTGTGTTTTCAAATTTACAAGAAGAAGAACTAAAGAAAAAATATAGCGGAGAATTTGATAACGCTCTTATCTATAGCACAAAAAAGGCAATAGCACAAGGCATTATACATAGAGTGGAAAAGATGAATATCAAAGAGATAACTCTTGACCAGCTTTTAAATATATCTTCTAAGCGTGGCGACAGCGGTTGGGGAAGCACGAATAAATAAGATAAAGTCAATAAAAATCAAAGTTACCTTTAATTAAAATATAAAAAATTCTGCTTTCTAATTTTAATTAAGCTGAAATAAAATTTATATAATATTTATCAAATTTAAAACAAATGTTTGAAAAATAAATTAAAAGGTTTAATAAATTTTAAAAAGTTTGATAAAAACATTTGAGAGAAAAAAATAATTAAAAACATAAAAAAATACGATAGATTTTAGGTTTTTATCGTATTTTTTAGTTTTTATTTGAACTTATTTAGTTTTATTTATTTGAATTTGTATTTACTATATTTAATTTTTATTTTAAAACTTAAGTTTATTCTTCAGTTTCTGCATTTTCAGTGATTGTTGATGTTTGACTTTCTTCTTCTATTAAAAACTTTTCTTCACCACTAAAATTTATCGTGCAGCCATTGAATGTCACTTGATTATTTGCTGATTTTAAGTTTTCTCCATCTTTAATACAAACGATATAGAGTGTGGCATTTATATAGTCGCCTGCATAGCTTGTTGTGACATAGGTGTTATCTATTTGCAGTGTGTTTGAAAGTCCGTCTTTAAGGAAGATAACACAGCTTGAGTTCTCTTCTAAATCTTCTCTATCAAGAAGGGCTGTGAGATAGGCGTTTTCTATTGTAACTGTGTTGTTTTCTCCGTTTAGATATATAGGGTTAAAGCCGAGTAGATAACTATTTTGGTTTATAGTAATACTCGCGTTTGTGTGCTTTATTAGGTTCAAAGGGATGTTGTCGCCGTCAATTATAGTGTTTGAGATATTCACATCCACGCCGCTATTTTCTTCCATTGTCACGCCGTTGTAGCCATCGATATTTGAATTTATAATATTTATCTCACTGTTTTGTAGACCTTTTAGGTATATTGCCGATTGCGAAGACGTAGTGCTTGTAAACTGACAATTTATAATATCAAGTGTTATATTTTCAAAGTTATCTTCACTTGGTGATTTTTCTCCGCTCAAGGCAAGGGTGTTATAGCTAAAGGAAAGGTTGTCGAGCGTTAAAGTAAGGTTTTTTAGATTGGTCTCGGCATCATTTAACACAATAAGTGGACTGTCATTTGTGTCGCGAGAGATGATACTAAGGTTTGCTATGGTTGTTTGATAGTTTTTATCATCTTCGGTGTCATCTACTATGATAAAGGCAGGATTATCGTTATTTGGAGTGATAGACGTAAAGCCATCCTGAGAGATAACGCCGTAGATTGTAAGGTTTTTAGATTTTGGAAGGACAACTGTGTTTACATTGTAGTGGCTGCCTGTTATCATTATGCTATCGCCTGGGTTTGCTGAGTCAACCACCGATTGAAGGGTCGAATATATCGATACCGTATGGTTTGCTTTGATGGTAAGCGGCAATTCAATAGAAAAATCTTGATAATTTAGTGTGATAGAGTTGTCATTATAGGTGAAAGGAGTTTTAGAATAGGTGTAATCAGCTAGCGGCTGGGTCTTTCCGCTTGCGTAGACAAGATTAAGTTCTAGTCCTGTAGGGTCAAAGTTTTCACCAATATAATACTCAGTTTTGATAGGGTTTGAAAGGATTTCAATATCTGTCACATAGTCTTCTATAACATTAAGCGGTATTTCATAGGTATAGTTTTTATACACAATTTGAAGAACATCGCCAACATTTAAAACGTCAGGAACGATGATTTGGTATTCTTCTGGGCTTAGCTGTCTGTCAACGCCACTTTGATATTTAGCCCATACCGTCATACCTGTGCTGATAAAGGATTGTCCAACAAAATAGTTTTTGATTACTGAATCTTCGTTAACATACATATCAAAGACTTGACCATCGGTGACTAAGACCGTGCAAGTTGCTTTAAGGTCGCTATCAACAACAGCACAAGTGAGAATGGCAGTGCCGTAGTTATAAGTTTCAACTCTGCCACGACTGTTTATCGTTGCGATTTCACTGTCGGAAGACGACCATTTAAGAGTATATTTATTTGCGTTATTTGGCTGAATATCTAGCGTCAAATAGGTGCCTTGTCCTTTGAATAGTTCTATTTCTGTTTGCGTGAAATTTATACTTTTAATGGGTATAGTTTCTCCACATGATAGAAGAATTAGAGCTGATAACACAAGGAAAAAACTGAAAATCAAAGAAATCATAAGGGTTTTGCTTATTTTTTCAACCTTTTTCATAAATACTCCTTTTAGCTTAATATATCTAAAATATAACATACTATTATAAAAAATCAAAGTAAATTGTTTTAAAAAAGTTTTAAAAAGGCAAGAAGAATAAGCAAAAGTCCGCTTAGCCATGATAGATTGATTTTTAGCTTCCTTGAAAATTTTTTACCTAAAATGTTTCCAATATAAGAAAATAATAGTCCTATTAAAAATGCAAATATGATAAGAAAATAGGGGTAAGAGATATTCATGCCGCTGCCAAGTCCTACGCCAAGACTGTCTATCGAGAGAACTACGCCTATCAAAAGAGCTTCTTTTAAAGACAAAAGTTTGTCATCGTTTAAATCGGCAAAAGATGGGTCTAAGGCGACCTTAAAAAGCAGCTTAAAATTGAAGATTTTTATCACTGACGCACTTTGGTTTATTTTCTTTTCTAGCCATGTTTTTATAAACTCCGCTATAAGTTTTATAAGCCCTACAAGAAAAAGCAAGACAAAAGAGATGTATTTTGTCAGGCTATTTGTGATAAAGCTAGATAAAAGATAACCGAGAGTTATCCCTATGGCAAGGGTAAGGGTGTTTAAGAGAGAAATTATAAAAATAGCTTTAAAGGAAACTTTTATCTTTGTAAGTCCATAGCCGAAAAAGGTGGCAAGACTGTCAAAGGAAAGAGCAAGAGAAAACAAAAGTGCATTTATAATATGATTTAGCATAACAACCCTTATACAGCATATTAAAAATGCAAAACTTTTGTTAATATAAAAATAATTAGATAAATTTTTATTTTTAATTATAAATAAGTTTTAATAATAATTTTTTAATAGATTTTTCTAAAATTTATTAGCCTTTATTTATAAGGGCAAAAGAACTTCAGATATAAAAAATAGTGATATGTTTTTTATATCACTATTCTATTTTTTTAATTTATAGAAACGTCAACGTTATAATCTGGAAGTGGCTCGCCATTTAAAGTGTAAAGAATGTAGTAATCATAAAAAGTTGCATCTTCGTCTGGAACTTCATCTCGAACGTCTTCACTACTTTTAAAGTGACCGAAATAGTAGTATAGAACGTCTCCTTCAAAGTAGGCAAAAGAAGAATCTTCGCCTTGATAGTATAGACTTACTCGTCCTTCACTATCCACGGTGTATGAGTCGATAACTAGTGGTGTTTGCATAGAAGCTGTTCCATCACTATTCAAAACTATATCACCTGTATATTTTATTGAAGTAGGGTTGCTTTCTTCAATGTCATAGTAAGTTTCTTCATTGGTTTTTGAATTTATAAGTTTGAATTTCACAGCCTTATACCTTCCATATTCCATTTTGTAAGGCTCTTCACCGCAGCCTGTCATCAAAAATGCTAATGGCAGCAAAAGCAAGAATGCAAATAGACCAATACTAAATTTTTTAACTTTTTCCATATAAAATTCCCCTTTTATTATATGTAATTTGAGTATAACAAAGTTGATTATTTAAGTCAAGTAAAAAAAGTGAGAAAAGGCCTCACTTTAAAATAATTTTTATTTATTTTTTATTTATTTTTATTTATTTAATTATTTTA
>CAWVLM010000071.1:0-22220 GCA_963930145.1 Clostridia bacterium
TCTTGTATCAAAAGCGGTTTTGTTAAAAGGTCGGCTTTATTATATACAACAATTCTATTTTTTGTAGCACCAAGTTTGTCTAGAAGCTGATTTGTCACACGCATATTAGCCTGATACTCTTTCTCTCCATTTTCTTCATTCATAAGTGATATGTCAACAACATGGAGCAAAAGGTCGGCATCAACAGCTTCTTCAAGAGTTGAAGAAAAAGCGTCAACAAGCTGGTGCGGAAGGTCGCTGATAAAGCCGACAGTATCAGTTATCACCGCATTATTGCCATCAAGATAAAGTCTTCTTGTTGTGGTGTCTAGCGTTGCAAAATAGCGGTCATCTGCATAGATATCTTCCTTGACAAGCATATTTAAAAGGCTAGATTTACCTGCATTAGTATAGCCGACAAGGGCAATCTTTGGCACGCTTGATGAAAGACGCTCTTTTCTTGTGGACTGTCTCTGTTTCTTTATCTTTTCTATTTGGCTTCTAAGACTTTCCATCTCTTTCTCAAGTACACGTCTATTGAGTTCTAGTTTTGTCTCCCCTGGACCACGCATACCAACGCCGCCGCTGCCAAAACGTCCGCTTGTGCCTTGAATGTCAGAAAGTCGTGGTAAAATATAAAGGTCCTGAGCAAGTTTCACCTGAAGTTTGGCTTCCCTTGATTTTGCCCTGCCTGCAAAAATATCAATTATAAGCCCAATTCTATCAAGCACCTTAACGCCAAACTCTCTTGATAGATTCTTCATTTGAGAGCCGCTTAAGGCGTAGTCCACAATTACAACATCTATCAGTTCTTCGCAGTTATTTATGTAGTCCTTAATCTCTTTAACCTTTCCGCTGCCAAGCACTGTTGCCTTGTTGAAATCTTTTATTATTTGATAAAAATCTTTTACAACATTTAAACCCGCAGAAATAGAAAGGCGAGTTATCTCGTCTAGTTTTCGCTTTAAAGCATCACCTTTTTTAGTGCATACTGCAACGACTATTGCGTTTTCTTGTTCTTTTTGTATGGAAACTATCTTTGTCATATAGAAATTATAGCAATTTTAGTTTGTTTTGTAAATTAAAATTATAGTTTATATAAATTTAAGGTGCTTTAAATAAAATATTGGCAACTTTAGGCGGGCAATCGGAAGAGCGAGCGTTTAAGCTCGCAAAAGAAAGCGACAGCTTTCTTTAAAAATTTTTAAAGCTTTAAAAATTTTCTTCCGATTGCCCGCCTAAAGTTGCCAGCCGACAATATTTATCTTCTTCAACAAACTAATCTACAAGAACTTCCCCGCTTTTAACGTCAATCACAACATTTGCTACTTCATTATTTTGCCCAACAACAGAGAAATACCAAAACAAATCGTCAAAGTTGTCATTTTGTTCAGTTAAAATTTTTAGATAACACTCACCCTTAAAGTTATTTTCTTGATAAAAAGAATCAAGTCGTTCACCTAAATTTTCCTTAGCTATCTCTAATGCCTGAGACCAAGAAATAGTAAAATCATCACTTACATTATCAAAATTGATGTTATAGTCTTGATAGGTCACGCTCACTTTATCATTGTCACCTAGTGCATAGCCTAAGTCTGCCATATATTGATGTCCCACGGGATTAAGATACATGACAAATTCTTGAGTTTCGCCGTTTATGGTAAGCTCGACAGTAATCTCTTCGTCTTCAAGTAGCTGGTCAAAATTTATTACAAAAAGCGAAAAATCACATAACGGCTGATGTCTGCCATCTATAATATAAGGCTCTTCTCTCTGCCCGACACTGATGGATGCATGCACCTGCCCACTTTGGTCACTTCCCTGATAATAGGTTTTTGTTATCTCGCTTATATTATCTTCAAGCTGCCCTGTCTTGCCGCAGCCGATAAGCATGAGTGGTATACATAGTAAAAGTGAACATATAAATAATTTCTTCATAACTGCTCCTTGCTATATCATTATGTTGTTTTTTTTGAAAAAATGTGTTAAAATTGCATTAAGGTGGTATTATGTTTAATCTTAAATATTACATAGACAAAGCACTGAAAGAGCATTTTGCGTTAGGTGCAATGAATTTTAACAATATGGAGTCGCTGCAAGGAATTATGCAGGCATGTATCAATACAAAATCCCCTGCAATTATTGCTGTAAGCGAAGGAGCATTATCATATATGGGCGAAGATTTTGCTGTGGGACTTGCTAAAATCTGCAAAGAAAAATACCCTTATCTATTTTTACATCTTGACCACGGAAAAAGTTTTGAAATATGCAAAAAAGTTGTTGACCTTGGGTTTGACAGCGTTATGATTGATGGAAGCAGTCTGCCTTTTGAAGAAAACATATCTCTAACAAAGAAAGTATGTGAATATGCTCATAAGCACAAGGTTTTGGTTGAAGGAGAACTTGGACAGATTAAAGGAATTGAAGATAATGTATCTGTAGACAAGAAACACTACACTGACCCTACTAAAGCTAAAGAATTTGTTGAAAAAACAGGTGTTGACACTTTGGCTGTTGCTATTGGAACAAGCCATGGTGCCTATAAATATAGCGGCGAGCAAACTTTACGATTTGATATTCTTGAAGAAATTGAACGACTGTTACCTAATTTCCCACTTGTTTTACATGGTGCATCAACGGTAGACGAAGGGCTTGTAAATAACATCAATCGCTATGGCGGCGATATACAAAAAGCCGCTGGAATACCAAAGGAGTTATTACAAAAAGCCGTTAAAGAACATAACGTTATAAAAATTAACACTGATACTGATATTCGGCTTGCTTTGACAAGTAAGGTAAGGGAAATTTTGATGCAAAATCCTAAGGAATTTGACCCTAGAAAATATCTTAAACCTGGAAGAGAAGAAATTACTGAAATTATAACTGATAAAATAAACAATATTTTCTTCTCAAATGATAAGATTTAAGTTTTATAAAGCCTTATGCCCTAGAGTGCTTGCGTGACGCGTGCTGTAAGCACGCAAAATTCGTTTAGAATTTATTCAAATTTTTATAAAAAATTTGAATGTCACGCAAGCACTCTAGGGCGATAAGGCTTATTCTCTTTCTTGTTCTTCAAGTTCTTGATACTTTAATTTTGTCGCTTGACCACCACGTATATGTTTCTCTGCGAAATTTTCATCCAAGATTGTCTTAGTTTGTTCATACAAGTGATAATCTAAATTTTTTAATTTTATAGATACATCATGATGTATTGTACTTTTGCTGTAACCATAAAGCTTGGCTGTTTTTCTTATGGTGTCGTGCGTTTTTAAGATATGATTTGCAACGCTGTAAATACGCTCAACTAAATCTTCTTTCATTTAGCCCTCCACTATTTATATGCTATGAAAGAAGCCTATGCTTTATGTCAAATTTTGTTGAAAATTGCAAAAAAATGGCCTTATAGCAAGGTCATTTTTTATGCATTATAATTTACCAACAATCTAATTTTAGCTTGTTATTTTTTTGTATATTCGTCAATCACTTTGACAATTTGTGGTATAGTTTTAAGTTCTTCAAGTTTCTCGTCTGGAATAGAAACGTTAAACTCATCTTCAAATGTCATTAAAAGTTCTACGATGTCAAGTGAGTCAGCTCCTAAATCTTCCACAACATTTGCATCATCTTTAATATCATCTGTTGATATGCATAATTGTTCAGCGATTATTTTTTTCACCTTGTCGATAGTGTTCATAAATAAACCTCCAAATGCATTATAACATATTTAGTTTTAATTACAAAATAAAATGCGATATTTTATAAAATTTTATCGCATTCTAAAATTTTCGTATTTTTGATTGCTATTGCCCTTTATTTATAAGGTTAATAGCCATTTTTTTGTTATTTTGCTTGTAAACTTAGATAATCGTTTGGATCTACGAAGTCATCATTGAGAAGCAAAGTAAAATGAAGATGCGTGCCTAAATCAAGTTCGCCCGAAGCACTTTCACTTGCCGCCCCAATCTTCTCACCTGCAGAGACCTTATCACCTTCTTCAACGTCCACTGTTTCAGCTAGAGATGAGTACACCGAGACAAAGCCGTCAGAGTGATTGATTTTGACTGTGTAGCCATTGATATAGTCATAATCAACACTTGCCACAGTGCCATCAAGAACGGCATAGACATCGCTGTTTTCTGATGTTAAATCAACCGCAAGGTGTGCTTCCCATTGATTTAAGGTTGCATTCTCTTGAAGCTCTGTGTCAGAGAAGGCCTTAACTACTGTGGCGTTCTCCATTGGCAAGGTGAAACTTAAATTTGTAGTGCCCGTTTGCACGCTTCCATTGAGAGCCGCAACAAGTGTGAATGTAAGGGCAACTGCAAAGACAACAACGCCAACTGCTACATACACCCCATACTTTTTTAAAAATTCAACAAATTTATTTTCTTTTCCGATTTCCATATTACCTCCTACACCATTTATTGACTAAAAAATTTGATTTATACACTAATTTCAAATTTTTATTTAGTAACCTGTTATGATCAGCGGGAAGCCTAGCAGCCAAGAGTTTTCGTTTTTCACTAATTGAAAATTTATTTTTTTGCCTGACACATAGCAAAAATCATTGTAGCCTGAATAGTAGCCATAATAAACCTTGTAAGTATCAATGGTTTTTCCTTGATAGATAAAGTCAAAACAAGTCATAAAATCGTCTAACTCTTTATCAAGTTGATAGTAAAACACATAGCCATCAATGTTATTTTTATCAATAATTTCCATTCTCTTTTTATCTTCAGCAGTATTATTAAAGTCATAATAATACTGCTCTCCATTTTGTGCTTGCATTTCAAGCTGGCTATAGGGTTTTGACGAAATAATAACAACATGTGTGTAGTCTTGGAATAAAGAAAAATCATCTATTTTTAAGTAGCTTGCTGCAAAGAGAAAAATTGCTATAATAAAAAAGGCAATCAATTTTTTCATAAAATAATGATTACCTTTTTATTTATTCTTACACATATTAAATTGTCGGATTTATAAATAAACTTGAAAATTCATCCTAAAGCACCATAAATATAAAGCAAATAATGGCCCCCACAAAACATACGGCAGATAAAGTTGAAAGCAAAATTGTCTTATATTTTTCGTTGAGTTTTTCAACGCTAAGCTCTTGTTTTGGCTTCTCATTTTTTACCTTCTTAGCTTTTTTATTATCAACTGTCATAAAAGGCTGAGCCACAACAGGTTTTTCAACTGCTTCTCTAGTGTTTTGCATGCTACTTTCTTGACTTATCTCTGCAGCAGTGGCTATATTTTGTTCTTCTTTAGCAAATTCAGGCTCTTGCACTTTCTCTTCTATCTTGCTTTCCGCTGGCACTTTAATCTCGCTGTCACTTTGTTGCGATGGAAGAGTTTTCTCTCTTATTTCTTCTTGTGTTTGTGTGATAGTTGGAGCTTGACTAATTTCTTCTTGATTTTTTGTTTCTTTAATGCTTTCGCTAGTTGGCTTTATAATAGGTTTCTTTGGTGGTTGTCTGACAATATTAGGTTTTTGCGGAATCGGTCGCTTTGGTGGAACTGGCGGAATTTTCTTATCCATATTTTTCTCCTTATTATAATCTATAGATAAATTTTAAAACCTTTTTGTCATTTTGTCAAACATTTTCAAGCGGATTTACTCCCCATATAGTTTCAACATCTAAAGATTGAGATAAACTTTCAAAAACTATAGACAAAATATATTTATTGTGCCCCGAGAAAGTGCTTTCTTCATCTACAATCACATAAGAACATAGCGTGACTTTAGCGTCAATACTTAAAAGGTCATTGAAATAATAATAGCCATCTTCTTCGTTGTATGTCCAATTTATAGTTTCAACTATATCCATATTTTGCATCATGTTGTCGCCATTATAGACATAGACCTTTGCCCTGATAAACAAATTATCACTTGCATCGCCATTTTCTACACTGACAATCTGCGGCAATCTCTCGCCAGGCAAAAAAGAGCCATCAAAAGTTAATGACACAGATTGTGCTTGATTTTTCTGAATAGATGTTGAAATAGTTTTTCCAAGTTCTAGGTCTGTTGTATAGGAAAGGTCATTTTTGAAAAACCAGCCCGACACACCAAGATAGATAGCTATGCCAAGAAGCATGAGCAAACCAAAACATGTAAAAATCCAACCAAAATTTGATTTATTTATTTTCATAATAGTATTTTGGTTGTTTATTTTATAAATATTCTTTAAATTTGTTATTTTTTTTACTTGTTTTGCGGCGTTTTGCTCGCTCTTCTCTAAATCTATCTATTTGATTCTGTTTGAATATTGCACTTTCTTCGGCTAACTTATCACGCTTGATCTGCCATCGATATTTGCGGTTCCCATACGTTACATCGTAAGACAAAATTGAAAGCCCTTGTAATAGATAGACGTAATACGAGAAAAATCTCCATACAAGAAGCACGACGACAAGCAAATTCCCTTGCCCTATAACAGAGCCAAATGCCGCTTGGAAGGAAAGTTCATTTAAGCCCGTTCCGCCTGGAAGAGGAAAGAATGACGATGAAAGGTCAACAAGCATTGACATGACAAACAAGTTCATATACATGCCACCATCAAGTCCTGGCATAAAAAGTTTTACAATAAAAAATGGCATTGAATAATTTACAACAAGTTTTGCAAAGCATATAAGAAACATTGATATAAAATCTTTTGGCGACCTTGCATATTGACGCATTACATCTTGGAAATCGCTGATATATTTGATTATTTTCTCATATTGCTTATCATAATTTTTAACAATCTTCATTTTGTGAAGAAGCTTTAAAATCTTTACAACAATCTTTTTGCCTAAGCTCTTACATACAGACAAAAAGACTGTAACAAAAAGTATAACAAAACCTATCACGAAGCCAATTATACTTGTCACTGAAACAAAAGTGCTGAAATTGTCGTTTGTGCGTGAAATTATAAGACAAATAAGGCTCATGGTGACCCATGCCATTTGATGAAATTCGTATTTTGCAAGCGGAATCGAAAGTGACGTGTGAAGGGGCATCCCCCTAGACTTCATATAGGAAATTTGAAAAGGTTGACCACCTGTTGCCATAGGTGTGACAGAATCATAATATCTTCCAATGCCTGCAACCTTATAGGAAAAGCCAAGCCTCCATTTGCCTGTTGATTGTTTGACAAGATAACTTATTGCAAGCGTCTCTATACTCATAGTTGCAATAAAAAGTAAGATTACCACAAAAAGATAGCCTATACTTATAGAGATGCCTTCTGTATCAATATCTCCCTCTTTTGTAAGCTGATAGACCAAAATACCAACTACAATGGCAATATTTACAAAAAAGAAAACCAAACTTAAAATCTTGCTCTTTTTGCTGCTGTGTTTTGAAACCGATTGCTCGGCTTCATCAAGTTTCTTGCGTTGTTCACTAATCGATAACTGCTCATCTTCTGCTATTTTTTGTTCTGGCTTTTCTAAAGTTGTGGCAAGTTCAGCTTTAAGCTCTTCCTTTATTTTTTTCTCTTCATATTTTTCAAACTTTTTCTCTTCTGTTTCAAGCTCACTTTCTATTGTTTTTTGATTTTCTTGTGGCTGAGTCATTTCATGAAAAGCGAGTGTATCTTCTTTTATAGTGTCATCGTTTGGCAATATTTGAGTATTTTCATTCAAAAAGGGCTTATTAGCTTTATTTTCTGCCTTTTCTATGTTCTCTTGATTATTCAAAAGGTCGTCAATATTTGATTGAACAAAAAAAACTTCTTCTTTTTGAGAAGAACCTTCTTTATTCTCAGTTTTGACCTTTCTATTTTTCATGTATATATACTAGCAAAAAAGATACCTATTGTCAAGCAAAGGTATCTTTTTGAGCGTTATTTTAGTATAAATCTGAATATCTGCCTGTGTATTCTGTGATATTATAGTTTTGACGCAAGAAATTTAGATTTGTGCTTTCATAGTAAGAATAATTATCGCTATAAATTTCGTCGTAAAGCACATCAAAGTATGTTTTGTCTACAAGAAGATTTACGCGGGTTGTATAAAGCGTTTCAATGGCATTTTCGTTTAAGGTAAATGAAGACGTGATACCATCAAACAAGTTTTCACAAGCACCTGTATAGATAAGCACATGAATACCATATTCAGAGCGAACTAGCCCTGAGATATCGCCTATCTCTGCTTTGCCACCATTATAAAGCTCAATTGCTGCGTCATTGAAAGATTCAACGAAGCTTGAAACTGCATTGCCTTCACTATCAATACCTATAACATAGTTTGACTCTGCGTTGAACATTCCTGTATCTTCGCCATAAGTGTAGATAAAGCCATTTATTGTATCGCCTACAGAATTTACATTTTCATTCTTTGCACTTGCAAGAGCTATAACCATTTTGTTATAAACATCATTGACTGTAAGACCGTCGGTGTCTTCAACTTCTTCATATACGCCTGTGGACTCATTATAAACTCTCAGTACAGGAGTTATCTCTGAATACAATCTTTCTAAGTCTTGCTCGTATTGAGCTTGATAGTAGCCGCCATCATCAGCATCTTTTTTAGCAACTATTGCATCATATTCTGCTTTCTGCTCATCATTAAACATAAAGAGAACGTTTGCAACTGTGAAGAATTTTGTATCTCCATCACCATTTTTGAAATAATAAACATCGTTTAAACTTTCTTGAACATTTGTTTCATAATTTGAGTCGTTTTCAAGTGCATATTGAGTGTAAGATTGTCTCACCTTGCTTGTATAAAGGTCAACAATTTGTGAAGGCGAAATTGATGAAATGCTATCAAGATTTCTATTTGAATAAGAATATTTTTCAACAACATAATTTTCATAGGCAACTTTATAAAGTCTGTCTATTTCTCTATCAAACACGCTTGGTGCATCAGTTGACAAGTTCTGCCCATACTCTGAAGCTCTTAAATCACTAAAATAGTTATCAAAAGCCTTTTTATAGTCTTTATTTGCATTAAGCACAAAATCTCTGAAATTTTCATAGATTAAGGCTCTATCTTCGCTATTATTAAAGTCTCTATCTGTAGCTGGGAAGAAATCACCCAAAAGCTCTTCTTCCACATTATTTCTCTCTATTGCATAGACTGTTTCACCTTTTGAATTTATTGTTTCAACAAGTTTTGCATTCTTTTCATAGCCTTCAAAGGTGATATCATCGCTTTCTTCATCTTCGCTTGTTCCAACAATATCATCATAATATGACTTAAGATTGCTATCTAATGAATCGACTACCTGCTGATAAAGATAACTTTTCTCTTTTGTTGAAAGACCCTTTCCGTCCTTGTCAATTCCAAACTCTTTTTCTGCGGTCAGAATGGTTATCTTTCTATTTTCAAGAAGCGTCAAGGTTTCTGAGATTGCTTCTTCACGAGTGTACCCATAATACTGCTCATAAGTATAGCCATAACTTTGATAACCTGAAATAAGGTCACTCTTAGTAACTTCTGCCCTTTCCCCTGTTTCTTTATTTTCAACTACCGCAACAACTTGATTGTAGTATTTGCCATAATCAGTTTCAATTAAAGAACACCCTGCAAGTAGTCCCATGCAAAGTAAACAAAAACTCATTAAAATTCCAGTAAATTTCTTTTTCATGTTCTCTCCATACTCATTATAGACAATAATAACATATTATCATAAAAAAATTCAAGTAAATTAAAACAATTTATAAAATTTTCTCTTTCTTCTTTCAATTATTTGCTTTTTGTAGCACTTTCAAAAAATTCAATCATCTGTTTTACCATTAAAAGAACGTTGCCGCTTACATCAAACTTGATTTTAACGCTGCTATCAAAAGTTAATTTTCCCCTATACTCTGAAAGCACGCTTGCAAGTCTTTTATCAATTATTTCCTCTTTTTTATCTAAAAATACTACATTTTCATACTTATTTATTCTTATCTTCTGTACGCCAAACTCACTTGCAAGATTACGCATATAGGCAAGAAGGCAAAGATTTTTTGTCTCTTCTGGCACTTCGCCATAGCCGTCTTCTAGGCTTTGCAAGATGTTTTTTAGCTCGTCTGCCAAGCTAAGTTCACTAATTTGTGTGTAATATGCAATACGCTGCTCGTTGTCTGCAATATAATCTTCGCTGATAAAGCCGCTAAGACTGACTTCAAGCTTAACATCGCTATGTTTTATTATCTTCTCGCCTTTGATATCACGCACTTCTTCATCTAGAAGTTTAACAAACATGTCATAACCAACTTTTGCAATATGACCATGTTGTTCTTTGCCGAATATATTTCCAGCACCGCGAAGCTCAAGGTCTCGCATAGCTATTTTAAAGCCACTTCCAAGCTGACTGAACTCCTTTATCGCTTCAAGACGTTTATATGCTTCATCGGTCAAGTGCTTATCTTTGACAAATGTAAGATAGGCATAGCTTAGTTTATCACTTCTGCCTATTCTGCCACGAAGCTGATAAAGCTGACTTAGTCCTAGCCTGTCCGCTTCAATGACCACCATAGTATTTGCAAGCGGGAGATTTATACCATTTTCTATCAAGGTTGTTGACACAAGAACGTTATAGACGCCGTTATAGAGCCTGTCAATCACATTCTCCAAAAGCTTCTCATTCATTTGACCATGAGCAACCCCGACACTAGCGTTTGGCACAAGCTTTCTTATATGGCTTGCAAACTCTTCTATACTCTCCACGCGGTTATAGACTACAAAAGCTTGCCCGCCCCTTGCAATCTCGCGATTTAGCACATCTTTTATAAGCTGGTCATTTTCTTCAGACACATAGGTTTGTATTGGAAGGCGGTCACGTGGTGGAGTTTCTATAACAGAGATATCTCGTATGCCTGAAAGCGACATATTGAGCGTTCTTGGAATAGGCGTGGCTGAAAGCGTTAAAACATCGACATTTCTATGCTTATCTTTTATTTTTTCCTTATGTTCAACGCCAAAACGCTGTTCTTCATCGAGAACTAAAAGCCCTAGATCATGATATTCAACCTTGTCGTTAAGAAGTTTATGTGTGCCAATAAGCATATCTATATCGCCATCTTTACAGCGTCTTATAATTTCATCAATCTGCTTTTGTGTTTTAAACCTATTTATAACTTCAACCCGTACGCCAAAAGGTTCAAGACGCTCTTTCGACGTCATATAGTGCTGTTGAGACAAAATTGTGGTTGGACAAAGAAGGCTTACCTGTTTGCCGTTATAGATACATTTAAAGCATGCACGCAAGGCAACTTCTGTTTTTCCAAAGCCCACATCGCCGCAGATAAGCCTATCCATAACCTTATCGCTTTCCATGTCTTTATCAATATCGCTTATTGCTTTGAGTTGGTCTGGCGTTTCTGGGTAGCCAAAGGCATCAGCAAATTGCTTTTCCAAAAATTCATCACGCCTAAATTTAAATCCTTTAAGAAGAGAACGCTCCTTATATATATCAACAAGGCTGATTGCCATCTCTTTGATGCTTTGACGCACCCGCTCTTTAAGTCTTGAAAATTCTCCGCCACCAAGCGAAGAGAGTTTTGGCTCTTGCTCGCTTCCGATATAGGCAGAAATTGTATTTGCTTCTTCACTTGGAAGATATAAAATATCTCCATTTTTATACTCTATAACAAAATAGTCTTTTTCAATATCGGAAATCTTTAGTCTTTCAATCTTTATACATTTCCCTATGCCGTGAAAGCTATGCACAACATAGTCACCAAGTTTTGGAAGATAGAAAACTGAATGTCTGCTCTTTGAAAAAGATGTATTTGTCGACCTAAATAGACTATCACAGCCAATTCCTACCACTCCTTCTCGTAAAAAAGAAAAGGAAAAGGGCATTGCAAGAGATGAAATATAAATCTCTCCTTTTTCTATCTTTTGATTTTCATCATAGATATGATATGATAGCCCATTTTCAGTTAAAAAGTCGGCAAGGTTTTTGGTGAAACGCTCTTGTCCTGTGAAAAGAATTGTGCCTTGATTTAAATTTTTAAAGTCAATTAAATCTTGTTTAAGTGCTAAAAAATCTGTAAGATAACTTCGCTCGGCAATCTTTTCATTGTGATAATCAGGCTTTGTTGTCATAAAATTATCAAAGATTAAATCAGCTTTTTTGTATAGATTTTCAAACTCTTCATAATTTTTATAATTATAAAAAGACATTGTCTCGTAGCTTTGTTTTAAAAGCATTATCTCTTCATCTATCTTTTTAGGTTCATCAATAATTTTACAACCATCTAAATCAAAGATATTGTTGTCGCCTATCGGCATTTTTGCAAGTTCTATCTCAATTTTTTCAAGTTTTGATAGATTTTTCATGGTGTTTTGGTCAAAAATGCTTATATTTTCAACTAAATCATCAAAAAACTCGACACGATATGGATTTTCACAGGATGATGAAAAAATATCAAGTATATCACCGCGAAGAGCAAATTCGCCTGGCTGAGAGACAAGGCTTGTTCGCTCATAGCCTAAATTTACAAGCTTAGAAATTATATCATCAAGGTTGTAAATAGAATTTTTTTCTAGCTTTATTGGAGTAAATTTAGACAAGTCAAACTTAACTATCATTGAACATGGCAAAAGGATAAGCACGTCAATCTTGCCAGAAATATACCTATTTATGCTGTCAACAAATGGCAGTAAGTTCTTATCGTTTTCGTCATCACTCTCTCTTGCATTAGAAATAATTTCAACCTTTTTGCCAAAGGCTTCAAATCCTCTTTTCAGCCTTCCTGCACTGACAAAATTATTGCACAAAAAAATTAGGTGAGCCTGCTCTACTAATAACATTATTTTCTCACCTTCGCCCACTGCCGATATAATTCTATTTTTAAGAATATTTGATAAATCTTTTTCTAAAAATTGCATACAGTTTTATCTAATTTTTTCAAGAATAAGCTCGCCAGCTTCTGCCACTGCTTTTTCAAAAAGTTCTTCATCTTCAATTTTGATATTTGAAACCACATAGTCTGCAAGATTTTTCGTTTCGTCTCGCCCTATGCCGACCCGCACCCTTTCAAACTCTTCACCAATATACTCGACAAGAGATCGCAAGCCATTATGTGTGCCAGACTTTCCATGCTCGCGATATCTTATCTTGCCTTTTGGCAGATCTATATCATCAACGGCAACTATTATACGGGCATCCTTAAATTTCTTTTTAAGTAGCACCACACATTCGCCGCTTTTATTCATATAGGTGGTAGGCTTTACAAGCATGATAGGTTTGCCGTTAAAGCTTCCCTGCCCAATAAGTGCTTTATATTTTTCTTTTTTAACGTCAATGCCAAGCTTTCTTGCAATATAGTCAACAACTTTAAAGCCCAAATTATGAAAGGTGTTTTGATATTGTATGCCGACATTTCCAAGCCCTACTATTATAACCATTATATTACTTCTCCTATAATCTTGCTAAATGGCTCTATTATCCTGCCTTGACTTATCTTGCTGTTTTCAATATAGCTACTTCTTACAACCGCACTATTTGAAATAATACTGCTTTTTATCACATTGCCGCTTTCAAGAACCACATCCCCAGCAATAATGCTCTCACCCATAATCACATTATTTGGATAGATTATAACGCCGCTTTCTATCTCAACGTCCGCATCAATAAACACCGTGTTTTGACCATAGATTATCACGCCATTTTTAATATGATAACCTAGTATTTTATTATATAAAAGGCTGCTCATATAGTTCAACGTTTTTGCACTATCTGCAATCATTAAATTTTTATCATCAAGTGCACTTGCACCTTGTGCTATTGTGACATTATTCTTTAAAAAATCTGTTTTTACAATAAAGCCGCGAGAAAGCTTTAAAAAATTCATATTTTTTGCTGAAAAATAATTGCAAAAATGATTAAACGTTGCCTTATCAAAAAGTGGAGTATCGCTATAAAAAACTGCAATAATCTTTTTGCTTGTGTTTATTTGGCGAACCCGCTCCATGATATTGTCACAATCTTCAATAACTTTTCTCTCACATCCAGAACCCGCGTTCAGCACCCAATCAAGCAGGGTCTTGCCACATAAAAGTAAGTTTGGCATGTTTTTCACAACATCATCATGATAGGCTTTAACTGTAACAAAAAGCACTTCGTCCTTAATCCAATCGGTGCTAATAGGTTTTATGAAGGTGTTTGGCAAAATCATACTCTCTTCTTCTTGAGAGGAAAGAGCGTCAAAGTCTATTGATATTTGATTTTCTGCTACAAGCAAATCTAATTCTTCTTTTTCCATATGAAAAGTATATAATTTTTATATAATTTTGTCAACAATAAAAAGTGTGAAATATAAATTTCAAATATAAAAACAAATAAAAAATAAAAATATTTAAATTTTATTTTTTAAAAAAATAATAATGTGCTATCATCTTAATATAAGAAAAGGGGTAAAATATGTCTAATTCAAAAAAGATGAATTTTATTTATATAACACTAGCGATGGTCTTTCTTCTTTGCTTTACTTTTATATTTATTTTTTCTGGTCAAAGCTTGCAAACAAGCACAAGACGGCTAAATGCCGACAGCCAAGAGAGAGCTGAAACAACCCTGTTTGGAAC
Source organism: Clostridia bacterium (assembly GCA_963930145.1). GTDB lineage: Bacteria > Bacillota > Clostridia > Christensenellales > UBA1242 > Caccovivens. Next base: position 14,497 of record CAWVLM010000071.1, read on the forward strand.
TTTTGATATAAGAGCGACATCGCGAAATAGTGAAAACATTGCACTCGAAAACCCTGTAAGTTATAGCGGCGGTAACGCCTACAGAGTGAAATGGTCAGAAATTCAAAGTTTTTCAATCTCTTTTAAGCCTAGCGTTGATGTGGGTGAAGAAAATCTGCCTGCTACCGATGCGGAGAATCCTATTTACTCTCTATCAATTAGCGTCAATTACCTGCAAGGCTATATTTCTAGCAATAATTTTGATATTATTGATACAGTAACCATTGAAAATGTCGATAGTACTGATAGCCCTGATTTGGCAGCGTTATCAAATTTTACTTTCACCTTTGATGTTGATGATGGTGTATCTGGAGACTTTGGCGGCAATACCGTCACGGCAAATGGATGGGGAATTTATCAATTCCATGTTAGAATAAATGACCGAGAAGCCTTCTCTGACTTCTATGCTGTTGAGCCAGCATATTCGATAGCTGCGGCACCTGAAATTGACTATAATGTTGTTTCAAGCGACAACTCTATGCATGATTCTTTTGAGTTCTATCTTGTGAATTTTGATGATTATCAATATATTGACACTGCTTCGCTGGTTTGGTATGTAAAAGGAAAATCGGCGGATGGAACAATTTTTGCTCTTTGCTCTGCTGACCTTGCCCTTGATAAATTTTCTGAATGTTCGGCAGCTATCTATACAAGCTATGATAGAACAGGACAAACTTTCTTTTTTAATGATAACGAACATTCTGGTGAATGGCAGGTTTGGTGCGAATACCGCTATAACAATGCAACCTATTCCACTGTTAGCAATATTGAAACAGTTAAAACAGGCTCGTCTTTTGATTATTTTATGATTGTATATATCGTGATTGGGCTTGCCGTGCTTGCTGCTATTATTGTTATTGTTACGTCAGTTATAAAAAATAAGAAGGAAAAAGTTTGGTAAATATATTATTTCCTTATTTTCTTTACTTGCACGTCTTTTAAAAATTTTTTAAAAAATCCTTATGAAAAAATGTTTGAGGCTGCGGTAAACTAGAGTTATAAATGGGCACTTGAATAATGCCTTGCCTAACGGCAAGGCATTGCAAACTTTTTAAGTTTGCACTTTGCTTAAAGCTTTAAGCAAAGATTCAAGTGCCTTTTATAATAAAAACACCATATTCTAGCTTTGTTTAAGGTTGTTAATAAAAATCATAGCACATTATGAAGATTTGCTCCCATAAAATGCAGATAGCTATGACAATAAAACTTGATTTCTTCAAGTGACACTCTAAATGCATCAATGTCATTGCTTGCTATATAGAGTTTAAGTTTGGCTATCTCCTGCCCTATCTCTTGAATATTTTTATGGTTGACAAGAAAACACATTGCCGCTTCATCTTCTTGCCATATATATTCAAGATTATCTATTTGCATAGTTATATCCATATTAAGTAAATCATCATAGCCAGCAAGCGTCATCTCAATTTCATAGCATCTTGCTTGCACTTCTTTTAATGAGTTTGATACAACAAGCTCTTCAGTGATGCAAATTGCAATAAGTATTAGCACAATTATTATAAAGTTGATATAATGAAAAAATTTCATTCGCTCACCAACCTTTTAGATTGGAAAGAAAGCCCTTCTCCCTTTTTCATTTGCAGATAGGCTTGTCCTGTTTTATTTATCGTTAATAAAAGCACATCTTTTATGCTGCTATTTTTGGCTTTGCAATTTTCTTTAATTATATTTAAGACTTCTTCTTGACTAACACCAGCAAGGGAAATATTTTCTTTGATAACCTTTCCATCACTGACAAGTATAATAGGTAGAAAACTATCTTTAGCTTGCGTTTTTAACTCTTCATTGGTTACAGGTGCCGCCGCTGCCTTTGGCATAACACTCACCTTGCCGTTTGTTTCCATTATGGCGTATTGCACATCTGAAATACTGAAGTATCCACATTCTCTAAGTGCTTCAAAGATATCGTCGGTTGAAAGGTTGAGTTTTTTCATTGCCTGATAGTCAATACCCTTTGGGTTTACTATTATAACAGGTTTGCCACTTATGATTTTGCTAACAAATTGACTGCTTCGGCTGATTAACGTTAAAACAAAATGCAAGACGACAAGTGTTAAAAGTGGAACGACTCCATGAAGGACAGGAACCGACACTTCTGCCATAGGTATAGTTGCAAGGTCGGCAATAATCAAGGTAAGGACAAGCTCGAAAGGCTGCATTTGCCCAAGTTGACGCTTGCCCATAAGTCTGAACACCAAAAGCACTATCAAATAAATAATAATAGACCTAATTATGATTGTAAGCATAATTTATTGTGTGCAAATTATTTATTTTATACCATTTTGTTTCGCTATTTTGTTTTTTGATGGCATAAGTTTTTGTTTGACAAGTGCCAAAAGCCCTTTAGCGTCAATGATGTTAAATGTCGCTCCTAAAAGAACAAATGTAGCCATGCTTGTCATTCCGCCGAGCACTATGGTTATAAAAAGTGGGAAAATATAACCACAAAGGCTTACAGTAAAGGCTGTCAGTGCGGCCGATGGTAGTATTATTAGTATAAATCTTAAAAGCTGTGGTATGATTTTAAATTTCAGCTTGGTTTTTCTCTTTAAAAGCATGATGTTTAAAAATGACGTTATTGTATAGTCTATTCCCATTGCCCAAATTATAGCATTCACGCCAACAAGACCTGGCAATATCCATAAGGAAATAAACATAACTAAGGCACCAATCAAAAAGTTGACAAAAGAGCGATTTTCATAGCCTAAGGAATTGAGAAGTGCTGACGAAATATTTGTCAGTCCTAGCGGAATAAGCACCCATGCCGCAGATTGAAGAAGCGTTCCGCTTAAGATGTTATCATATAAAAATAGTCCTGTAATCTCACCCATACCTAAAAAGAGAGGCACAAAAAGTGTTGAAATCATAAGTGCAAACTGAAGTGATGTTGTTATCCTTGTCTCAATGTGCTGTTTATTGTTTTGAGCAACTGCTTTTGAAATGTCTGGAACTAGCGCTGTTGACAGCGAGCCTATAATTGTTGTTGGAATAAAAAGTAGTGGCACCGTCATGCCGACTGCTATACCATATAAACTTAGTGCCTGCTCGCTTGTATAACCTATTGCAATTAGCCTTGCTGGCACAATCAAGGCAATTAGCGGCTGAATAAAGGAACTTGCCACCCGCATGATTGTTATAGGCGTTGACTGTTTGATAAGCGGCTTTAGGTATTCGCGTTTTGCCCTTTTTAAATTTCCACCATAATAAAAATATAAAAGCACAACAAATATCATTGAAAGCAGACATGCTATACTCATTGAAAAGCCAAGATTTTTTGCGTTTTCAATGGCAGAAAAAGATGAGCTTATAAGAAGCACGCCTATAACAATTCTGACAACTTGTTCATAAAACTCACTTACGCATAGCGAAAAGTAATTGCCCTTACCCCATAATGCTCCACGAAAAACACAATATACTGATGAAAAAATCAAACTAGGAAGCAGTGCTAGCAATATCTCATAACAGCACTCTTCGGTAAAAAGGCTGGTAAAAATCCCTTTGAATAGTAGCACTATCAAACATAATATTACAGACAAAAATAAGGTATAAATAAGGGCAACACTGACAAGAGAGCCTTCCTTATGCTTGTCTTTCTTTGCCGAAAAGCCCGCACTCATTCGCGAAATTATCAAAGGTAGTCCACTTGAAATTACGGTCAAAAGCACCATAAATACGGAGGATGCAACTTGGTATAATCCAACCCCTTCCGCACCAACAACTCTTGATAAAATAATTCTAAATATAAAACCTGCTATACGCGTTAAAATAGAAAATACGGTTATAAGAACCACCGTTTTAAATAAAGACTTCATTCTTCTCCTCTCATATATGTTATTTAGTTTGAATAAAATTTAATACTATAAGGAGAAATTTTATGAAAAAAGAATTAAATCAAATATATATTGTAAAAGAAAACGATAATATCGAAAAAATTGCCGAAAAATATAAAATAAATCCTATAAATATTTTAATTTCCAATAATATAAGCCCTAAAATGATTAAAAAAGGTGTTATTTTATATATAAATAATAATAAATAATATTTTTTTAATAATCTCTTTTTTATTGCTAATTTTTCTAATTTTTTGCTAATTTGCACCAATTTTTCTTTTTTTTGCTTATTATTCTAATTTTTATCATTATTTCTTATTTTTATTATTATTTCTTATTTTTTCTAATTATTCCTAATTTTTTCTTTATTTTCTTTTTTGAATAATTTATTTATAAATTTTTCTATTTCTTTGTTATATTTTCCTGCAAGATAGATAAGTGTTAGTGAAACAATGATTATAGCTGCCCATACCGCAAGTCCCCAACCGTGATATGGTATTATCTCGCCGCTTGAAAGGTAGCTTACAGAGAAAATGCCTATCGGTCTTGCTATAAATTGTGTAACCATGAAAAACGTCCAACTCATATCAGTCAGACCTGCAACTAAGCATAGAATATCATCAGGAAAGCATGGCAAAAGCATCATAATAACAAATGAGTATTTGCAATCGCCAAGCGTTTTCGACCATTTTTCTTGGGGCTGTTTTCCTATCATAAACCTTACAATTTTCACGCCGAAAACCTTGCCTAAGAAGAAGGCAAATCCGCTTCCAAGAAGTATTCCAGCAAGCGACAATAGTCCTGCTTGAAAGGGACCATATATCAAAGAGCCTGCAATAATTATTATCGGAGAAGGCAGCGGCAAGATAGTCACCTGCAAAAATTGCAAAAATACAAAGGTGATTCTGCCCCATATCCCTAGACCTAAAATAAGATTTTTAAGTTTATCAACTGAGTTAAATTTCTCCCATAGTCCAGTCCAAACAAGAATAAAATATGAAAGTGTCAAAAATAGAGCTATTATAAATAGCACAAGCAAACTTCTTAATATTTTCTTTTTTAGAGAAAGCTCCATAACTTATTATAATTCTTTCAATAAAATATTATACGTTTTATATTTTTTCTATTTTACATCTATTAAGTTATATTTTTTACAAAGATACAAATAATATAAAAAAGGAGAATTATTTTGAAAGCACAAGAAAAAACAAAATCTAACAACAAACTATCAGTGATATGGCTTATAGCGGTTGCTATAATTGCGGTGTCACTACTATTATTTTGCCAATTTTACTTTGGCGATAGCATAAACAACAAAACTACATTCTATCAAAATACCCATATAAATGGCGTGGATGTGTCTGGGCTTACTAAAACGGAAGCAAGTGAAAAACTTTCTAAAAATCTTGTTGAAATTAAAGATAACATCAAACTCACACTTAAAAATGGTGATAATACTTGGGTTATAAAGGGAAGTGACTTTGAACTTGTTGGGAATTTTGATGACTCTCTTGATAATGTGCTTGCCTATTGCATGGAAGGCAATATTTTCCAAAAGAAAAAACTTGAAAATCAAATAAAAAATGAAGGTCTTGACGTCAATATTCCTTATCAAGATTTGCTTGGCGGAATTGATGATAAACTTGATAACATTATAAACGAAATTGAAAAAGAGCCAGTAAATTCTTCTATTGAGTTTAATCCTGATAGTAAAGTTATGTTCTCAATAACCCCCGCACAAAACGGAGTGCAAGTTGATAGGCTTGCTCTTGACCAAGCGATAGACGAAGCACTTGCAAATGGCGATGAATATATCATAAATATACCTTTTCAAGAGATTTTGCCAAGTGAAAATATGGAAAATATGCTTAAAAATATAGCTCTTCGCTCTAAATTTTCAACAAATTACGCAAAGTCATCTGACAACAGAAAATCAAACATAAAACTTGCACTTTCAAAGTTTAACGGCATGATAGTAGAGCCTAGCGAAGAAGTTTCTTTTAACAAAACAACTGGTCCAAGAACTAGTCAAAATGGCTATAAAGATGCAAAGATAATCTTTAACGGTAGTTATGTCTCTGGTATGGGCGGCGGAGTATGTCAAGCATCAACCACCCTGTATAATGCCCTTCTTCTTGCAGATATTGATGTAATGCAAGCAAATCACCATTCCTTGCCTGCATCATATGTTCCGCTATCTTTTGACGCAATGGTAAGCGAAGGTTATGCTGACCTTGTTTTTAAAAATAATCTTGACGCACCTATCTATATCAAAGCATACACGACCGAAAGTGAAGCTGTGGTAGAAATTTATGGACAGGCATTTGACGAAGGAGTGGAGATTAAAACACGCAGCGAGCTTGTTAAAGTTTTGCCGCATGGTGGAGATAAAATTATAACCGACACAGACGGGAAATATAGCAATAAGGTGCTTTATAAAGGCGAATATTATAGACTTAAATACCCGCAGGAAGGCTATGAGAGCAAGGGATATGTTGACTATTATAAAGACGGCGTGCTTACCTATGAAAAAGAAATCAGACACGACCACTATCAAGCCCAAAATGGCGAAATTGTTGAAGGTAGTGCAACTCTTGAAGAAGGCATGACGCTGCCTGCAAGTAATGTTAAATATATCGGACCGCAAAAAGTCACAAAGGAGACTATAGAAAAAGCGAAAAAAAGATGGAATGTTTTATAAAAACCTTTAATTTAAAAAGCTGCTCGAATATGAGCAGCTTATATATAATCACAAAATAATAAAAAACTTATAAATATTTTAATTTCGACTCTATTGCGTCAAGCAATTCTTGCTTTTCGTTGTTTATTTTGCCATCAAATATGTCACTTAAGAGGCTTTCCATAATAGGTTTATATCTTGTTTGTTTGACCGTTGGGTAGCGATTATGGATATCTTCCCCTGTTATTTTTAAGTCTTTGATAGAAACAACTATTTTATGTGATATAATATATTTATAGAAAAACAAATATTTATTTGCAAGATATTTTGATTTATAAATTAAAAGCAGATAGATGCTGGGAAAACTATTGAAATATTTAAAGAAATATGGCTTATTTTGCAAATGATTTAGTGCTTCATAATAACCAGAAAGTATGTTTATATATTCTTCCGTCATCTTTTTGCTCATGCCAAAGGAATCAGTTAAAATTAAACCTAAATAATATGATATTGAAATTGGCTTCACAGTGTCTATAACGTCTATCAAAAAGCCCTGTGACTTATGTTCCACTTTTTTAACCATATTAAATCTTATCTTCGGGCAATCAATGCCAAAAATTGGCCATAATCCTGCACGATTGAACTGCTTTAAGGCTTTCATATAGGCGTTTGGTTTGGTGTAGCCTGGGTATTTTTTAGGGCTATGCAGTATTCTTGTGATTTCATAGATGACCCGCTCACCTGCAATATCTCTTAGATTATGCATGTTTTTTATTGCAACTTGATAGGTATGTTTATCTATTTTAAAATTAAGTTCGCACTCAAACCGAAAAAGTCGCAATAGACGCACACCATCGTGTGACAACACTTCTTCTGGGGTTTCAACCGTTCTGAGAATTTTGCGTTTGATATCTTCAATGCCGTTATAAAAATCGAGCAGTTTATCATTTTTTATATCATAGTATAAGGCATTGCACGTGAAATCACGTCTTTTCGCGTCTTCTCTGACATCGCTGATAAATTCAACTTTTTCAGGCATATGTTTGCCGCCCTTTGCATAGCTGTCGCGGCGAAAACATGTGTATTCATAGTTTTTATCGCCACTTACAACAATTCCACTACCAAGCACCTTGCTTTTGACTTTCAATTTAAATTCA
>CAWVLM010000072.1:0-11666 GCA_963930145.1 Clostridia bacterium
CAACCCTGCAGACAACCTAGCAGAAGGTGAAAACACAAGCTTCGTTGCAGAAGGCTATACTGCACAACTTGTTGAAAACAGCCAAGACATATACGAAGTAGTAGTTGCTGAATAATCTATAAATTTTAAGAAAACAAAGTGGGTTTTATTTAAAAGCCCACTTTTTTCAATCATGCAAAATTTTTTATAAGAAGTTTTTAATAAATAAATTTTTATAATAACAATGAATTTTGACTTTTTATCTTTGACTAATTTCCTTAACAATTTTATCTAAACCCTGTGCCGACCTTAAAGCGACTAATCTTGACTTATGCTCACACATTATGCGGATTTTGTTTTCTGTTCCACTTGCTCTCACAAGCACACGCCCAAAGCTAGCAAATTGCTGCTGCAAACGCAATGTTTCATTTGTAAGCTTTTCACTATTTAAAATACGGAATTTATCAATCACCTCAACGTTGATATTTATCTGTGGATACTTTTTATAGTTTATAAGCTTAGATAGCGGCTTTGCAGTTTTTTTGATAATATCGGCAAGAAGTAATCCTGTCAAAATCCCGTCACCAGTTGTGCTGTAGGATTTGACAATGATGTGTCCAGAAGGCTCTCCGCCAAGCAGAATATTATTACTTTTCATTTTTTCAATAACATATTTATCACCAACATCAGCTCGTAGCAAGCTGATGCCTTTTTTATTTAACGCATTTTCAAAACCTTTGTTTGACATAGTCGTTCCAACAACAGCACTTGTTTTGTCCTTAAAGAAGGTTGCAAGAATATATAAAATATCGTCACCATCAACTAAATTGCCATTTTCGTCACACGCAATAATTCTGTCCGCGTCACCATCAAAGGCAAGCCCAAGATTGGCTTTTTCTTTTATAACCTTTGCCGCCATGCTTTGTGGATATAGCGCACCTGACTCTTCATTTATGCTTAACCCATCAGTTTTATTGTTGATTACAAAAACACTTGCACCCAAATTTTTAAAGATATTCTTTGCAATTTTGCTTGAAGCACCATTTCCGCAATCAATGACAATTTTTAAGCCACTAAGGTCGCCAATATTTGCTGTTATCTTTTCTATGTATTTTTTGATATGCTCAGGCTGATAGCTATATCTTCCAACATTATAGAAAGGCTCACTTGCTTGCAACATAAATTTGCGTTCAATGCTGTTTTCAAGTGTCTCTGAAATTTTGTAGCCATTTTGGTCAAAAATTTTAATTCCGTTATATTTTGGTGGGTTGTGCGATGCTGAAATCACCACACCAAAGTCGCAGTCAAGAACTTTTGTAAGATATGCAACAGCAGGGGTGGGAACAACACCTACGTCAATCACATTGGTCCCATTTTGCATAAGCCCATTTGCCACAGAAAGCGATATAATGTCACCAGTCACTCTTGGGTCTTTCCCTATAACGACTTTTCTTTTTTTGCAAAATCTGCTTAGACTATTCCCGCACTTAAATGCAATGCTAGGCGTAAGTTCTTCGCCATACACGCCGCGTAGTCCATCAGTTCCAAAATAAATACCCATAAATTTCTCCTTTAAAATAAAATTATAAAAATTCGACAAAAATAATCAAAAAAATTATAAAAATAATGAAAAAAACAACGAAATAATAAAAAATAATATAAAAATAATAAAAAACAATAAAAAATAATTAAAAATTGCAAAAATAGTGAAAAAAAATGTAAAAATAATGTAAATAATCTAAAAATAAATTCTATTTTTCATAAAATTTAATTATATATTTTTAATTCCAATATTTTTTTGCTTTATTTTGTTTAATTTCTTGCCTTACTCTTCCGATAACAAAATCTCCTTTGCCTACATTTTCAGTGACAGTTGTTCCAGCACAAATATAGCTATCATCGTCTATAATGACGGGTGCAATAATGTTGCAGTTGGAGCCAATAAAAACATGCTTTCCAACCTTGCATTGATTTTTAGTCTTTCCATTATAGTTTGCAAAGATAACGCCGCAGCCTATATTGCAATTTTGACCAATAATGCTGTCTCCAACATATGCTAGGTGGCTTATTTTGCAGCCTTCGTCAATGCTAGAATTTTTTATTTCAACAAAATTGCCTATTTTGCAGTTATTTTTTATCACGCTCTTTGGACGCAATCTAGCAAATGGACCTACTGAAACATGGTCAGAAACAATGCTATCTTCAAGCACGCTTGCATGAATCTTGCAATTTTTCCCAATTTTACTATTTATTATAAAGTTGTTAGGTAAAATAATACTTTCATCATCAATATAGCAATCGCCATCAATATGATTATTTTCATATACAACAACATTTTTGCCAAATTTCACATTTTCACCAATAAAACAACTATTTTTATTTAAAAATTTTGTCATAAATTCTCCTAAATATTATTTTTTATGAAATATATTTTTAATTGTTGCGAAATTTTAATTTAAAAAATTATTTTTATCAACAAAAAATTATTTAGCTCATAAAAACTACTGAAGGCAAGATTTTTCCTTGGCTTTAATTTGCATTAAGGAGTAAAAAATGTGCGGAATAATAGGATATATTGGTAAAAACGTTGAAAGCAACTTGTATTTAGGACTGACAAGGCTTGAATATCGCGGATATGATTCTTCGGGGATGACTATAAAAAGAGATAACGATTTTATAACATACAAAGCAATAGGCGAAGTTGAAAAATTAAAGCCAGCGTTACATGATTTTGAAGAGCAAGGCATGGGCATTGCTCACACAAGGTGGGCAACACATGGGCAAATTTCAATAGAGAATTGCCATCCACATTTTTCATCAAACGAAAGTGTGGCAGTTGTGCATAATGGAATTATTGAGAATTATGAAGAATTAAAGGATGCTTTAATCAAAAAGGGAAAATGTTTTTATGGGCAAACTGACAGCGAAGTGATTGCCAAACTTTTTGACTGCAAACTTGATATAAACAATTTAAGAAGGGTCAAGAAAAAACTTATTGGCTCTTACGCACTTGCCATAATTTCAAAAGACAGTGATTATATTTATTTTGCAAAAAATAAAAGTCCGCTTTATATAGCACTCGGCAGCGAATGTGCTATCATTGCAAGTGACCCATCATGCTTTGTAGGTTTTAGTGATGGCTATTTAACCTTAGAAGACGGCGAATATGGCAAGCTTTCTCAAAAAGAAGTGATAATTTATAATCAAAATGATAAAATCGTGAAAAAACAGCCCATAAAACTTGATTTTAGCTTTATAAATGAAGAAAAATCGGGCTATCAACATTTTATGTTGAAAGAAATTTATCAATCAAGACTTGCTCTTGAAAAGATTATGGAAGTTTATCGAAGCTATGAAATAAAAGAGAAACTAAAAACACTTAAAAACTTTGAATTTGATAGGGTCTATTTGATAGGTTGCGGCACAGCATACCATGCAGCACTTATTGGCGGAAGCTATATGCGTGAAGCGTTTAATATAGATATCTTTTGCGAAATTGCCAGCGAAATGATGTATAAAAACCTTAATATTGATGAAAAAAGTCTTTGCATTTTTATCTCTCAAAGCGGGGAGACCGCAGATACACTTGCCGCACTTGATTATTGCAAAAGTAAGGGCGGAATTATTGCGGCGGTAACGAATACTGAATATAGCAGTATTGCCCGCAAAGCAAGTATAAATTTTCCTATTTGTGCAGGGCAGGAAAAGGCGGTCGCTTCAACAAAAGCATATTTTGCTCAATGTGTTGTTTTATATATCTTAACAAGTTATCTTAAAGGGAGCGATTACATCTTGCCACTCTATAATTTTAAGCGACAGATAGATTTTGGCGATGATAACACTTTAAAAATTCTCGCGAAAAAACTTGCAAGCTATGATAAGGTGTTTTTTATTGGCCGCGGGAGAGATTATATAACCGCACGGGAAGCATCACTAAAACTAAAAGAGATAACATATATTTTTTCAGAGCCAGAGCCAAGCGGGGAACTTAAACATGGCGTGATAGCACTGATAGATAAATCAGTCCCTGTCATTGTAATTGCTACCGATGAAAAATTATTTAATAAAACACTCAATAATGCATACGAAATTAAGGCTCGCGGCGGAAAACTTATTCTTTTCACAACTTTAAATATCGACAGCGAAATAGAAAAAGCCTTTGACTATATTATTAGGGTTAAAAAGCCTGAAAAAGATTTTATGCCACTTCAAATTATTTTAAGTTTGCAAAAGCTTGCCTATTTTACTGCCGTCACAAAGGGTTACGACCCAGATAAGCCAAGAAACCTTGCAAAAAGCGTGACGGTTGAATGACAAAAGAAATGTTTTTTTTAGTTTATAGGGTTATAGTGGCGTTTTTAAAATTTAGATAGGGTTGTTTTATAAGATATACTAGGTGGTGTGGCAGGCGGTGCGGCGGAAGAGCAAATTTTCAAACGTTGTTTGAAAATTCAATAAAAAGCATTCGCTTTTTATTGCAAGCATCCTGCTTGCTGCTCTTCCGCCGCAATTTTCCCAAGCGGATAAAAAATAGATAAAAAAGTTGCAAAAATACCAAAAAAGTAATATAATAAGCACATGCAAGTCAAGATTTGTGCTAACAAAAGCGTTGAAGATGCCAAAATGTGTTTGCAGGCGAAGGCTGATATCATAGGTATACTTGTTGGGAAGAAGCACGCAAGTGTTGACTTTATTGACAAAGAGACCGCGAAAGAAATTTGTGCTTTTGCTAAGGGTAAATGCGAAGTGTCGCTTGTGACTCATATAGAAAATGCTGATGAAATTATTGAGCTCACAAAGTTTATAGGCAACAATATTTTACAACTCCATTCAGCCATTAAGGAAAGTGAAGTTGAAAAAATTGTTAAAGCCCTGCCAAATGTAAAACTTGTAAGACTTATTCACGTTTCAAAAGATGGAAAAATATGCTCTAATATCAAAGATATCAAGTATGCGGATTTTTATTTGCTTGATAGTTTTAACTTGAAAACCAACCAAGTTGGTGGCACGGGACTAGTTCATGATTGGAATGCAAGCCGCAAGATTATTGAATGCCTAGATAAACCAGCCTTTCTTGCAGGTGGGCTAACGCCCGATAATGTTGCACAGGCGATAAGAGTAGTAAGACCTTATGGTGTTGACGTCAATAGCGGGTGCAAGAATGAAAAGGGCGAGAAAGACGCAAACAAAGTTAGAGATTTTGTATATAATGCAAAGCATGCAAAGATGTAAGTTTTATCAAACTACTTTTAAAAAATTAGCTTTATAAATAAAAAATCTCTTTTAATTGAAGCTCATTTTAGACATTTAGCTCTAATCTATTTAAAAAAATAAAAGCCCAACAGGGTATTATGCAGGTGTAATTTAGTGGTAAAATGTGCGCTTCCCAAGCGTAATTCGCGGGTCCGATTCCCGTCACCTGCTCCATAGTCGAAAACTGCATTGTTGTTTGTTTTCGCCAAAGGCGAAAAGCTGCACCCTAACATTTGTTTTTCGCCTTTTCGCACCAGACGTAAATTCACGATGTGAATTTAGTGCGACTTTATCTGGTTAATTTAAAAAATCTGCCTAGCTTCATGCGTGGCATGAAGTGTAATGGCGGTAACGCTTGTTTTTTCTTTATCGTGCCAAAGGTAAATTTGCAAGCAAATTTAGCACGACTTATATAAGGAAAGAATAATATTTGTATTGTTGTTTTCGCCTTTTCGCACCAGACAAAAAACAATTTATTTAAACATAATCTTTTATCAAAATAACGAGATGTAGCGCAGTTGGTAGCGCGCACGGTTCGGGACCGTGAGGTCGTGGGTTCAAATCCCGCCATCTCGACCAGAAACGGCAGTAATGGTGGCAACACTTGTGGTTTCTCTAAATGCGTTAGAAAGACTTAAGTTTAAGGAGATTTTATGGAAAATTTCAACTTACGAAGCGAACTTATAACGCAAGATAACATTAAACAGGCTCTTGAGTTTCAACATACGATATTCCCGAGAGAGGACGCTGAGCAAAATTATCTTGACGCAATCAATGAAAATTTACATAGTGACATGCCAAGAAAATATCAAAAAGAATATTTTATAGTCAAAGATGACAACGGCGAACCTATAGGGTTATGGGGACATTACATAGAAGGCGACCTTGATGAATGTTGGCTTGGCTGGTATGGCGTAAGGCAAGACAAGCGAAACAAAGGTTTTGGGACTTTGATTTTTAAACTATTTGAGAACTGGGCAAAAGATAATGGTTTTAAGGTTATAAGACTATACACAGATGATATAGACAATGCTAGTGCATGCAGATTATATGAAGATTTAGGTATGACAAAAGAACTTTATAAAAATAGCGATGATATTACAACTGATATAGGGAATATTGTTATTTATTCAAAAGCTCTTACAGCTAAGCCGCTTTCTCTATGGAACAATAGATTTATAAATTATAAAGGGCAACGTGAAAAAGAGCACAATAAAGGAAAAATACAATAAAATTGTAGCACAGAAAAATTGTTTTTCAAGCAAGGTTTATCCTTGTTTTTTATTGTTATTATGCACTTTTGTGCTATAATGGTTTTGGAGAAATTATGACTAAAAAGCAAAGAGTATATTTTGTGATTGATATGAAAACCTTTTTTGCGTCTGTCGAGTGTGCTGAGCGTGGTCTTGACCCCTTTGAGACTGACCTTGTCGTTGCAGACAGCTCTCGCGGGGAAGGCGGTATTTGTCTTGCGGTTACTCCCAAAATGAAAGCACAAGGCGTTAAAAATAGGTGTAGATTATATGAAATACCTAAGAGTATCAAATACATTATTGCTAAACCGCGAATGAAAAAGTATATTGAGTATGCCGCTGAAATATATGGTATTTACTTAAAATATATAGATAAAAACGATATTCACGTCTATTCTATTGACGAGTGTTTTATAGATGCAACAGACTATTTAAAGATGTATAATTTAAAAGCAAAGCAGTTTGCTGAAAAACTTATGAGCGAAATTCGAGATACTTTGCATATTCCGTCAACTGCTGGAATCGGAAGCAATATGTATCTTGCCAAGATTGCACTTGATATAACAGCCAAACATTCAAAAGATTTTATAGGCTGGCTGACTGAAGAAAAATTTCGTGAAAAACTGTGGCATCATAGACCAATCACAGATTTTTGGGGTATATCAAAGGGGACAGAGAAACATCTTGAAAGACTCAATATTTTTGATATGTACGACCTTGCCCACGCAGATGAAGATATGCTTTATAAGGAATTTGGCATCAATGCAGAACTTATGATAGACCACGCATGGGGAAGAGAAAGTTGCACGATAAAAGATATAAAAAGCTATAAAACTAAGAAAAAATCAATATCAAACATGCAAATTTTGCCGAAAAACTATAATTTCGACGATGCAAAGCTTGTCATGAAAGAGATGTTGCAATCAGGTTGTTATAGACTTTATAAAGATGGCTACGTCACGCAGCTGCTTCACATATATGTTCGATATGGCGATAAAAACAAGGAATTTGTAAAGGGCAGTGTGCGTATGAAAGAGACCACAAATCTCTATTCCTTTATAGAAGGCTACGCTCTGCCACTCTTTGATAAAATTGTGGACAAACACAGGTCCATCAGGCAACTAGGCTATGACTATTGTGATTTAAGAGATAGAGAGCAAGAAAGCTATAATCTATTTACAGATATTGAGAAGGTTAAAAAGGAAAAGCGGCTTGTTGAAAGTCTTTTAAAATTGCAAGATAAATATGGCAAAAACGCGGTTTTAAAGGGGATGGATTTGCAAGAGAATGCCACAATGATAGAGCGAAATAAGCTTATAGGGGGACATAATGGCGGAGAGAACTAAAATGCCACAAGGCGAGCGGGCAAAACAATTTATGCCTTTTGACACATTAAAAGGCTTGCACAACGCATTGAGAATGAAAGAGTATGAGCATGAAAGAGTTGTAAAAGGACAGCTTAGCGAAGAAAAAGCGGCAGAAATTTCAAAAATAATACTAAATTTAAACAAAAATGATGTAATTTATGTGAAATTTTATGAAAATGGGCATTATCTAGAGCTTCAAGGCACTCCCATTTTACATATAGAAGAACGCTATCTTGAAATAAACTATAAAAAGATTTATTTTGATGACATTTACGACCTAAAAAAATAAACTAACGCTTTGTTTTACAGTGCTTTTATGATAAAATCATAAAGAAAAGGAGATAAATATGGAAAGAATTTTAAGATTAACAGGTCTTGGCATGGCGTCACAAGTGCCAGACACAATTACAATTTCGCTTTCGGTTAAGAGCGAAGATAAGGATTATCAAAAGGCAATGGAAGAGTGTGATAAACTTGTCCTAGACTTAAAATCAAGCCTAGCGGAAAATGGTTTTAAGGAAGAAAATATCAAAACAACTGATTTTAGAGTCAGCACGGCAACAAAATATGTTGAAAGTTTTAAGACGGGCAAATATGTCTTTGATAGGTATGTGATTACCCATAGCCTTGAAATAAAGTTTGATTTTGATAGAAAGAAACTTGCAAAATGTATCGACACGCTTTCAGCCACACTTGCAAATCCAACTCTTGCCATCAATTTTTCTGTAGAAGATATCACAGCTTTAAAAAATCAGGCATTAAAGCAAGCTGTGTCTGACGCAAAAGAGAAAGCTTTGCTTCTTGCTGACAGTGCAGGCGTAAAACTTGAGCAAATTATGTTTATAGACCATAGTTTCAAACAGGTGAACGTATATCATCCAAGACAATTTTCAGCTCAATATGATGGAGCGGTAATGGCAAAGGCAGCACGCTGTGAGAGTATGGAGGCTATAAATGTCGAAGATATCAAAATTGAGGCAAATGTCACAATGGAGTGGTCAATAAAATAAATCAAAAAAATACAAAAAATGATTGTTATTGTAAAAAAAATATAGTATAATAATCCTAGGAGGGCAAAATGGCAAAAACAGGAAAAGATTATTTTGGCTGGAGCAGACTTGTAAGTATCATCCTTGCAATCATTCCTATCACAGCACTTGTTCTTGGTTTTGTAACAAGATTGACTGAAGGAAAGATTGTTGCTGCACTTTTAAGAATACTTCTAGGCTGGAACATCATCTGGATTATTGACTTAGTTCTCATGATTGTCAATGGCAGAATCATGCGTTTACTTAACGTTTAATGCCAAATAAAAAGCACCTTTGCAATAGGTGTTTTTTTATGCAATAAAAATGAATATTGCAAGTTAATTTAAAAAACAGATAAAAGATTTTAATAAAAAACTTAAAAACCATGATATTTATTTGACAAACCTTAAAAAATGTTTATAATAAAAAGGTAATATGCTCTTTAAATTTCATCAATGTATTGAAATTGCAATTATATTGTGCTAAAATATGGCAAAAGGGGTAAAAAATGAATAGTTTACTTTTGAATTGGTTTGATGATTGGGGAAGAGCTATACATGATGGCTTAGGTAACACTTGGCTTATAGTGCTTATATGTGTCTTTGCGGTATGTTCACTATGGCTATTAAAAAATATATTAAGTGCATCAATAAACAAAGCCAAAATGAAAATAAAATGGGTGCAAATTATATTTTTGATAATATTTGTGCTTTTCACAATATGGTTCTGCGCCTTAACTAGATTATAAAGGAGATAAAAAAATATGTTAAATATATCAATGTTGCTAGATGGTGAACTTGTAAGTGACTTTTGGGCTGACTTTTTGCCAATCTTTAGATATGTTTTATTTGGAATAATAATAGCTGCTGCAATAGTTATGATAATCACAACCCTTATGCAGTCAAACGATTCGTCAAAAAGCCTTGATGCCTTCACAGGTGTAAGCCAAGAAAGCTATTATTCACAGAACAAGGGTGCATCACGAGATAGCATTTTAAAGAGAATAACAATCGCTATGGGAATAATAATCTTTATATGCGTAATACTATTCTTTGTAACTGAATTGTTTATAGGTGTAGAATAGTGCAGGCTAAAAATATAATATTAGAACTCTTAAAAAAAGATGGTTTAGCTTTCAAAAGTCTAGACAATCTTTTTTGTTTTATAGAAAATACATACGGAGTTGCTTACGAAGATGTAAAAAGCGATTTTAAAAAACTTGAAAAAGATGGGCTTATATATAAAGAGCAAAAAGATAAATATGTGGTTGTGCCATCAGGCGACTATATACGTGGAACGTTTATTGGCAACGCAAAGGGCTATGGCTTTTGTCAAATAGATAACTCTGACGAAGAAGATATTTTTATTCCAGCCAATATGCAAAATGGCGCGATAGATGGTGACCGCGTTATAGTCAAGATTTTATCAAAAAATGGTGACGAAAGCGATGGACAGGTGGTCAACATCTTTAGGCCTGTCAAAAGTCTCGCAGGTGTTGTGGAAAAAGTGGGCGGAAACTTTTTTGTAGAGCCCGACAACACTCGCATACCTTTTAAAATTTTGCTTGTAAAGGGCGGACTTCGTGCTAAAGAAGATGATAGGGTGGTGATAAATTTAACTCGCCATAACGGCAAACTCTCAGGCGTTGTGAGCGAAGTGCTTGGCAAGAGCGATGACGTCAAAGCTTGCGAGCTTGCAATAATTCGCGATCATCAACTATATGAAACCTTTTCGTCTGACGTGCTTGAAGAAGCAAGAGCGTTGCCGCAAAAGGTAACCGAAGAGCAGAAAGAAGGCAGACTTGACTTGACCGACAAGGTGACTTTCACAATAGACGGCGAGGATGCAAAAGACCTTGATGACGCAGTGTCAATAGAAAAAACAGAGAACGGCTATATTTTGGGAGTTCATATTGCAGACGTTGGCGAGTATGTAAAGTATGATAGCTTGCTTGATGAAGAAGCTTACAATCGTGGCACAAGCGTATATTTTCCAACCTCAGTGCTTCCAATGCTTCCTAAAGAGCTCTCAAATGGTATATGCTCACTTAATGAAGGGGTGGAGCGGCTTACATTATCTTGTATCATGACACTTGACGAAAACGCAAATGTCATCTCACATCAAATTTGTGAAAGCGTTATAAAAAGTAAGGCAAGACTTAACTATACAAATGTCTATAAAGTTCTCTGTGACCAGCCAGCCGACGAAAAAACTGAAAGCGTCAAAGAAGAGCTTAAACTTATGCATGAAATATCTAAGAAAATTCAGGCAAAGAAGGCAGCAGCAGGCTCTCTTGATTTTGAAATTCCAGAAGTGCAATTTGTATTTGACGAAAGCGGCATGGCTGTTGACTTCACAAAACGCGAGCGTAATGACGCACACCGCCTTATTGAAGACTTTATGGTGCTTGCAAATCAAACGGTGGCAAAAGAGTATTGCGATAACAAGATACCTTTCCTATACCGCGTGCATGAAAGCCCAAGAAAAGAAAAATCAGAAAATGTTATTGAATATTTAAAGGGACTAGGAATAAAAGTTCCAGCATTGCCTGACAACATCACGCCAGAGTATTATCAAGAGTTAATCAAGCTTTGCAGCGGTCAGCCGTATACCGAAACTGTCAACAAGGTTATTCTTCGGTCAATGCAAAAGGCAAGATATACCAATCAGTGTCTCGGTCACTTTGGCTTGGCACTTAAATATTATTGCCATTTTACCTCGCCAATTCGTCGCTATCCTGACCTTACTATTCATCGAATAATCAAGGAAGTTTTACATAAAAAGAC
>CAWVLM010000073.1:0-32077 GCA_963930145.1 Clostridia bacterium
TATTTATATCGCATTTTTCAATATCACTGTTTTGAGAAAAAGAAGGTGTTTCATCTAAAATTTCCACACCTTCTTCACTCTCAACAATGGTTATCATTTCCTCAGGTTTCTTTACTCGTTTTAGATTTGGTCTTGTTGTGTGAGGAATTGCGATATAATGACTGCCATCAAAGTAAACTTTTGTTTCACCATAAGGCATATTCCCTCCAACCGCTAACCTTTGGATTTAACAAGATTTGTTAGAGTCAGCGTTTTTTGTGTTTCTTTTTAAACTCTGGCGTATTGCGATAAAGAAGGGCATATTCATATTTTCTATGCTCTTTCATCGCTTGTTTTAGTTCTTTTTGATTGCCACTATATGAAGCACGCTCCAATGCTAAATCTGCATTTTGATAGACTCGATTAAGCTCATAAAAAGAACATTTTTTAGCCATTCGTTTTTGCTTTCCTGTGAAAAATCCCACAATTTTGCCTCCTTTTATTTTTGATTTGTTTTTTATAATTTCTTTGAAATTTTTTATCTTCTCTATCAATCTTTCTAAATGCTTTCTTCATATTTCTAAAAATATATTTGCATATCTTTTTATTGAATAGCACAAAATCAACAGTGTCAAGTGTCAAACTAAACGTTTCATAGTACTTAACAAGTGCCTGATTTATAAGTTTATTTTTATTATAATTAAGCATAGTTTTTCTCCTTTTTTAGTGTTCGTGATTGATAAAAGTTATCTGGAAGCTCATCGTCATATTCTTGCAAGAATTTGACATATCCTTCAAAACTCTCATCAGTTTCTGTTGAATATTCTAAATCAAAATCTTCGTCTAAATGACCTTCATAAAATTTCGGTTTACAACTTTGACTGCTATACAAACTAAAAACATTGTAATCTGCAATAACAACTTCTTCTTCATAACAACTTTCGTCTTTTTTGCCACTACTCATATATTTATCAAACAAACTTGAATTATCTATCTTTCTTATAGTCCATTTTAATTTCTTAACTTTTCTATCTTCATACAAAACTTCCAACTTAACTATCTCTATAAATCGAGCAAGTTCTCTAATGTTGACATCAATCAGCATAGGTCTTTGAGTATCGAGAAAAATATCAATATCATCGTGTCCGTGCTGTTCATACCATCTACTTTGCCAATCTGGGAAATATAAGCTCATTCTTGAATTAAGATATTTTTGTGCTTCGGTTATGCCAATGACTTCATATGGAAGATTAAAATGTGTCTTTACGAACTTATTGCTAAAACCTAGTTTGTATGGATTTATTCTCCGATTAAACTTAGGAGAATAACCATACTTTCTAAATTTGATATCATAATTTGAAGCAACACAGTGTTTTTGAATTGAAAGATTAAAACCGCCTTTATTTTTGCTTATTATTTCTTGTCTCATAAGTTTAAATCTTTCTCTGTCAAAAGCATAATTGTTGAGAAGGTGTGTCATAAAACAAGTTTTACCTGTTCGAGGTGGAGCAAAAATGATAGTTATCATTTATACACAGAACCCAAATGACACACCAGCTCTGTTACCTGCGTGATAAAAGCCTGCACCACCAGAATAAGTGATAATAACATAACTTGAAGAGCTTCCTCTTCCAGACGAACGTAACCACCAATTTACTTTATCTCCATCTGATGTTTTAACTGTATCTCTATCATTTGAACCATCTTTGATAGTTTTCCAATACTCGTACTGAACACCATCTGCATATGATGTTGCTCCTGTTTCCCCAGTAATTTCAAATTCACTAAACAACCAAAGTTTATCTACTGTTTCTATTGCTGGGTCAGAATTGCTACCCGGCCACGACTCTTTGTTCACTTCTTTAATAACTGCTTGCAAATCAGTTGGTAATTGAGTAAAAATCTCCTGCAAAGTTTCGTTTCTTAAATCGCTTGTCATCGATTACACTGCAATTATAAAAAAAGCATAAAAAAATGAATGAACAGCTACACACAACGCTGATAGTTTTTTCTACTTTATCAGCACTAATATTAAACAAAACCCTAGCAAAATCAACTGGGAAATAGTTAATAAGATTCTGCCTTTATTTTTAAATTGACTTAATTGATTTTGTATGCTATACTATTGCCATAAGGTTTTATCAAAGGAGGATTAATGATAAAAAAGTATAAAAAAATTGTGATATCATTAAGTATTTTCACAATCTTTGTCTTAATGTTATTTTTTATGACTGCTTGTAATAACATTAAAAATCCGACTTCTTATTCAATCGACAATAATGGTGATTTAATTGCAATTTATGATGATGGAACGATAGAGAACTTAGGAAATTTTAATAATCAAATAGCTGAAAGTATAATCTCAATAGATATTTCAAATGATGGCTATTATGTAATAAATGGGTTAAAGACTAATATTTCTGCAACAAAAGTATATAAAGTTGAATTCAGTACAGGATTTTCTACAACTGTGCCAACTCAAAACGTTAAAGACGGATATAAAGCTATACGTCCTGAAATTACTAGAAAGGGATATACATTAATAGGTTGGTACTGTAATGGTGAAGAATGGTTATTTAATTCAAATATTGTAAAAAATGATATAATGTTAGAAGCCAAGTGGGAGCCAAATGAATATACAATAACATTTGATTCTAATGGTGGAAATTTAATTGATTCGATAAAAATAAAAACTGGTGAAAAAATGGAATTACCAACTCCAATTAAAAACTTATACACATTTGAAGGTTGGTATGTAAATGACAAAAAAGTAGAAGACATTGATTTCCAATTTGCAACTGATATAAAACTAACGGCAATGTGGAGTAGAACTCAATATACTATTACATTCGATGTGAATGGTGGCGAATACATTCCTCCTATGAATGTGAATAGTTACTCTCAAATTTCCGAATTGCCAATTCCAACAAAACTCGAACACAAGTTTTTAGGATGGTATGTTGAGGAGAATAAGATTACATTACCATACGACTTCACTGAAGGTAATGTAATACTTACTGCAAAATGGCAAGGTTTAACTAAAGATTATGAATTTACGCAAGATGATGTTGGTACTGGTGTTAAGATTATAAAATATATTGGCAATGATTCAGACATAGTGGTTCCTTGCACATTAGGAGGGAATATTGTGACTACAATTTCAACAAATGCATTTAATAGTACAAATATAAAAAGTATTTCATTCACATCAAATGTTCAAAATTTTGAATATAAGTGCTTTCAAAATTGCAATAATCTTCAAGAAATCAATATTGCTGGAAACACAGTCGCAACACTAACATACATGTTCGGCGGAGAAAATTTAATTCCAGATTCTTTAAAAGAAATAAATTTTGTTGATGGAACTGAAACTTATGGAAAAAACATCTTTAAAAATTTGTCTTCAGAGAAGACTTTTATAGTACATATTTATTCTACTTTAACAACGACTCCAGAGGATGCTTTTTATGAATGTAACAATATAAAAGAATTATATTTCCCAGAAGGTGTAACGACTATTTCAAATAGAACAGTCTGCGCTATGAGTAATTTGCAATATGTGAATATACCAAACACCGTTACCAGTATAGGAATGAATACATTTATTAATTTGCCAAAACTTAAATATCTAATTGTTCCACAATCAGTAACTTATGTAGATTATGCCAGTCTGGCCGCAACGGATAGTATTCTTCTTATAGAAGCGAAAAGCAAACCAAATGGCTGGAGTGAATCTGCTTTTTCAATCTATGAAAATGAAATGTCGATATTTTATGGATTTGAAGAAATTAAAGAAAATGAAAATTTTAAGTATGCATTATGTTCAATTGGTAGTGTGAAATATTGCATTATACTTGAAAACAAAACTTCGGTTAGCCTTCCTGAACTTATAGATGGCTATGTTGTTGTAGCACTATAAATTAATAATTTTAATAAAAAAGGTTGTTGCTTCTTAATTAGAGCTTCAACCTTTTTGATTTAATATCTAAATACGTAATTTTTTGTCAAACATTGTTTATATCTTCTTGTGTAGAGTGTTGTATGAACTCGCTTGCCATTGATATGTTCACGATTTTTGAAAATGAATTCAAATTCTTTGTCAAGTTGTTTATTTCGAAGGGTGCAAAGAAAAATTAATTGCAACAAAATTGCTTAACAAAAAAGGTAGCAATCGGTTAAAATGTTTAGTGAACAAAAATACATTTAAAAGGATTTGCTACCTATGATTAATTTATCACATTTTAATAAAAATTTCAACCATTTAAATATATCTGAAAGAAAATTAATTCAAAAGCTTCATTTAGATGGTCTCTCTATCTCTAATATTGCTAACTTGCTAGGTAGGCATCGCTCTACTATCTCTAGACAGTTGTCTAACAAGAAAAACTTAGTCTTTATCAAAGTTAAAGGCAAAGTTGTTAGATCTTACTCTGCTATTAAAGCACAAGATAACTATTCTAAAAATAAATCTAATTGTGGTGCTAAATATAAACTTTTTCAAGATAGTAATCTAATTAAATATATTGAAGATTGTGTTGTTAATAAAAAATGGTCCCCTGAAGTTGCTGTCAGTAGAGCAAAACTTGTTGGTTGGAACTTTAAAGCTCATAAATACACGTCCATATAGCTCACACGAAGATGGCGGAAAGGAGAACTTGAATGGAATAATACGGAGATATTTACCAAAGAATAAAAATCTAAAAGAAATCACCAGACAGAAATTGAAAGCAATAAACGAACAATTATATAATTCACCTAGAAACACTAAAGCATCCAATCACAAAAAGAATATTTCAAAGAAAAACATGTGCTGTCAATTGACAAACATACACCAAAAAACTATACTAAAGAATAATAACTACTTTTAACCGCATTTGTTGCATTTGATTTCCTTACGTGTCGTTTTTTTGATTATTTAATAGGCTTGGAGGATTAGCATGAAAAGAATACAAATTGTTCCATTGTCAAAAATGGAAGAAATGAGAAAATATTTTTATGAATATTTAACTGAACTATCTGAATTTGACCCAGATATAAAATTTGATGATAAAGGTCTGCCCGTCTACAATTGGTTTGACTGTTATTGGGACGACAAAGACAGGTTTCCTTTTTATTTTTTAGTAGACAACAAAATTGCAGGTCTTGCCATGATTAGAGAACTTGGGAATATGCTGTATGACTTTGCAGAATTTTATGTTTGTCCTGAATTTAGAAAAGATAATAATGCTATTTGGTTTGCAACTGAAATTACCAATTTATTTGAAGGTCAATTTGTTTTTTCAACTAGATTTACAAACCCAAGAGCAATAAAATTTTGGGGTAAATTTGCCTTGCAATTTGAAGATAATTCTTTTTATGATGATGCAAGATGGAGAAATTGGGCAATCAGAAAAACAAATTTTAAGATCCATACCTTGAATTTGCATCCTACTTATTTTAATCTTATAAAAAACAAAGAGAAAACACTTGAAGGCAGATTAAATGATGAAAAAAGGCAAAACTTTAACGTTGGTGACACAATCATCTTTTATAAAGAACCTGAAAAAGTAGAAACAATGAAAGCAATTATTTTAGATAAATTTATCTATAAAGACTTTGACGAAATGGCAAATAATTTAGATAAAAAAGATTTAGGTTTTTCACGTTCCACGAAAGAAGAGATGGTAAATGTTTATAGAACTATTTATGCAGCAGAAGATGAAAAAAAGTATGGCGTTGTGATATTTAAAATAAAAGTTATTTCTTAAAAAATGGCTATTTGTCAATAATGCGGCGTAATTTTAAATTAACTTTAAACTTTTCTTGCCTAAGCTATCTTGTTTCAAGGATTAGATTATAAAATAGGTTTTATTTTTGGCAAATTTTTAGCTCTTGGATATTTTTTGTCAGCACTTTTAATTTTATCTATAACAAGCACCAAACGCTCACTTTCCACCTCGTCAAGCCCAAAATGTACTGTTTTTTCTACCTTTCCGCCAAGCGTTTTGATAGCATTTTGCCCAAGCCTAAGCTCTTCTTCAAGCTTGTTCCCCTTATACATTATCACTTTACCGCCAAGCTTGACATATGGCAGCAAATATTCAGCAAGCGTAGGAATTTGAGCAACCGCCCGCGACAAAGCAATATCAAAGGACTCTCGTTTGTTTTTGATATAATCTTCAGCCCGTGCATGCACTGTGACCACATCGGCGATATCAAGTTTTAAAAGAAGTTGATTTAAAAAATTTATTCGTTTTTGAAGGCTATCTAATAGCGTCAGCTTTATGTCAGGTCTTAAAATTTTTAGCGGCACACCAGGAAATCCCGCTCCCGTTCCAACATCAAGGACTGTCGCACCCTGCTTTATATCTTTCTCGGGCAAAACGGAATCAACAAAATGTTTCACCACAACATCACGTGGTTCGGTTATCGCAGTAAGGTTATACTTTTTATTTTCTTCCACTAAAAATTGATAATAGACCGCAAATTGATTTATCTGCTTGTCACTAAGGCTATAGCCATATCTATTAAATATATTTTTTATAAGTTCTTCCATAAAATCTCCACTATTTTTTGTTATAAAACTCTTTAAAAAGCGTTAAAATCAAAGCCATTCTTGTGTATAAACCATAATGTGCTTGATTAAAAAATACGCAACGCTTATCATCGTCTAAGTCGGTTGATATTTCATTTACTCTTGGAAGTGGATGTAAAAGATAGGTTTTTTCTGAAAATCTAGCAAAATTTGCTTTATTTAAGATAATTTCTTTAATTTTTAGATTTTTGTCTTCCAGCCGCTCTTTTTGAACTCGAGTTTGATATATAAAATCAACATCACAAGGTATGTCATCAAGAGTTTTACACTCAATAAACGCATTATTATTGTTTTTAAGTAAATTTTTATATTCATCTTGCAGCTCAAGCCCATCTATAGACAATCCATAGACGGTGATATTATTGTATAAATTTACCAGCTTTATAAGCGAATGTGCTGTTCTGCCATATTTTAAATCACCTAGAATTGCAATCTTGCTGCCATCAATACTTCCTTTATACTTTCGAATTGTATAAAGGTCAAGCAGTGATTGCGTTGGATGTTCTCCGCCGCCAGCCCCAGCATTTATGATAGGTACACTTGCAACTTTTGCCGCTCTTTCTGCCGCATCATTTTCACAGTGCCTTAAAATTATCATATCAGCATAGCCCTGAACAATGCGAATCGTGTCTTCTAGGCTCTCACCTTTTCTTGCCGACGCATTCTCTTTTGCGTTTTCGGTTGAAATAAGCCCTGCACCCAGCCTTTGCGAAGCACTTTCAAATGATAGACGTGTACGCGTGCTAGGTTCAAAGAACAAAGTTGCAATCACATAGCCCTTTAATGCGTTACTATATTTTTTTCTATGCTTTATAATGTTGTCTGTCAGAGCAAAAATTTTATCAAGTTCAACGCGTGTTATTTGGCTTGATGATATAAAATTTTTCATAGTTTCTCCTAAAAAACGCCTTTACAATATCTTATCATAAATAACTAAAAAAGCAAACTAAATAAAAAAAATAGCATAATCAAAATAAAAATTAGCAAAAATTATATGAAAAATATATAAAATAGGTCAAAAAAAGCTTAATTTTCTTATAATTTTGTTATCAAATAAAAAAAATTAGCACAAACACTTAAAATTTGCAAACTTTTGTGTTATTATATATCTATACGAGGTTTAATATATGGGAAAAATTATTTCAATAGCAAATCAAAAAGGTGGAGTTGGAAAATCAACAACCTGCACAAATCTTGCGGCGTATGTTTCCGCTATGGGTAAAAAGGTTTTAGTTATAGACCTAGACTCACAAGGCAATGCAACAAGCGGACTTGGCATTGAAAAGCATAAAGCCTTAAAAACTATCTATGACTTGATAGCTGGCGATGTTGAACCAAGCGAAGTCATCAAGCCTACACTAGTCGAAGACCTTGACATCATACCTGCAAACGTTGACCTTGCTGGTCTTGAATTAGAAATGGTACAGATGCCGCAAAGAGAAAAACTGCTCAAAAATACACTAGAACCAATAAAGGAAAATTATGATTTTATCATGATAGATTGTCCACCTTCGCTTGGACTTATAACTGTTAATGCTTTGACAGCAAGTGACAGTGTTATAATTCCAATACCATGCGAGTTCTATCCGCTGGAAGGCTTGACGCAACTGATGAATACCATAAAGCTTATCAAATATCATCTCAACCCATCTATAGATATTGAAGGCGTTGTCATGACCATGAAAGACAAGCGTTCAAACCTTACAACCCAAGTCGCAGATGAAATCTTGAAATTCTTTGGTAAAAAAGTTTTCTTTACATATATACCAAGAAATGTAAGACTAGCTGAAGCTCCAAGTCATGGCGAACCTATTTTAATTTATGAGCCATCATCTAAGGGCGCTGAAGCATATATGTCACTTGCAGAAGAATTCCTAGATAGGAATAAGGTTAAATATAAGCCTATAACAAAGGATACAAAAATTAAATTAAGAGAGGTGAAAGATAATGGATAAAAAGAAAGGTTTAGGAAGAGGACTTGAGTCATTATTCGGCATATATGAAGAAGATAGTGATAAAAACATAACTAATCAAAGTGCCGCGACAACTGCAAAATCAGCTGAAAAAGCTTTAAACTCTGGTGATGTTTTAGAGCTTAATATCAACAAAATAAACCCTAATCCAAATCAGCCAAGAAAGAATTTTGACGAAGAAGCCTTGCAGGAGCTTGCAAGTTCTATCAAGCTACACGGAGTTATTCAACCGCTAGTTGTTACAAAACAGTCTAGTGATAGTTACATGATTATAGCTGGAGAACGTAGGTGGCGTGCAGCTAAAATGGCGGGATTAGAAAAAGTGCCTGTCGTTATAAAAGCTTATACCGAAAAGCAGATTAAAGAAATATCACTTATTGAAAACCTACAGAGAGAAGACTTAAATCCAATTGAAGCGGCTAGAGCAATCAAGCAGTTAATGGATGAATACAATTTAACTCAAGAGACCGTTTCAGACCGTATTGGTAAAAGTCGTTCTTCTGTTGCAAACACCCTTAGACTTTTAACATTGTACCCAGATGTGATACGAATGATAGAAGACGGAAGACTGTCAAGCGGTCATGCAAGAAGCCTTGTGGTAGTTGACGATACAACACAGCAAATAAAACTTGCAAAGCAGGCTGCCGATGGAAAAATGTCTGTACGTGAACTTGAAAAAGCGGTCAAAAATTATTTAAACCCACCAAAAAACGTTAGCACCAAAGTGAAAGAGCAATCACTAGAACTTAAAGAACTTATAAATGAAATGCAAAGAGTATTTGCGACAAAGGTATCAGCAATAGGTAATGACAACAAAGGTCGTATATATATTGACTACTATTCAAGAGATGATTTAGATAGACTGGCAGACATGGTTGAACTTTTAAAGAAAAAAGAGCTAACTCTTGGTGATTTGAGAAATTACAATAAAAGACACCCAAATAGTTAGATAAGCATAAAAAATATTATATTTTATAGTTATTAACAAAATTTCAATGAACTTAAGATTTTATAGTTTTTAGAATAGTTTAATAAAGCCCATCTCTGATGGGTTTTATTATGTCAAAAATCAAAGCAACAATTAAAAATCATAATAGATTGAGATTATAGCAAACTGGAATTGTAGCAAAAGATGGTTGGAAATGGAAATATTTTTTATAAATAAAGTTTAATAAAAAAATAGATTATAAAAGAATTTAATATAGCCATGCAAAACAAAAATGAATAAAGCCCAGTTACAAAATTTAACAAGTGATTTAATAAGAGATTAAAACTAAAAGTGACGTAGATAATAAAAAAGAATTAAAAACAAAATCTATTTGGTCTACATTTTTTAGGTGCAATAGCAAAAAGCATTATGAAGCTTTGCAAAATATCAAAATTACTATATTTTATAAGTGTATTTCTGCTTATAATACTATATTGCATTAGAAATAAGCTATTATAACATGGTTTTATCTTAATAAAAAAAATTGCTTAATATTTTAGCATATTCTGCTTTGACAAAACGAATTTAAAACTTTATTTAGTAATAGCAAGTGCAGGCCTATAAATTGAAATACTACTCTAATTATAGTACCCACAGGCTATTTATCAATCTCTAATTATAACCCGCAAGCTGTTCATCAATCTCTAATTATAATACCTGCAGGCAATTCATCGATTATAGTCCGTAAGAAAGTGTAAGGAACTTATTTTTTATACAATTTAAGCGTAAGGCTAACAAAACATATTTATACCAGCAAGTTTGTTTCACGTGAAACAAACTTTTCTAAATCTGCCATGACAATATGCTGTCCAAATGGTTTGAACAGTGTTTAAGAAAAATGTTTCACGTGAAACAAAAATTTATAGGGCTGAATAACAATATATCGTTACCCAATATTTTAGCAACGAAATAATTAAGCTATACGAGAATAACTAACTAAAAATGTTTCACGTGAAACATTTTTATATTGCTCATTGAAGACTATGGAGGCTATTGTAAAGAGAAATTCAAACAAACGTATAATAAAACTTAATATAAAGACAGTAAAACTGCAGAATTGTTGCTTGGTGCATAGAATTTTAAGATAAATAAATAACAATCTATTGTATTACAAACTTTAAAAATTAGTTGGATTTAGCTGAAATATATGATATAATAAATATGGAGGTAAAAATGAAAGAATTAAAAGGCACAAAAACAGAAAAGAATTTAATGGAAGCATTTGCTGGTGAAAGCCAAGCAAGAAACAAGTATACATTCTATGCATCTAAAGCAAAAAAAGATGGTTTCGAACAAATAGCTAGCATATTTGAAGAGACCGCTAATAATGAGAAGGAGCATGCAAAACTTTGGTTTAAGGCATTGCATGGCGGCGATATTCCTTCGACTCTTGAAAATCTTTTAGATGCAGCAGCTGGAGAACATGGCGAATGGACAGATATGTATGTAAGAATGGCTAAAGAAGCAAAAGAAGAGGGATTTGATGAGCTTGCTTTCAAGTTTGAAAAAGTTGGCGAAATTGAAAAACGTCATGAAGAACGCTATCAAAAACTTGCAGAACTTGTAAGAGAAAAGAGAGTATTTAAGAAAACAGAAAAGCGTATTTGGATTTGTCGCAACTGTGGACATATTTATGTTGGCGAACAAGCCCCAAAAGTATGCCCTGTATGCAATCATCCAGAAGCATACTTCGAACTTTTTGTAGAAGAGTTTTAAAGCATCGATGATTTAACGCATAGCATAACAGCTATGCGTTTTTTGATAGTGCAAGAATTTTTATGTAGTCAAAAAATTATTGCATAAATATTTTATAGTAAAAGACACCATTTGATTGCGAATACAAGCAGCATGCATACTTTCATTATGCATGCATTCTTTTAATTCATGATTTGAACAACTACTTATAAAAATACAGTGGTTTTTATTTAAAAAATTCATCGTGCAGGTCTAAATAAATCTATATCAATTGTCATGACCTTGCTTTTGCCTTTGGCGTTATATTGAAATTTTGTTAATAACTATAAAATATAATATTTTTTATGCTTATCTAACTATAATGAAAATTATTGCATGTTATAGCGTTTTATCTAGCAGTTTAGGTTTGTATGCGAAAATTTAACATGGCTTTTGAGTTGCTAAATCAGATTTATCAAAGCATTTCTATTGTAAAGCTGTTTTTTTATAAAACATTTTTCTTGTAAATATATTTTTCTTGTGAACTGGCATTTTATCACACTGAAAAACATAATTACCCCAGCCAACGCTTTAAGGTTTAACTTAATTAGCTTTAAAGTTCCCTTATTTTGATTAACTCTGAGACAATACAAGATATTTGGATTATAAAATATGCACTGAAAATAATAGAGCAGCATATAGGTTTAGAAAAGTACTTACTATCATAATATGGCTATATGCTTCCCAAAATCCTGCCAAGCTTCTTTTTAGAAAAAATATACTTTCTATTTTAAAATTTACTATATAAATAGTAGTTTATTAGGCGATTGTTGTGTCTTGCATCGATAAGATGCTTACATTAAAAATAAGACAAGCAAAAGCTGGTCATTTGTCACAAAGTAAAGCAACATAGTCATTATATAAAATTATAACCTTACTATAATGAAAATTTTGGCAGTTATTAGGTAGTCGTTTTCATATCAATAATTATATATCATCTAAAAGCAGTTATAACCAACTTGCTTCAAAAGCGGTTTTTATATCATTTTACAACTCTATGTTCTGACGGCATTTTTTTAGCATTGCGTAAAGCTATCTTCAACTTATATAATAATTTGGTATAGTTATATTAAAATAACCATATATTTAAAAATACTAATTGATAGAACTTTTTTTAATTTACTAGTCGTTTTAATCATAATTTGCTACGCAAATTGTGCCCTTTTAATTCTGCCTTTTAAAGATGAACAAAAAAAATCGCAACGCGATTATAAAACTATGCTATGACAATTTTAATCAATTCATAAGTTTTAAGTTTAAAGAATTTAATAAGATTTAAACTACTTTCAGTTCTTTTGCATGAAGCTATTTGACCTAAATTTTCGACATTATTTGCAAAGAAAGCAACAAAATATTAAAAGTATAAACCGACAAGACGACCAAATCTGACTCGGTCGCCGAAAGATAAGGCTTTGGTTTTGATAGTTGTAAACCTGCAATCACTTAAGGCTTGACGTTTAAGCTATAACACATTTTTAAGAAATTTAAGTTCTATTGCTAGATTGATTTGCCTTGCCAGCTCAAAGATTTAACTTGAGCTTGACAGAAAGCTTCCATTGAGCTTCTTTTGAAAGTCTGAATAATAAAATTATTAAAAAGAATTAAGAGATAAAAAATTATTATTAAGCTAAGCCGAAAATTAAAAATTTTAATTGTATTTTTTAATAAAGAAAAGTGTTAAATACGGGTTTAATTTTTAATTAAAAAACGCCTTAAAATGGAGCAAAAATCCCGATAAATAATTATAACTATTTTTATTTAAAAATGCAAATAAATTTAGGGTAAAAATTGTCGAATTTTTTGAAATTTAAAGAATTTCGTTATATTTATATAACAAAAAGTCTGCTAGACTTTAATCAGCAATATTCGACAAAATTTTTCAAATAATTATTATAAATTTATTTTTATTTTTTTATAAAACATTATATAATTGTCTTGTTTTGTTAAACAATGTTGCAAAACAAATTAAATAAAAAGGAGTTAATATATGAAAAATAACAACATATTAAAAATGCTAGCAAACAAAGCTAAAAACAGATTGATAAATAAAAATTTAAGAAATACATATAGCAATGTCGACATTAAAATTATAACCAGAAACGATGATAATTTTTATAACAAAGTAAAAGAAATTATGGATGAAAAGACCTATGTTTGCAATCCTTTGAAAAGGCTTATGGATGAAGATAAATTGATGAAAATGGACGCACGTGCACGTGAGAGATATTTGCTTGAGACTATAGAGAAATATCAAGAAGCTAGGCACAAAATAGAACGCGAGAGAAATGCTATTGTTTAGTAGAGATTATTCATTTTGACTTTAAAATAAATTTTTAGGTCAATTTGATTGGTGTTAGAAAAAAAGGCTTTACGAAACAAACGTACCAAGCATACATATACTAATTTGCATCTATTTAGGTCATCTCCACCCTTTCACTTTCAATAAAATTTTATTTTCGCACAACTTTATTCATATATCTTTTATGGAAAATAGAGTTTTAAATAGTCGAATATTTTTTATAAAAGATATAGAATAGCACAATAAGTTTTCTTCGATTTATTGTAGGTTGTTTTGATGAATTAAAAATTATTTAAGGTTTTAATGAAATATTGATAGAAAAAATACAATTTAAAGCGAATTTTTACTATAAAAACATAAATTTTTTGAATAATCAGTTGATATTTTAACAAACTAATCATAAAAGGAGTCTTTTTATGGGTAGATTGTTAGCTTTTTTGTTGATTGTTCCAATATTATTATGTTCTCAGGCTAATGTTATGGTAGACTTATTTAGTGAGGCGAGTATGGTAGAGATTTATAAAGACGGAGAAGTTTATCTTTTAAATCAAGAGCAGCAAAAGGAATTTGATGAAATTTTTTGCGAAATAATGGAGGGCGCTATTCAAAAGCCAGCTTTTGCCGTCAGCCTTGATGATTTAACTAAAGAAGAAATGAAATCGGGTTTTTGGGTTAAATTTATTTTTGATAATACCATGTTTAAATCAGAGATGCCGTTTGATGAACTTTTATTCAATGTCACAGAAAATGCACACGGAGTCAATATAATCAGGGGAAATGACGGAATTTATCAGGGAAGATGCTATTATTTAGATTTGGAAGGCACTATGAACATGCTTTATGACTTTATTTCGCAGTTATCCATGAACGAAAAGGAAGACATAGGGATAGAGCTTGAAAGTCAAGAAATCCAGCCTACCATAATTGTGAGCGAAGATAAAGAAAATGATAATAATTCTGAAAAGGACAATTCTTTAAGGGCTAATGATGGCAAGAATGCCAAAAAATCAGACACTGTCCTTAATGAAGAAAGCAATAACAAGGAAGAGAGTTTGACAAAAAGCCAAAAGGAACTGCTTGAACGTCTGCAATGATTTTAAAAACCAGATGCCAAATTGAAATCAAAAAAATTTTCAAAAAATTTTGCGAAAAATACAAAGGTGCAAATCGTTAAATTTTTTACTTTTGTGCCTTTATAGAGAAAATTAGTATAAATTTATCTAATTTCGTATTATTTTAGCTAATTATTTGTTGTTTTTTCTAAGCATATCGAATTTTGTCTAATAATTTGATATTTTTTCTAATAATTTGATATTTTTTCTAAATATTTAAATTTTTTCTAAATATATCGAATTTTATCTAATAATTATAATTTTTCTAATAATTTGGTGTTTTTTGCCAATTATTTCGTAATTTTACTAAATATTCTAATTTTTGCTAATTTTTTCTAAATTTATCTTCTTTATATGGTGATTTTTTAAAATTTTATGTTATAATGTTTTTATGAATGATGTTATATGTGCAATTTCTACGCCGCTTGGGAAAGGGGCAATCTCTATAGTGAGAATGAGCGGGCAAGGGTGCCTATCTATTGCAGAAAAAGTTTTTACTGCAAAGTCTTTATCATATGATAAAATCCTGCCTAGAATGCTTTATCTAGGTTACTTTGACTTGCAAGATGGAACAAAAGAGCATTGTTTTATGGTCTATTTTAAGGCTCCTAAGACCTATACGGGTGAAGATATAGTTGAATTTCAGGTGCATGGCGGAACTGTGCTTACCCAAAAGATTTTAAGCGTTTTAACAAAGGTTGGAGCAAAAATGGCTGAGCCTGGGCAGTTTTCTAAACGGGCATTTGAAAATGGTAAGATTAGTCTTGACGAAGCGGAAAATATCATTGCTGAGATAAACGCGGAGAGTGAAAGCGAACTTAAAGCCTCTCTTAGTTTATCTGATGGCAAATTAAAGAAAAAGATTAAGGCGTTGCAAGAAAAAATCACAGAAAGTATTGCACAAATTGAAGCCACGCTTGACTACCCTGAAGAAGACTTTGAAAAATCAGCTAAAGATAAAATATTTAGCGATATTGAAAGCGTGGAAATTGAAATTGATGGATTTATAAGAGATTCTCAAAATGCAGAGTACATTTCAAAGGGTATAAATGTTGCCATTGTTGGCAGTCCGAATGTTGGTAAGTCTAGCCTTCTTAATGCCTTGGTCGGACAGGAAAGGGCTATTGTGACAGATATTGAAGGAACGACTCGCGATATTTTAAACGAGAGTGTCTTCTATAAGGGTATCAAAATAAACTTTGTCGATACCGCAGGCATAAGAAACTCGGATGACAAGGTAGAAAAGATAGGTATTGAAAAGTCAAAACAATCTCTAAGCAACGCCGATGTGATTTTATGGGTGCTTGATGGCAGCAGAAAATTAAGTGACGCCGATAAAGAAATAGAAGCTTTACTTAATAGTTATAAAAATGTGCTTGTGATTGTTAATAAGTCGGACAAGGATAGAATTTGCGAAAAAATGCCAAATGAAATAGTAATTTCTGCGTTAAAAGAGCAAAATATTGAAAAAATTAAAGAAAAAATATATCAAATGGTGATAAATGAAGATATAGACTATAATAAAACTATCATCATCAATGAAAGACAAATTGAGATTTTGCGTGAGTGCACGAGAATTTTAAAGGAATTGCAACATGCAAAAGAAGAAAGTATGGACATTATTGCCATGCTTATTAAAAACCTTTGGAATGCACTCGGAAAGATTACGGGTGAATGCGAAAACGAACAAATAATTGACCTAATTTTCTCAAAGTTTTGTTTAGGAAAATAAAAGCAAGCCTTACGCTTGGCGATTGTCCGATAGGGTGAGCTGGAAGAATAAACTTTGTCTCCGCTCTCAAGCCTTACGCTTGGCGATTGTCCGATAGGGTGGACTATCAAGATAAGCTCTATCACCGCTCTCACGGAACAAGGGAATTAGGCGTTATAGATACACTGAGCGATAAAAAGCGGCTAAGCCGCCCGCTCTCACGGAATTAGACGTTATAGACACACAAAACGATAAAAAATACTTAAACTGGATGTGAAAAACTAGACGTTATAGATAGACTAAACGATAGTAAGCAGCTAAGCCACTGGAACAAGGGAGAGTAGACGTTATGGAGAGTCAAGACGATAAAAAGTGCCTAAGGCACATGGCAAGACTACGTGCTGTGTCATGCTAGGCAACTTGGGTGGCAATGAAATCACCAATAATATCGTTGTGTCATTCCCGCCTTGCAAGTGCAGCTGGCTTGAATTTGACAAGTCTTTTAAAACCAAGACAACGAATTCTTGTTCTATAATATTCTTTTTCAATAAAAATGCTTCCTAAAAAGTTGAATTAGGAAGCGTTTTGTCATGCGAGAGTTTTTTAAAACCACTTAAGAAATCACTTAAATTAAGGCTATAAAAAATGCAATTTTGTCAATAATATCATTATGGATAAGATTGTTTTTCCTATGGGCAGCGGCGTGGGGCTATATCAAAACAATAAGCTTTGTGTCAGTGTGATTGACTTTAATGGTGATAAAAGGGTGTTTGGAAAGGTGGTAAAGCCGCACAAAAAGTTCTTTGATTTGCCTGTTATTCGCGGATTCGCATACTTTTTTCTAGGTCTTTACCTTTATGTTCAAGCCTATTTATTACAGTATCAATTTGACGAAAAGGAAGATAAAAACAAGTCTGAGAAAGATGCAGGGAAGCTAAATTTTGCATCAGGCTATATCATGCTGCTTGCTGGGCTTATTCTTGCCTTTTTATTTGGATTTTTGGCACTAGGGGTCTTGCCTTCCTTTCTTTTTGATAAAGCTTTTCCTGACTATATAAATTATTATTTCAGAAGTTTTATGATTGCACTAATCAGGGTGGCTATCGTCTATATTTTTTTATTGATTTTGCGATTTTTGCCTATTATGAGCGGGCTATATTCTTTCAACGGGGCGGGCAACAACTTTATGAACGGCAGAGTTGACACTATAAGAAGCCGAACCTATCCCCTTAATTTTTTAAATTTCATAGCAAATATTTTTATTTTTTCTCTTTTTATGGTATCATTGATTGCGGTAAATATCAATTTTGTGGTCAATTTCTTTATCAATTTAGCCATTTTTTTGGTTTGTATTCCGCTTATTTATGAAACGCTAAGGTTTATCACTTACTCTAAGCATCTTTGGCTTAAAGATATTTCCCTGACCACGAATTTTCTAGTTTGCATAAAACCCAATATCACGCATGAAGAGGTGCTTATGGCAGCAAAGATGGAGATAGAAAGTTTTGATGACTTTGAAAAAACAGACAAAGATAGGATTTCTATGTCTGCCCTTTATGCTGAAATGCAAACCAAACTTAAAACAAGCGAGAAGTTTGAGCAAAGTGACGTTGACTGGATTGTTGCAACCGTGCTTAATAAAAATAGGGCGGAAGTGAAACTTGTAAGGTCGGTTACTAGCAAGGAGTATCGCGATATCATGCGGGCGTGCGAAAGGCGTGCAAAAGGTGAGCCGCTTTCAAACATCTTTGGCTTTGTGGAGTTTTATGGGCTGCGTTTTGACGTCAATAAAAAGGTGCTTTCACCACGTATGGAAACTGAAATTCTCGTGGAAGAGGCAATCAAAAAGATAAGAGAGTGCGACCTTAGAACTGTGCTTGACCTTTGCACAGGCAGCGGGGCGATAGCTGTGACTATTGCCAAGTACACAGGCTGCAAGGTGGCAGCAAGCGATATCTCCAAGCAGGCACTCGCG
Organism: Clostridia bacterium; assembly: GCA_963930145.1. GTDB lineage: Bacteria > Bacillota > Clostridia > Christensenellales > UBA1242 > Caccovivens. The sequence continues at coordinate 18,346 of CAWVLM010000073.1, forward strand.
ATTGCTCAGACAAATGCCGATAAAAATGATGTAAAGGTAGACTTTATTCTTTCAGACCTATTTAAAGGATTGAAAAAAAATAAAAAATATGATATAATCATCTCAAATCCGCCATATATCAAAAGTGGCGACCTTGAAAAACTTGATATTGAAGTCAAAAAATATGACCCGCGGCTTGCACTAGACGGCGGCGAAGACGGGCTTGATTTTTATCGCCAGATTGCGCAAAGCTCGCAGCGTCATCTCTCGAAAAAAGGGTGGCTCTTCTTTGAGGTTGGGCAGGGGCAGGCGGCTGCTGTGCAAGAGCTTATGCAAGAGAATAATTTTGACAATATTCAAATTGTGAAAGACTTAAATAAAATAGAAAGGATTGTTTATGGAAGAACTTGTAAATGAAATTTTAGCAAAAACCAAGCAGACAAAAGATAGATATGAAGAGCTGACCAAGCTTGTGTCAGACCCTGATGTTATTGCAGACAACAGACAGTGGAAGAAGCTTGTCAAAGAGCGTTCTTCGATTGAAGAGCTTGCGTCTGCACATGACGAGCTTGAAAAACTGCACAAGGAGTTTCAGGGCTCTGAAGCTGAATATAAAAATGAAAGCGACCACGAGCTTAAGCAAATGTTCTTTGAAGAAATAGAAAGGCTCAAAGGCGAAATTGAGAAGAAAGTTGAAGATATCAAAATCTTGCTTCTTCCAAAGGACGCCAATGACGATAGCAACGTTATCATTGAAATACGTCAGGCGGCAGGCGGCGAAGAATCAGCTCTATTTTGTAGCGAACTTTATAGAATGTATGTGATGTACGCCGAAAGTAAGCACTGGAAAGTGGAAATTTTAAACCTAAATGAAACCGAACTTGGTGGCATTAAAGAAATAACCTTTATGGTCAAGGGCAAGGGGGCATACAGCAGATTTAAGTATGAAAGCGGCGTTCACCGTGTTCAACGCGTGCCTGAAACTGAAAGTCAGGGCAGAATACATACCTCAACCTCAACTGTTGCTGTATTGCCAGAAATTGAAGAAGTGGAATTTGAAATTGAAGATAAAGACTTAAAGATTGACACCTATCGCTCGTCAGGGGCTGGCGGGCAACACGTCAATAAAACAGAGTCTGCTATTCGTATCACGCACCTGCCAACAGGTATAATTGTAGCCTGCCAAGATGAACGCTCTCAAATCAAAAATCGTGAAAGGGCTATGTCTATCTTAAGGTCAAAGCTATATGACTTCTATCAAGGGCAAATTGAAAGCGAGTATAAAAAGGAACGTAAAAATCAGGTGGGAACAGGTGACCGCTCTGAGCGTGTGAGAACTTATAACTACCCGCAAGGCAGGGTGACTGACCACCGCGTCAATGTTACATCCTATAACCTTGAAGGCGTGCTAAATGGCGACCTTGATATGTTTATAGACGCACTCACTCTTAAAGACCGTGCAGACAAACTTGCACAGGCATAATTTTAAAAATAAAGGCTACTAGTTGTCTTTTAAAATAATATAATATTAAATATATTTTATTCTTTTAATAAAAACAGGCTATTTTGAAGCATACTTCATTTTAGCCTGTTTTTATTTATTAAATTAAATTCATTATTAAATATTAAATTTATTTTTAATAATTTAATTATTTATTTTTTAATTAAAATATTTATTTAATTTATTTTAATTATTTTAATTATATATTTTGTTAATTTAATTATTAAATATTTTTATTTTAAAAGCTCGCGAATAAATTCTTCGGCTTTTGCTGCGTTGGCTTTGCCGCGGGTCTCTTTCATAACTTGACCTGTAAACCAACGGAATACCTTCTCTGGTGTGTCTGATGTGCGGTAGTCTTCAACAGCCTTAGGGTTTGATGAAACAATCTTTTCAACAAGGGCTTTAAGTGAGTCGCCGTCAACACTTCCGCCATATTCCTTTTCAAGAGCGGCAATATTTTCGCCGTTTTCCCATATACGAGTGAGCATTTCCTTTGCATTTGTTCTTGTAACCTTCTTTTCTGCAACGAGAGACAAAAGTTTGCCAAGGTCGCAAGGAGTGATTTTGATATCAAAGCTCTCTTCATCTTTAACTCTATTGAGAATTTCAGTCAAAATCCAATTTGTCACTTCTTTTGGGTTATCAAAATGTTTAAGGGTTTCAAGGAAATAGTCAGAAAGCACTTTATCTTTAGTCAAAATGTCGCTTTCATATTCGCTTAAACCAAATTCGCCAATAAACTTTGCTTTAAGTTGGTCAGGCATAAGTGGAAGGGTGGCTTTAATTCTTTCAACGTCTTCTCTTGGAATTTCAACTGCAAGCATATCAGGGTCAGGGAAATAACGATAATCAGATGATGTTTCCTTCTTTCTCATTGTCACGCTTTTGCCGTGATTGTCATCCCATTTACGGGTCTCTTGCACAATCTTTCCGCCATTTTCAAGTATTTCAATTTGACGATTTGCTTCATAGGTGATAGCTCGGTGCACGCTTTTAAAGGAGTTAAGGTTTTTCATTTCAGTTCTTTGCCCAAATTCTTTTGAGCCCTTTTTCTTTACAGAAACATTGACATCACAACGCATTCCGCCTTGTTCCATTTTACATTCTGCCACGCCTGCATAGATAAGTTTTTGACGCAGTTTTGTTAAAAATTCAACCGCTTCGTCTGCACTTGAGATATCTGGCTCTGTTACAAGTTCCATAAGTGGAACGCCGCCACGGTTATAGTCAATAAGCGTGCCGATAGCTGCCGTTGAGTGAACAAGTTTACCTGCATCTTCTTCAAGATGTATGCGGTTAAGCCTAACCTTTTTGCCTTTAAGGTCGATATGTCCGCCAATGCAGATAGGGCGAACAAGCTGACTTATTTGGTATGCTTTTGCAAGGTCAGGGTAAAAATAATTTTTTCTTTCAAACACTGCAAGGTCGTTGATTTCACAGTCCATAGTCAGTCCTGCCTTGATAACAAGTTCTACCGCCTTTTTATTGAGAATTGGAAGAGCTCCTGGCAGTCCTACGCATACAGGGCAGCAGTGGGTGTTTGGCTCGCCACCAAAAGAATTTTCGCAAGAGCAGAAAACCTTGCTGTTTGTTTTAAGTTCGCTGTGGACCTCAAGTCCGATAACTATATCGTATTCTTGCATACTAAACCCCCTGTCTTTCAATAAAGTCTGCAACGTTATATATTGTGCCTTCCTTCAAACTGTCAGCCACAAGTTGAATGCCCAGCGGCATGCCTTCCTTACCTTTCCCAAACGGCACAGAGATTGCAGGCACGCCAAGCACGTTTGCCATAATTGTGAATAGGTCTTCTTTATACATGCTTACAGGGTCGCCGTCCTTAGCCCCAATTTTGAAAGCTTCGCCAGCGGTTGTAGGCAAAATCAAAATGTCGCACACTTTAAAGGCTTCTTTTGCTTCTGCAATAAGTTTTTGTTGCAGCTTTTTAGCTTTATTATAATATGCGTCAAAATAGCCAGAGCTTAACACGAAATTTCCAAGCATTATTCTGCGTTTTACCTCGCGTCCAAAGCCTTCGCTTCTGCTTTTTACATAGATTTCATCAACGTCTTTCGCGTCTTTGCTTCTACGAGAATATTTCACGCCGTCAAAACGCCCAAGATTGCTTGTAGCTTCTGCAGGGGCGATGATATAGTAGCATGGCAAAGAGAGCTTAAAGTCAGGAATAGAAACGTTCACAAGCTCAGCTCCATGTTGTTTTAACAATTCTATAGCATTTCGGTACGAGTTTTCGCAGTCAAGCCCATGCACCGCGTCTTCTATCTCTTTCAGCACGCCAACTCGCAAACCTTTGACGCTGCCTGTAATCTCAGATAAATAGTTCTTAACAGGCACTTTGAGTGATGTTTCGTCATGCTCGCTTCCGCCTGACAAAATTTCAAGCATATAGGCGTTGTCGCGAGCGGTCTTGGTGATAGGTCCAACCTGCTCAATCGAGCTTGCAAAGGCGACCACACCGAAACGAGAAACTCGACCATAGGTTGGTTTTATTCCAACAACGCCGTTGTACGAAGCAGGCTGTCTAATAGAGCCGCCTGTATCCGTTCCAAGAGCCACAGGAGCAAGACCTGCCGCAACAGCACATGCCGAGCCACCACTTGAGCCGCCTGGAACGCGGGTAGGGTCAAGAGCATTTTTAGTCGCACCAAAAGCTGAGTTTTCAGTTGATGAGCCCATTGCAAATTCGTCCATGTTTGCTCTTGCTATGATAACCGCACCTTGCTCGAGCATCTTTGTCACAACATCGGCGTTATATTGGGCAACATAATTTTCAAGGAATTTAGAGCTGCATGATGCAATCTTGCCTTTATATAGAATGTTATCTTTTATTATCACAGGCACGCCAGCAAGCTTTCCACTAAAACCTGCGGCAATTTTTTCATCCATTTCCTTAGCTTTGTCAAGAGCGTCATCGAAAATTTCTAGCAGAGCGTTAAGCTCAGCCTTTTCATGACACTTATCTATATAATATTTTGTAACGTCATAAGAACTTAGCCTTTTCTCTTTGATAGCCGCACTAAGTTCAACCAAAGATAAACTTCCAATATCCATTTTTCTCTCCTTAATCTAACATCTTAGGCACACAGAAAGAGCCTTTCTTTGTCTTTGGACTGTTTAATAGTATCTCTTCTTGTGGAAGACTAGGCTTTGCTTGGTCTTCGCGGCAGTCACTCAGCTTATGGCTGGTATAGGCAAGCTGTGCGTTGCCAATATCGCAGTTTTTAACTTCGTCCACAAGTTCAACTATCTGTTCAAATTCAGGTATAAAGGCAGCAAGCTCATCGTCAGAGAACTCAAGAGCAGAAAGTCCTGCCAGTCTTTTGACTTCTTCAATAGTGATTTTTGTTTTACTCATATTTTCAATCCTTTTTTTATTTTTAATAAATATTTAATTTAAAAAAATATTTTTTAAATTTTCTTTATTAACTTTAACTTTTTTATTTAATTTTTGATTATTTTTTGTAATTTTTAAGGTTTATCAAGGGGTCAATCTGTCTGGTCCACGGAAGACAAACATTGCTTCTTTTATGGTTGGGATGTCTAGCATGAGCATGGTAAGTCTATCAAGTCCAATGCCGAACCCGCCATGCGGTGGACAGCCATACTTAAAGAAATTGATATAGTTTTCTTCCATAGTTTTAGGGTCGATACCTTTTTCAGCGATTTGCTTTGCAAGAATATCAGCACGGTGTTCTCTCATAGCTCCGCTTGTGATTTCTACATCTTTATAATATAGGTCATAGGTTTCGCTGTATGCAGGGTCATCAGCCTTGTGCATTGAATAGAATGGACGAACGTCACTTGGGTAGTCCTTAACAAAGAAGAATTGATGATGATTTTTCTTCATCATATAAGCGGAGAGAAGGTTCTCAGCTTCTGTGTCAAGGTCAGCACCTTCATCAAGCGGGTAGTCACATTCTTCTTCAAGAATTTTATAGACTTCTTTCATGGTAACCCTTGGGAAAGGCAGACTTGGCACTATAACGTCAACGCCGAGTTGCTCTTTGATTTTTTCGCCATATTTTTCACTGACCTGTTTAAGTCCTGCATGAATAAGCTCTTCTTCCACCTTCATAACATCTTCAACTGATGAAACATTTGCAAATTCAAGGTCAAAGCCTGAAAATTCTGTTGCGTGTTTTCTTGTGTAAGATTTTTCAGCTCGATATATTGGGGTTGCGATAAACACCTTTTCAAAACCTGCGGCGATTGCCATTTGCTTATAAAATTGTGGACTCTGAATAAGATAGGCTTTTTTGTCAAAGTATTTAACTTCAAAAACGCCTGAGCCTGATTCGCTTTCATTTTTAATTGTTGTAGGGCAGTGTACTTCTATAAATCCATGCTCTATGCAATAATCTCTCATGCCTTGAGTAAGGGCTGTCTGTGCTTCAAAGATAAGGCGTTTTTTAGGGTCACGCAAGTCAATCCAACGATAGTCAAGGCGTTGGTCGATTGAACTTTCGCTGTCGATAGGCGACACCTCTGCCTGCGAAAGCACTTCTAGCGAGTCGGGGATAAGCTCCTTTTTCCCAAGCTTAACATATTCGTTTGGCACAACCGTTCCTTTAATCTTCACATAGTAGTCTTGAAGAAAATGAGAAACAATTTCTGCCATTTCAGGCTTGCTTGCTTTTTCAATTGTCATTTGAAGCATACCGCTTCTATCTCTCAAAATGACAAATTGCATGCTCTTTTGGTCGCGGACCTTTTCAATCCATGCCCACACTTCTACCTTGCCTTGAGCAGAAGCAAGGTCGCTTTTTACATACTCTTCCATTTTTTACCTCCTAAAAGTAGTTTGCTCTTGGGGGCGAGAGCTGGCACGTTCAAGCGTGCTTGAACGTGCGGCAACGGACGCGTCCTTTGCAAGCCCTTGCCGCAAGCGGCAAAGGCTTGCAGCTCTCGCCCATCCCTAGATAAAACAAAAAAGCCATTCGCCTAAACGCATAAGACTTTTTTGTCTATGTGTTAGGACGAATGACTCGCGGTGCCACCTAACTTGCAAACCTTTTAAAGTTTACCACTTAAAACAAGCTATCACGGGCTTTCCCGATTTTCCTTACTGATAAAGCATAACTTTACGTTCAAAAAAATTGCTCCGAAGTGTTCTTTCGCATGGGTCACTTAGCAAACTTTCAGCCACGATTTGCCTCTCTGACAAATGACTTATCATGTTACTTTTCTTCATCAATGCTTTGTAGAGATTATAGAGCTTTCTTTAAATTTTGTCAATAATTTTTGAAAAAATAGAAGAAAATTTGAAATATCTTTCTTTTAAGCAATCAAAAGGTTTTTATCGAAACCTATTTTTCTTTATAAAAATTTGGCATAACCATAAACTCTTTGCCGTTAAGATAGCTTAGCACTCCGCCAAGCCCGCCAAATTTAAGGTAGTGGCAGTGAAGCTGCTGGTATTTTTTTCTAAATTTTTTATTGTCTTCATTTTTGCCATATTTCCCATCGCCAATGATAGGATGACCTAAAAAGGCAAGGTGGGCTCTAAGCTGGTGAGTCTTTCCGCTGACAAGTATGCATTCCACAATGCTTGAAGAGGGCGATGATTTAAGTGTTTTAAAAATGGTTATTATTTCGCTTGAGCCTGAAACTTTTTTGTCAAAGATTTTCACCTGGCTATTTTTGGCGTCTTTTAATAGATATGCTTTAAATATTTCGCCTTTAAAATTTGTGCTGCCCACAACTTCTGCGAGATACTTTTTTGTCAAGCTGCGATTTTTGAAAGCCTTGTCAAGTTCGCTCTTTGCTTGAAGATTTTTTGCAAGCACCAAAAGTCCTGTCGTGTTGCGGTCTAGCCGATGAACAGCATAGCCATTTAGCATCTTTGCCACGCCGCCGTCGCCTTCAATTTCAACCCCTTGCGGCTTGTTTACAATGATAATATTGTCGTCTTGGTAAATTATTTCAATTTTTTGCTCTGTTTTTAGCATATTTTCATCATAAAACACAACAATATTGTCGCCGCTTTCAAGTTCAAGGTTTTTGGCTATCTTAACGCCGTTAACCCGAATATCTTTATTTCGTAGAAGCTTGCAAGCGTTATTATAAGAAAAACCTTTTTTAAGCAGAAAATTTGTTATTTTTTCATGTTTGTCACTGATAAATTCCAATTTTTTCATATTTTTATAATACAATATTTTTTACTTTTTGGCTATCATTTTTAAGTGAAAACAAGAATATATATATTTTGTTAAAGCTTTTTATAGGAGTAGAAAATGGGAATAGTGCATTTAGAAGAAAATTCGCTTTATATCAAGGGTGCGACAAAGGTCGTCTCTTCTTCGCCAAATCAGGCAGTTATAGAGACAGGCGAGAGTGTTATGGTGCTGAGCGGCAGTAATATCGAAGTCAAAAAACTAAATTTGGAAGAAGGGGAAGTATGCCTATATGGAAACTTTGCCCTTATCAAACTTAACGAGCATGGCGGAAAGAAACAACCGCTACTTAAAAGGATATTTAAGTAGTTGCTTTATACAGCTCTATCTCAGCCGCTGGTCTTTTTGCTGACTTTTCTTGCGGGTATTGCGGGCGGAGTTTTATTTGACGTCTTTAAAACGCTAACTTTTTTAAGCGGTAACGATAAATATTCAAAGGTGTTTTTTGATTTCCTTGCAACCATATTTGCCTTTTCTCTTCTATATATTGTCAATTTGAATATAAATTATGGGCAGTTTAGAATATATGTGCTTGTTGCCTTTTTGCTTGCTCTTTTTTGTGAAAGGCTTTTATCAAAATTTTTGTGGACAAAGTGTATAAAAAGATGCTATAATCGTTTAAAAGAGAAAGGTTATGCAAGAAAAAAGAAAAAAGTGGACTAAATGGACGTGCATAATAGGACTTATTGTTCTTATAGCTTTTGTTATTATCACGTCAATAGTAATTTATCATCAAAAACAAAAACTTAGCGACCTTAAAGACGCCAACGACCAGATTTCTGATGACAAAAATGACTCAGATGACAAAAATCAAAAAAATTATCAAATAATAGAAGAAAATGAAATAATAATTTATCTTTAAAATAAAATATTGGACCCTTGTCCAATATTTTTTATTTTTTTATGTTATGAATGTGTTTTTCCTTTATCTTTCTTTATTTTTTTATTTTTTAAAATATATCTTATATATTTTTTATCTGTTTTTAAGGCTGCAGATATATTTTCAATGCTAGGAGTTTGTAAATTTTCGTGATTTTCCATTGTTATAACCTTGTGATTTGGCGAGTAAAGCACATGCGGAATTTTGTTTATTGACGTTTTTCTTGTTATCTTGTTTGCAATTTTCACAATAAAGTCTTCAATTTGTGGCTGAAACTTAACGCTAAGGTAGAACAAGATTATTCCAGCTATGATAAGCACAATCCACACAGGGATTCCCCAGCCGCTGAAAGGTATTATGCTGCCACTGCCAAAGAAACACAGACAGCCGATAGAAATAGGGCGGGAGATAAGGTTTGATATCATAAAGAATTTCCAGTCCATGCCTATGCAGCCAGCCACAATACAAAGTATGTCGTCAGGAAAAATCGGGAAAAGCATCATAAGAAAGAATACAAACTTGCCGCGTTTAAGTTTTTCTTCCCACTTTGCTGCATCTTTTTCGCCAGCAACCCAAACAACAAGCTTTCTTCCCACCTTTCGTCCTAAGAAGAAGGCAAAAGCACTCCCGCAGAGAACAGCTGAAAGGCTAAGAGCAAAAGTTACCCAAACATTTTTAAATACAAGTGTGCCTGCAATAGTGGTGACGGCAGCGGGAAGCGGAAGAAAGGTCACCTGCAAAAATTGCAGCAGGAAAAAGATAATATAGCTATAAACTCCGCCTTTTCTAATAAATTCTCCCAGCTCTTCGGCACTATCAATCTTGTCAATAGCACCTGTCAATTTAAGCGGAAGGTATATTGCAAGCACAAGCACCACGAGTGCGATAATTATGATTAAAAGCTTGATAAGCTTTGTTTTTGTTTCCTTTTTCATCTTTGACATGGCTAGATTATATCATATTTATATGATTTTTAAAAGTAGATATCGATAGGTAAATATAAATATTTATCTATAGTGGCAAACTTTTTCTCTTGCAAAATCGCAATTCGTTTGTAAAGTTATGTGAAAAATGATATAATTAAAAAAATTTATCTTGCAAGGAGAGAAATATGGCAAAAACTATAGAGCCTAATCTAAGAAAGATTGGCGAGTACTTAAAATTAGAAAATGATACCACTTTTATAATTCCAGAATATCAAAGACCATATTCATGGAGCATTGCTAACTGCGATAAACTTTGGCAAGACATTGTTGATTATATTGTAGAAGGCAATAAAGACAGGTATTTCTTTGGAACAATAATTATCAACTGCCAAGACAATGACTCAAAATATAGCTTAATTGACGGTCAGCAAAGAACAACAACCTTCTTACTTTTATTAAAAGCACTTTTGATGAAAATAAATATTGAAATAAATAAATGCACTCAAGATGAAGAGTCTGCTGCTTTATGCAGGGGATTGAGAGATAGACGAAGAACCATTATGAAGCTTCTTTACAAGGTTGAAGCAGAAGAGGTCTCAGATAGTCCAGACAAGCTTCAAGACGGTGAAATTTATAAAAAGGTGTGCATTTTAAAAAATAATTCGATAAATGAAAACGACTCATACAAGGGCGAACTTAACACACTATTAAAGGCTGTCGACTTTGATGACGCCGAGAAAAATGTTGTCAAAATAAAATACAAGCAAAAAGATAATAAATATACCAACTTTTTTAGAAATTTTAAATATTTTTATGGAAAAATTTGCGAACTTTCACCTTCTCAGCTCAATAATATCACCAAAGTTTTCATAGAAAATTGCGAAGTGATAGAAATTAAAAGCTGGAATGTTGAACAGGCTATCAGAATGTTTAATTCGCTCAACTCTGACGGTCTTCCTTTGAGTGACGCCGACATAATATCTGCGGAATTTTATTCGTCTTCAGAGCGGATGAAAAAGGGAGAAGAATTTTCTGAGCTATGGCGAGATTTATGTGATAAGGTCAATTCTTTAGAGGAAATTGATATTGATTCTATCTTAGCTCAATATATGTATTATATGCGAGCAAAAAACAAAGATATAATAAGTAGCACAGGGGCCATAAATGTTACAGTGCCTGGCGTTAGAAGGTATTTTAAGGAAATCAATAGAGATTTGATTGACCGCTTCCCTGTTGAAACCTGTCAAGATATGATTACGCTTGCTAAAAATTGGGATGTTGCCTTAAAGCAGCCAATAGTAAAAATCCTTCTAAAATTCAATGAAAATGCAAAGCTATTCTTCGGCGGATTTCTTCTTAGATTTGATGAAAATAACATTGATGAGCAGCAAATTACACTTTTGGCAGAAACCATGATAAGGCTTTTTGCTGTGCTGGAGCTGGTAGATACAGGCTACTCAAGTTCTAAATTTAAAACCTTCTTGTTTGGTGAGATGGTGAAATTTGTTGATAAATCAATTTTAGTACATGAAATAATTGATGATTTCGACTGCCATATCAACAAAAATTGGAAGAAAGAAGATATAGAAAAATCAATTTATGATAGTGAAAAGAATATCTTGGTTTTCTTAAATGAATACTTGTTTGCCAAAGAAAGAAAAGAAGATTTCAAATTTAAAGAAAAGTGCGATATTGAGCATATTATGCCGTCAAGCGGTCGCAACTTATCTGAAATTCGCAAGGACGCACAATTACTAAGCGATGAAGAATTTGTCGGCTATGTAAATAAACTAGGAAATAAAATATTGCTAGAATATAAAATCAACAGGGGAATAGGCAATGAGTGGTTTAGAACGAAGGTGTCAACAACGCTAGCAAGCAAGACTGGTTATGTAAATAGTAGCTATGGCATAGCAAAATATTTAGTTGAAAAATATAGAACTGCTGACAAGCCTTTTTGGACAAAAAATGATATTGATTTAGCGTCGAAAGAAGCAAGCGCGCGGATTGTAGAGTTTATATATAATATTGCCAATATCTAATAAAAAAGAACATTGAAAAGAATCAAATTTCAATGTTCTTTTATTTAAGAGAGCGGGTGCCTTAGGCACTTTTTATCGTCTAGTCTATCCATAACGTCTAGTTTTTCTTGTTCCAGCGGATTATCCGCTTACTATCGTCTAGTGCATCCATAACGCCTATTTTTTCTTGTTCCGAGAGCGGAGACAAAGTTTGTTTTTTCAATACGCCCTATCGGACAATGATGCAAACTAAGTTTGCGAGAGCGGAGACAAAGTTTGTCCTTCCTAGCTCACTCTATCGGACAATGATGCAAACTAAGTTTGCTGGTGCGGAGTGAAGGTATAAGCACGAACCTGAGGTATTAGATAAAGCAGAATTTATCTGCTTTTCGGTTTCTATGTTTTCTTCAACTGTGAATTTCGGTTTATCTGGAGAGTTTGTATAGTTAAACAGAATTACTACTTTATCGTTGTAGAGATATACTGCTCGAACAAAGGTGTTTACAAGTAGTTTGCGTATTTTGATGTCTTTTGTATCTTCAAACACTTGTTTTCGTAAAAATTGCTCTATATCGTCTTTTGTTAGAAGAGAGTTATCTCTATATTTTTCTTTGGTTATTTCTATGTCTAATTCAGCAAGCTCATTTTCAAGTTGTTGCAGACGAGATTTTGTTAAGTCCGTGATTATTCCTTGCTCAATGGCTTTCAAAATATTTTGGCTTGCCTTATAAGTTTCTTTTCTTTTTTGTTCTAATAGCTTTAAATTGGCATTATCTTGCGAGTGCTTTTGATGATAATTAAAAATTGTATTTGTTAGGAATTGTATGTTTTGCTCACTGTTTAAAAGTTGAGTAATTGTGTTTATCACCAAGTCTTCAAGTACTTGTTTTTTAATTGCCTTCATTGTGCAAGGACATCTTTTCTTTCTTCGTGAAGCACAAACATAGTAGTAATGAATATCTTTTGTGTGGCTTGTTCCACTTTCTCCATACATTTTATGTTTACATTCGCCACATATAAGTTTGCCAGATAGAATATAGTCAAAAATCTCTTTCTTTCTACTGGGTGCAAATTTATTTTCTTCGTTTATTGCATTTACTTTACTCCAAAGGTTGTCATCAATAATGCGTGGAAATATTTTATCATACTTTATTCCTTGATGTTCTACAACTCCTGTGTATCTTGAATTATGGAGTATCCAAAGCACATATTTTTCATCAAACTTTTTGCCATTGTTTCGGTGATAACCTAATTCATTTAAACTTTCGGCAATAGCTCTTGCTCTATAATCACTTGCATACATTTGAAACACTTTCAAGATGATTTCTTTTTCATATTCGTTTATCACATACTTTTTGTTTACAATGTCATAACCAAAAACATGGGCTCCACCAGTGGCATTACCTTTGAGCCAGCTTTCTCTTAGTCCACGATTTACTTTTTGAGTTAGTTCTTCGCTGAAATATTGATTAAAGCCTTCAAGTAGCGTTTCCATAAGTGCACCTTCTGGGGTATTGGGTATGTTTTCCATACAAGACACAAGACTAACTCCATTGTCTTTAAGTGTTTTCTTGTGGATAACGCTTTCATATTTATTTCTCGAAAATCTATCAAGTTTGTAAACAAGCACGATTGAAAATTGATGACTTGAACTGTCCTTTAACATCTTTTGAAAAGCCACACGATTATCGTTTGTTCCTGTCATTGCTCTATCTATGTAGGTGTCAACAATTACGATGTTATTTTTCTCTGCATAGTCTTTACAAACATGAATTTGTCCTTCAATACTTTGCTCAGATTGACTGTCCGAACTATAACGGGCATATATTACTGCTGTTTTCACTTTTATTTTCTCCTTTTATTTAGTTTTGTTTTGTCTTTCGACAGAGGCGAAACAAACGGAAACGAATTTTTATTTTTGATTTTTAGGTTTTAATACTATTGTCAAAGGTTGTGAAACAATGCATTTTACCTTTGACAATAGTGAGTTTTCGTTTAAACTTCGCACCCGAAAGACAATATTACTTGTATCAAGACAAGCACACACCAGGATCTCATTTACTTGTTCAAGACGATAGGGTTGCAATTTGTCTTAATTCACTAAAAGCGTATCACACGAGATTTTTTAATGCTATGATCTTTCTAGTACTTTACTGATACAAAATTTGTATTTAGTTATATTAACTTGTAAGAACTTACACAAACGCTTCTAAATATAGCCACGAAAA
>CAWVLM010000074.1:0-10833 GCA_963930145.1 Clostridia bacterium
CTCCATATAATTGAACTAAATTTCAAAATATGGAGCTTTCTTTTATTTTTCATTATTTTTATTTTCGATATTTATTGCACTTTGACTATTTTCGTCTTCTATGGTTGCGGCAGCTGCCTTCTTTTTGACAAGCTTCTTTTTTACAAGCTCATAGATTATGAAGAAAGATATATATAAGGCAGCAAAAATTGGTGCTAAAACCCACACTGTAAGTGGAGTGCCAGATAAGATTGGTTTAGTGATATAAAATGCATTATCATAATCAAAAACCGACATCATAAATGCACCAAGTGTGATATATGCCATAAAACCTATCACTAGATTTGTCCATTTCTTATAGTTTGGAGTAAATCGCCCTAGCATCACAAGCAGCACACAAAGATATAATCCAATAGTATGATGCAATAGTCCTGAAATAGTTTTTGAATAAAATATTGATGTGCTTTGCCCGATAAAATCTGGATATATTAAAGTCACAAAATCGCCAACCACTGCCAAATAAAAGACAAAATGCAGTACATTATTATTTTTCTTTCCTATAAGGCATGCGAGAGCCAAAACTAGGCTGCTCATTCCGCAAAAGGTGTTTGGAATGATATTTGTCCAATTTTTACCTGTGACTGCTAAGGTTATTCTATTCCATAAAATAGATGCTAGAAGTAGTCCAGCAACCACTTTAATGGTGATAAATTTCCCTTTTTCGCTTTTTACATATATTTTTATTAAAATTAGGCTTACAACTGCTAAAACTATACAAACCGCTAAGTAAGTGAAGTGTTGCCAGCCAAATATTTTTGGATTCATATTTTCTCCTTTTAAAAATTCTATTTAAAATATATAACAATTTTATTAAATCAATTTTATTAAATTTATTAAATCAATTTTATTAAATCAATTTTATTAAAAATAATGATTTTTTAAAAATATAAGATTTACAAATCATACTTTATTAAATTTTTTCAGCAACTGCCCAAGCACGCCATACAACAGTCCGCAAATTGCCTACGCTCAGTGCGTCCCCCACAATATGAACATGCTTTGACGGCTTTGCAATCGGTGAAGGATTGTAGCCGATAGCAGAGATAACGCTGTCTGCTTTAAGCTCAAGCGTGTGTCCAACTTTATCTTGGATTACAACCTTGTCTTCTGTTATTTCAAGCACCTTGCTTTCAAGGTAGTACGGCACTTTTTTATAGACAAAATAGTCTCTAAGATATGATGAATTTGCAAGGCAAAGAGAATTTGACACCATAAGGTCATTCTTTGCTTCAACTATCACAGGCTTTTTGCCCTTTAGAAAAAGGTCGTAAGCAATCTCGCAGCCGCTAAGTCCGCCGCCGATGATAACAACATTTTCGCCCGTTTCTTTCCCTAAAAGATATTCGCAAGCTTCAATACATCTCTCGCCGCTCTTTAAAGGTAGTTTTTTAGGTTTTGAACCTGTAGCAATCACTATCTCATCAGCGTTAAGAGAAGATAAATCTTTTATTTCAGTGTTGAATTTGACGTCAATGCCGAGTTTTTCTATCTGTCTGCGATACCAAGATATAAGTTGTCTGTCTTTTTCTTTAAAAGATGGAGCTGATGCCGCGATAAACACTCCGCCTAGGCGGTCAGTTTTTTCATATATTGTGACCTTATGCCCACGAAGAGTTGCAATACGTGCAGTCTCCATTCCACCAACGCCGCCACCTATGACAGCGACTGTCTTTTGTTTCTTTGCAGGAATAATATCATACTTATGATTTTGCATGGTAAGCGGGTTTATCGCACAGCGTGACATATGTTTTGTGTCATCAAGCGAGCCCGCATTTGCCACACCCTTATAATGAGATATAGGAAAACAGCCGTTATGGCAACAAATACACGGCAAAATATCTTCAAGACGCTCTTCTTTTAATTTTGTCACCCATTCGTGATCAGCAAGGAATTGTCTTGCAACGCCCATGGCGTCAATCTCGCCTTTTTCAATTGCCTTGGCAGCCACATCAGGCTCCATTCTGCCAGCACAGACCACAGGAATGTCAAGCACTTTTTTAACTTCGCTTACATCCTTTAAGTTACAGTTTTGCGGCATATATTCTGGTGGATGAGCCCAGTACCAAGCATCATACGTTCCATTATCAGCGTCAAACATGTCATAGCCAGCGTCTTGAAGGTATCTAGCGGCTTTCAAGCTTTCTTCCATATCTCTTCCAACTTCACTATATTCTTCGCCAGGAATTGCACCTTGACAGAACCCTTTTGTTTTGCTTACTGCAGAATATCTAAGTGATACAGGATAATCCTGCCCGCACGCAGCCTTAATTGCCTTGACAACTTCTACCGCAAATCTATAGCGGTTTTCAAAGCTTCCGCCATACTCATCCCTTCTAAAGTTTGTATATTTTGTTGTAAATTGGTCAAGAAGATAGCCTTCATGCACAGCGTGAACTTCCACCCCATCTACACCTGCTTCCTTGCAAAGCTTGGCAGTCTTTGCAAAGGCGTCTATCATCTTTTCAATTTCCTTCTTGGTTAGTGCTCTTGTCAGCACTCCTTCTGCCCAACGCGAAGGAAGCTTGCTAGGCGAAGCACAAAGATATCTTACATCAATGATAGGTTTTACAAGAGCATTCAAAACCTTGCTCTTAAGCATAGGCACCATTGCGTTTGGCACCGAGAAAGAACGTCCAAAGCCTGCTGTGAGTTGTATAAAAAGTTTTGCACCTGTTTTATGAATTTCTTCCATATAGGGTTTTAGTTTTTTAAATGACTTCTTGCTTTTGTATAGCCACTGCCCGCCAATCAAATTCTTTAGCGGAGCAATACCTGGTATGATTAGCCCAACATTGTTTTTTGCAATATCCATAAAAAAGTCTGCAGCATCCTTGTCAAAGTGATGTGGCTCCATCCAACCAAAGAGTGACGTTCCGCCCATTGGGCAAAGAACAATTCTGTTTTTAATTTCCACATTACCTATCTTCCAAGGCGTGAAAAGTGCTTGATATTTTTTGTCCATAATATCTCCTTTTAAATTTGAAAAATTCAAAATATAACTTGATAATTTTATTATAAAAGATTTACAATATTTTACAAAACAATATTAAGAAAAATTTAATTTAAAAGATAAATTTATATCGTTTACATTTGACAAAAATTGTGTTAATATATAATTATATAAATAAATTTAAGTTACGTGAGAATAATTAGCATAAAATAACCCATTCATATATACAAAAGTCAAAGGAGATATTATGGTTAAACGAAAGAATTACAGCTTTTTTATTTTTTTAGTGTGCTTTTCTTTTTTTATTCTTTCCTTCTTTTCAATTTCTAGCACAACAAAAAATGTGCAAGAATATTCTCTTGATGATTTCTGTCAATTTGAAAAAGCCGTGATGGCTCTTGACAATGAAGAAAGTCAATCTGCAGGTTTAAGCAGCAAAAGCTTCAATAGTGCAAGGAATAAAGAGTCGCCCTTCTATCTTAAACGACTTATCACTATTGGCGAGCTTGACAGCAATTATGGTGCAGTAGAAGTGGTTGACGGCTACAAGGACATCTCTTTACTATGCTATGAAAGTGAAGAGCAAGCAGAATATGCCTACTCAAAATTATCTCAAGACAAGGAAATAAAAGTTATTGTTGACCAAGTGATAACTATCGCTGACTATTCAGACATCGAATATGACTATTCAAGCAATCCAAATTGGGGGTATAAAGCTATAAATGCAGGTGGAATAAATGACTATCTGCTCTCTTATGGCACAAGCGAAGATGTGGTGATCGCTGTGATTGATTCAGGAATAAACACATCTCACTATTTCTTTGAAAACCGTTTTATTGAAGAAAATGGTCAAATTGTGGGTTATAGCTATTATCAAACAACGCAAACTTATAGCGGCTATAGTTTTGAAGACGACCATGGGCATGGCTCGCATGTTTCGGGAATTATAACCTCGTCAACTCCTGAGAACGTTAAAATATTGCCTATCAAGGTTTTAAACTCTCTCGGAAGCGGAGACCTGATGTATGTTATTCTTGCTCTTGAGCGAATACAGGCGGTCTACTCAACATATAACATTTGTGCAATCAATTTAAGCTTGGGCGGAGTGAGCAATTCACTTGTGCTTTCACAACTTGATAGCTGGTTTGAATCGCTTAGGCAAGAACAAAATATTTTGACAGTTGTTGCCGCTGGAAATGACAAACTTGACACCGCAAATTATATGCCAGCAAATAGTGAAAAAGTTATCACAGTGTCAGCATTAAAACAAGATGAAAATGGTTATATCTTTGATGATGACTTTTCAAATTTTGGGCAGAGCGTTGATATTTCTGCTCCTGGAACCATGATTCTTTCGGCATATTGCAAAAATCCGCAGAATTATGAGCTTGCATATATGAGTGGAACATCTATGGCGGCTCCCCATGTGAGTGCTGCTATCGCACTATTATGCAGCGACTCAAGATATTGGAGTGGAGGCTCTCCTAGTTTCACCGCCGACCAAATTGAAGCAAGGCTTTATGAAAACACCACCGACTTAGGCAAGCCTGGCAAAGATATATTCTATGGCTATGGAATGCTAGATTTAAAATATTTCAATATTCAAAATGGGCAAGACGTTTTATCTTTTAAAGACGGCGATGGCAATGCTGTCAGCACGGACTCATATACCGAATTTACAGGCAATTTCACGCTCAATGTGACGACAAGTGATAGCGGCTATCAAATTTTCTATACAACTGACGGCACAACGCCTGACAAAAATTCCCATGAATACATAGTGCCACTCACCGCTGCAAGTTCGGTTACTTACAAGTTTATCGCAATAAAAATTGAAAACGGAAGCACAAAGGCAAGTTCTATCGTCTATACAATTGAGCTTTTCAATCCAAACGATGATGTGAGCGATTTCTTTGTGATAAATTCAAATAATGTTGTTATAAAATATACAGGACATTTTGAAAATCTTGTTATACCAAGCACTATAGATGGCAGAAGCGTGCAAGCTCTTGGCAACTATCTCTTCTATCAAAACAATGTTGAATCAGTCAGCATACCTGACAGCTGCCAAATAATCAACTCCTACTGTTTTTCAAACTGCGAAAATCTTTATAAAGTAACCTTTGAAAATATCTATCATATCGGAGCTTTCGCCTTTGAAAATTGTTCTTCACTAAGCCTTATCAACCTTGACAGCGTCACAGAGCTTGCTCCTAAAAAGGAAGACCAAGATATAAGTGGGCATGTTTTTGACGGCTGTTTAGCTTTAAAAGAAATTTATCTGCCCTATGTTGAAAATATGGGCGAAAGTAACTTTGAAAACTCCCGAGTTGAATCTGTCTATATTGGTCTGTCGTTAAGCACAGATCGTGTCAGAGCTATTGACAGCGGAATAACTGTCTATGGCTATAAAAATAGCACCGCCGAAGAATATTGCGACACATTTGGAAATACCTTTATTCCGCTTGATGAGATTGAAATTATAACCAACTTGCCCGCGTCAAAAGTTGTTATACAATACTCAAATGATAGTCTGAGCGTTTCCGCAACAGGTTTTATGCTCTCTTATCAGTGGTATAAGACAGCTGACACCATATCAAACGGTGTGGCTTTGAAGGGAGAGACAGAAAGCTCACTGCAACTTGACACAAATTTACTAGAAGACAACAAATATTTTGTTCAGATAAAGGCATGGGGTGGCAAGAGTTTATATTCAAACATTTGCAGCGTTTCTGTGCAAAACATTGAAGGCTATGTAGCACAGATATACGACGGCTCGTCTTGGCAATACTATGAGTCGCTTGACGAGGCAATAGATGAAGGCAAAAACGGGTCAACCATTGTGCTGATAAGCGACTGCTATCTTACAAAGCCGCTTAAAATCACGAACGATATTTCAATAGTTGCAACCAATAATGCGGCAATTTTTCTTACAAGTTTACTAAAAGATGAAAGTAGCCTTATACAATTAAGCGGCACCCTTACTCTTGGCTCAAGCGAAACAGATTATCAAGGGCTGAGTTTAACGAGTCTCTATATTGACGGACAAAATAATAGTTTTTCTACCCTATTTTCTTTGCAAGATGGTGCCTTGCTTACCCTACAACAAAACGCTAGAGTACAAAATATCACACTTGATAAGCTTATAGCAGAGAGCGGCAAGGCAAGCTTTTATATGCAAGGCGGAACCATCACGAGTATCAACAAGACAGGCAGCGGCAGTTTGATTGATGTAACTTTCGTAAGCCTAACAGGCGGAACAATATCAAATTGTGTTGCTTCTAATGCCAATCTATTTGACGCAACCAATGGTCAGCTTATTATAAGCACAATATCAATCACAAACAATAGTTTTGCCTATCTTATTGCATCCTATTATGACGGCGAAATAACTATCACGGGTGGCGGTTTTGGCAATAATGAATGCAAGGCAATCCTTTTATATAACGTTATTGACAATGAAAATTACAACTCTTTTGCAAACAATTTAAATCTTTATGGCGGAGTTTCTCTTGGCAACCACTTTAGCGGTTCAACCTATTATGATGTGATTATCTCTGACCGCGAAGACGGCGGGGAGATTTTTGACTGCATAAAACTTTCCAAAGGTTGTCAATTTACAAAATATTATATTGACAATTCTAGAAGTAGTCTTAATATAAACATCACCGAAAGTTTGTATTCAAGCTTGGTTTTAAATGTTGATTTCTATGATTTCACAAAATATCTAGACGAATCACACCCTATTTTTACTCTCGACAGCTCTGTCACCATAAACACGGGCAACCTGAAGGGCGAAGGTTATGATTTTGTTTTTAGTAGTGACAAAAAATCAATCCATCTTAAAGATACAACTGTTCGTCATGTTTACTATGTTATTGATGAAGATAATATTGTGTCGCAAAACTATTATTATGGTGACGCGATAACTTTGCCCAAAAGCCCAGAACGCACAGGCTATAACTTCCTTGGCTGGTATTGTGACCAAGATTATCAAACACCTTTCACTCTTGAGACCATGCCTGCAAGTGATATATACGTGTATGCAAAGTGGGAAATTCAAACCTTTATCATCTTGGCAACTAGCAGTGGAAATGGAAGCATATCACCTAGCGGAGAAGTTGTGGTTGAATATGGACAGGACAAGTTGTTTACATTTACGGCAAGTGACGGCTATCACGTAAGTTTGATTGAAATTGATGGAAAGGCTTTGTCAGATGATGAACTTACAGCCGCTGCCCAAAATGGTTACCAATTTGAAGATGTCACCGAAGCCCACAGCATCTATGTGAAATTTGAAATAGACAGTTTTATCGTGAACGTTGCCTTTAGTGAGCATGGAAGCGTTAGTCCAAGTGGCAATTTTTCTATTTCTTACGGACAAGAAAAAACATTTTCGCTAAGTGCTAATCAAGGTGCATTTATTAAATCAATCACTATAAATGGCACTCAGGTTGATAGCGAAAATCTTGAAAATATTATAAAAAATGGCTATTTTACATTAAATATCACAAAAAATTATGAAATTTATGTCGAATTTGCCTTAAAAACCTTTACTATATCTTCTTCCACAAATGGCTTTGGCAGTTTGTCGCCAAGCGGAGAATGCGAGCAAACTTACGGCGACAGTCTTCTCTACACCGCTACAGCAAACACTGGTTATCATCTAGCAAGAGTTGTGATTGATGGCGTGGAACTTGATAAAACTGCTGTAAAGGAATTTGCAAGCACTGGTTACACGTTTGAAAATATCACACAAAATCACACAATTTATGCTGAATTTGCAATAAATACCTATACAATTATCTCTTCAACGGATGAAAATGGTGTAATTTCGCCTGCTGGCAATTCTATTTTTGAATTTGATGACAACGCAAGTTATAAAATGTCCGCAAACAAAGGTTATAAAATCAAAAACGTATTCATAGATGATGTTGCACTTTTTGAAAATAATCAGGATGACCTTAAAACCTACAGTTATTCTTTTGAAAATATCAGCGAAAATCATGAAATTTATGTTGAATTTGAAAAAATTAAATTTGATATAACTATAAAAATTGATGGAAAGGGCACTGTCACAAGTTCGCAAGATAAGACATCGGCAGAATATGGTGACTATCGACTTTTTACAGTAGACACAGATTTTGATGAGTATGATGTGGAAGTCTATGTAAACTATGTCTTGGTTGAGACAAATGATAATCAATTTGTTGTCAGCGATATTAAAGACGATCTTGAAATTGCTGTCAAATTTATTAAAAAACCTTTTGTAAACACCAAAACAGGCATAATTTTACTCGCTTGTCTTGGCGTTGTTGTGGGACTAGCAATTTTAACCCTGCCGCTTGTAATGATTATAAAACGAAAAAAAATGTATAGAGATATAGATAGATACTAATTTCTCTTGAATTGATAGGCAAGCTTAGCAATGTCTCCTGCACCTAAGATAGCAAAAAGCACACCCTTTTCTTTACAACTTTCTATTTTTTCTTTGCATTTGTCAAAACTACTAAAATATTGCGTCTTGACTCCATTTTTAGTTAAAGCTTTCGCTAATTTATAGGAGCTGACACCTTTTATTCTCTTTTCTCGTGCAGCATAGATTGGCAAAAGCCACACTTCATCTGCCGCATCAAAACAGCTTAGAAACTGCGAATATAGGTCGCGTGTGCGAGAATAGGTATGCGGCTGAAAGATTGCAACAACCTTCTTATATTTCAAAAAGCTACATAAATTTAAAACCGCTTTTATTTCATCGGGATGATGGGCATAGTCATGCACTATCATCCTTTTTTTATTTTTTTGTAAGATTTCAAACCTGCGTGCAATGCCTTTAAACGCGGCAATCCCCTTTTGAATTTTATTAAATGGCACGCCAAGAGCATAGCAAACTCCACAGCAAGCAAGAGCGTTATATACATTATGCAAGCCTAAGCATGAAAGTTTTATTCTGCCCTGCTTTTTTCCTTTAAAATACACATCGAATGAGATATGCCCGTCACTTGATATCATAATATGCTGTGCCATAACAAAAGCTTCATTTTCAATGGCATAGGTGATTTTGTTGCATTTTATATCAAGTTTTTGCGATAATTTGTCGTCATTATTGACTATTACAAAGCCTTCTTCGTTAGTGTTATCCACAAATTTCTGAAAAGAAGAAAATTCGTTGTCTATTGTTTTAAAATAATCTAAGTGGTCAGGCTTGATATTCAAAATAACCGAAATATAATTTTTGAAAGAAAGAAAACTATCTTTATACTCGCACGCTTCGCTCACGAACAAATTGCTATTTGATATATGTACATTTGAATTTATGTTTTGCATAACCCCACCAATATGGATATTGGGGTTATGCCCGCACGACAGCAGCACTGACGAAATAAGACCTGTTGTGGTAGTCTTGCCATGCGTGCCAGCTATTGAGATAGTTTTCTTGTCTTGTGTGAGCTGCCCAAGTATCTCTGCCCTTGAATAGATAGGCTTGCCAAGTTTTTTCGCATAGGCAATATCACTGTTATTTTCGCTCACCGCAGATGTATAAATAACAATATCGCAATTTTTGACAAATTGTCTTGCGGTTTTAAGCTTAAACTTGATAATATTTTCTTTGACGAGTCTATTTATCTCATCATTAAGTGCTATATCACTGCCAAAAACTTCTATGCCTTTTGCATGCAAAATACGAGCGATTGCCGACATGCTTATACCGCCCACACCTATTACGTAGACCGATTTAATATTTTCTAACATAGTTTTTTATATGCAGTTTTTTCATGTTTTTCCACTCACAAATAAGCTAAAAATTCATAAAACATACTATGAGTGAAAATTTTAGTATCCAAAATATAGAATTTAAAGAAAATGTAAGTGCAAAAGAGCTTACAACTATGAAGGCAGAAGCAACTGTGGAGCTTGTGTTCTATCCTAAAAATGAAAATGAACTTGTTTTTATATATAACTATCTCGCTATAAATAATATAAAATTTATTGTTATAGGCAATGGCAGCAATGTGATTTTTACTGAAAAAGCAAGAGATATGGCAGTTATTTCAACAAAGAAGATGAAAAATAAGATAACTCGGCGAGATAATGTTGTAAGCATAAACTGCTCCACCCCACTTGCTGTCATTTTTAGATACACATTAAAAAACAGCCTTTCAGGTTTTGAAAGACTGGCAGGCATTCCAGGCAATTTAGGTGGAGCAGTCTTTATGAATGCGTCCGCTTTTGGCAGTTCAATCTTTGACTATATTACATCAGTAAAAGTGCTAAAAAATGGCAAAATTCAAAACATCAAAAAAGAAAAGTTAACGCTAAGCTATAGAGATAGCGGGCTAAAAGGCTGCCTTGTACTTTCAGCAAAATTTATGCTGCCTAGAAAAGATATGTGCGAAATTGAAAGACAGTTTTATAAATATCAATATCTACGAGCGGCTAAACAGCCCAAAGGACTAAGCTCTGGCAGTATATTTAAAAATCCGCTCCTTCTTTCAGCTGGAAAGCTGATTGAAAAGTGCGGACTTAAAGGTTTTCAAATTGGCGGCGGAAAAATCTCAGAAAAACACGCAAACTTTATTATCAATTTAGGCAACGCCACCGCTGAAGATATATTACGGCTTATTGCTTTAGTAAAAACAAAAGTTTATGAAAAATATAAAATTAGACTGGTGGAAGAAGTGAAGGTGGTGTAGATCATTGTATTCCTCCTGTTTTTACAAAATTAAATTCCGTATCATCATCTAATGTATATGTTAAAACTTGTTCTGAGCTATCTATTGAAACTTGAGGATAAGGATTTGCCCCAACAACCCATTTTTGACTTAATATTGAATAATAATAAG
>CAWVLM010000075.1:0-5376 GCA_963930145.1 Clostridia bacterium
CGATTCTTCCGTTGGTTTACTTGGGTTATAATCAAAATCTTCTTCAAAATGACCTGCATAAAATTTAGGTTTACAACTTTGGCTATCATATAGAGAAAAAACATTATAATCTGCTATAACAACTTCTTCGGTGTAGCAAGTTTTATCTTTTTTGCCTGATGCCATATATTTATCAAATAATTGGCTATTTTCTATTTTTCTAATTTTCCATTTTAAAGCATTAACTCTGCCATAATCATCATAACTTAATCTTAAATTTACTATTTCTATGAATTGTGCTAATTCTCTAATATTTACATCTATTAACATTGGTCTTTGTGTATCAAGATAAATATCAAGATTGTTGTGTCCGTGTTGTTCATACCATCTTGACTGCCACTCTGGAAAATACATACTCATTCGGCTATTTAGATATTTTTGTGCTTCTGTTATTCCTATCACTTCATAAGGTAAATTGAAATGTGTTTTAACAAAAGGATTATCAAAGCCCAATCTATATGGGTTAATAATTCGGCTCGCCCTTGACCGATACCCAAACTTGCGAAAACTAATACTATAATTAGAACTTACGCAGTGTTTAGGCACGGTCAGGTTAAAGCCATTATTATTTTTTCTAATTATCTCTCTCGCCATATCACGATTTCGTTCCCTGTCAAATGCTCTCATATTTAACAAATGAGTCATAAAACAGGTCTTACCTGTTCTAGGTGGTGCAAAGATAATCGTTATCATAATTGTTATGCCTTATAAGTAAAATATCCTGTCTTGTAGTTAGCATAAGCAATACTTAATTTAGAACTGTCATAAGCGATTGCACCAACCAACGCTTTTGAACCATTAAATAAGTTATAATCATTTGTGCATTTTGCAGTGTTGAAATTATCATTAGCATAAATAGTTGTTAATGAAGGACAACTTGCAAAAATACCCCTGAAATCTGTAATGTTATGTGTCTTAAAACTTGTTACATCAATGGTTTTTAATGAAGAACAGCCATAGAAAATATAATTTACAGAAGTCATTTTATCTGTGTTAAAGTTTGAAACATCTATTGAAGTTAATGATGCACAATTTTGGAACATTCCAGAAAAGTTTGTTACATTGCTTGTATCAAAATTAGACACATCAATATAAGTTAAAGCCTTACAGCCTGTAAACATAAGTTGTAAAGAAGTTGCTTTACTTGTATCAAAGTTTGAAACATCTATTCCGTTTAGACTATCGCAGTAACCAAACATTGTGCCGAAGTCAGTTGCGCTTGAAGTATCAAAATCTGAAACATCAACAAACTTCAACATAGGACAGCTTGAAAACATTCCACCAAATCTTTCTACTTTACTTGTATTAAAATGAGATACATCTAATGTTTCTAACAAATCACAACTTGCAAACATATAGTGCATATTTGTTACATTACTTGTATCAAAATTTGAAATATTTAATGAAGTCATTTTATCGTTATGACTAAACATACTGCTCATTGTTGTAACATTAGAAGTGTCTAACATTGACACATCTAGCGTTTCTATTACTTCGCAATCTGAAAACATATTCGCCATATCTGTAACTTCACTTGTGTCAAAGTTATTCAATGTAATGCTTTGAACACTATAAAATGCTTGGAAGAATTTGTTTCCTGTATCAATCTTAATTCTCATATTTGACAACACATAAATATCCATATTTTTAACATATAACTGGATTGTATTATCGTCATTTAATGGTGTGGGAGTTAAGCCACTTATAACATTTACACCATTTACAACATATTGATTATTGCTTGTATATCTATCAAACACTACATTTGTAATATCGTATTTTGAAGGTATAGAACTTGCAAAAGTTTCTCGTTTTAATTCAGCAGTATTGATAGTGATTTTTGAATAAAAAGTTGTATCTTCGTTAATAGCGTAAGTTGAAACATCAACCAAATTACCATTTATAGTCCAACCATCAAAAATATTATAACCTGCATCAATATTTACAAAATTTGCATGTTCACCATTTCTAATTTTTTGAGTTGATATTACATTATTTTCGTGAATAAATGTTACTGTATGAATTTTAGTAAATTTAGCCACAAAAGTTGTGTTTTCAGTAATAGAATAAGTTGTAAGATTGATAATATTGCTTCCATCAAGAGTCCAACCATCAAACTCATAACCTTGTTTTACTGGATTGTTAGGAATAGACACTTTATTATTTTTCGCTATGATCTGCGAGTTGTAAGTCGCACCGTCAGAAATAAACTTAACATCATAGCTGTAAATAATGTCAGCAACAAAAGTTTCTGCACCTGTAATTTTATAAGTAGATAAATCAACCTTTGCACCATTTAACAACCAACCATTAAATGTCTTATAGTTTGTATTTTCTACACTAACTGCACTTGCATAACTTCCATTTCTAACTTGTTGTGTTTCCATTACCCAATCTTCATACATAAATGTTACAGTATGAAGTTTTGTAAGTTTTGCATAATAAGTTGTATTCATAGTTACAGCACTTGTATTAGGTTTTACAATATCAACACCATTAGTAGTCCAGCCGTCAAATTCATATCCTTCAATAACAGGATTTGCTGGTAGTGTTGGATAACCATTTTTTACAACCACTTGACTATCATATTCTTCATTATTTACCATAAATTTGACATCATATTTGTATGTTACATTAGCTACAAATCTTGTGTTTGTTTCAACTTGATAAGTAGACAAATCAACTTGAACACCATCAACAGTCCAATAATTAAAGATTACATAATCAGTAGAAGTTGGAGTTGTTACGGTTGCGATGCTATTTTTTGCAAGGATTTGAATATTGTAAACACTTCCAGCAAATTCAAAAGTTGCTACAACTTGTTCGCCATTTTCCAAGTTTGCAATATATTGCTCATAGTAAGTAACCGTTCTTTCAAGTTCTGCAATACGATTTTGTAATGCGATTACATTGCTTGAATTGTTTTGTAATTGCATTGTTAAGTCGCTGATTTGTGCGTTAAGATTAGTAATTTGAGCATTTAAGCTGTTAATAGTTTCAACATTAAGAGCATTAGTTGTTTGTAATTGAGATATTAAAGATTGTAGGTTTGCAATTTGGTTTTTCAAAACTGCTATTTCTTCGTCCTTATCTTCATTGCTTTCAGTTAATGTCTTAACTTGTTTTTCCAAACTAACTATTTCAGCATTTAAGTTTGTAATTGTTGCTTCATTTTGGTTCTTAATACTTGTCAAATTAGCAACTTGTGTTTCTAAACCTTGCTTTGTTTCAGTAAGGTTTTTTATTTGAGTTTCACAATCTTGATTAGCATAAGTTAAGAGAGTTACTTGGTCAGTCAAAGTCGTAATGGTATCTCTATAACTGTTAATCAATTCTTCATATTCAGCCTTGTCAGTAAGTGCTGTATCATATCCATCTTCGTATGCTTTATTCAAATCTTCTTGCGTATAAAGTCCTGTTCCAGATAAACCTTCTTGAACTTTATTGAAGTTTGTAATACCCCAAACGAGAACGAAAGTAAAAGCACCAACAAACAGGAGGCTAAATATCAAACTTAAAACTTTTTTCGTTTCCATATAATCCTCCTTATAGAATTTCAATCACTCTTAAACGAATACCATTGTCAGAGAAGTATTGTTCCAAGAAAGAAGCACTTTCTTGACCTGTCGTTACGAGTGTTAATTGTGTTTTATTGCTTAAAAATTGTATTGATATTTTCATAGTAGAATTGCAGACAATATTTCCGTTTGTATCGTAAAAATCCATATTTACAACAGAGAAAACTGAACCTGCATTTATTTCACTGCCAACCAAAACATAGTCATTTAGGATAACTTTGTATTGTTTCTTTTCTCCATTAAAATCATCAACTTTTAACAAATCTTTTTCAAAACTATAAGTGTCTGTATCATCATATAAATCGTGATAGAAAACGACACTTGTGCTTGAATAGTTAAACGATTCTTGACTGAACTTATTAGAAATATCAATAGAGCCATTTACATAGCTTTCTGCTTTTACTTCACGATAAAGTTCAATGCCACAAAAGACACCAATAACTATTAAAATAAAGCAGATTAAATAGGTGTACCATTTCTTAGAACCACCTCCGTATATTCATTATTTATTGCGTTTTGAGCAATATCAAATGTCAATCCATTAGAATACTTAAATGTTTGTAATTGAGTGTCATACAATGATTTTTCAAGTAAATATATCGTTTGGGAATTACCTTTAATTGTAAGAGTATCAATTTCAAAACCTTCAAATGCGTTATAATCAAGTCCAACAACATTGATGTTTTTATCTTTCAAATATTGAGAGTTTAAATCAATATTGATATTGACTTTTGCACGAGGCATTTCATCAAACATCTTTTTAGTATCCATATCTAATGACAAGAAATATCCTTGATAAACATCACTATATCTATAAGAGAAGACATCTTCGTTAAGGGTGTAAACCATTCTTTCTTGCCAATAAGTTGTATCAATTTCTTCTTCAACTATGTTATAACTTGGATTACAATCAATAATTCCAAATAATGATTGAGTGCTGTTTCTTGCACCATTTTCGTCATAGTGAAATTTCAAAACTGAATAATTTTTAATAATGTCAGTAACATTATCTTCTTTGTATTTTCCAGATTCTAAATCGTATTCACGAATAGTAAAATATTCGCTTAAATCAACAGTAATATAGTAGTCGCCATAACCTTGATTGTTAGTTCTTATAGCTTCCATACAATCAGCAAAAACATTTAGATAGTTGTAATATAAAATGTTTGTAATAGGTTGATTGTAAAGCCATAAAGACCACCAACTACGCTTATAGGTAGTCCATTCATAAGTACCTGTTAATTGAATCTGGAAAGCACGGTTATCAATTTTAATAGTAAAAGCACTTTCACGATTTAGTTGAGTTCTTAATTTATTTCCTTCCCAGCTAACACCATTAGTCGTGTCATAATAACTAAAAGCAGTGCTTTCGTATCTTTGTGCTTCTTGTTCTGTGGTTTCTGTAATAACTAAATCACTTTGTTTCAAATCACCAAGATATTGCATACCTGTTGAACGATAAGCGTTAGAAGATAAAGAATAATCAGTAAAATAATTAAACTTTAATTCTTGCAAAGCAATACCATTGTTTTTAGCATTACTAAAAAAGTTTGCTTCCATAAAATATCGTTCTTCAAATTCATTTTTTTGTTCTTCAGTAAGGTCATCAGAAGCAACTATATCAAGAGCAATTTGATTGTCTATATAGTTAGTTCCTGTCGTAATATCTTTAACAAAAAAATGATAGTAGCCATAAGCAAGGGATACACAAAGACCAAGTATTGCTAGAAACACAAAACAACAGTTTCCAATTACTTTT